>NZ_JPJG01000059.1 GCF_000765235.1 Oscillibacter sp. ER4 | reverse complement strand
CGGCATGGGATTCAAGCTCACCGTCATGCGGCTCTATTTTTGTCTCGTCCATCCGCTGCTCCGCGCCAGCGGAAAGGACAAGACAATGAAAACCCCTATCGAATTTGACTACGATCTCTGGACTACAGAGGAAGGCAAGTGCATGGTGCGCGTGAAGCTCACCGGCGAAGTATGCGAGGTCAGCAGAGAAACCATGAGAGTTCTACGCAACGAGGAAAAGAAGCTCAGACGCTCTAAGGCCGGAGTACAAGTTTCCCATTGAACAAAAGGTGCTCACGCAATTTGATGAATGCGGGGCATCTGTGGAGGCCGTCTGCCTGCTCACCAAAGAGTGAATTGCAGCGCTGACCGTTCCGGAAAACTACTGCGGCAGAATGGATGAAGCGCTTTGATCGACGAGTTGCGGCATTTGAATCATTTCCCCCTTGCAGATGCCGAAAAAAAGCGTATAATACAGTCGTTCAAGAAAAAACAGGGGAGCTCGTGCAGGCGGGCTGAGAGGAAGTGCTCCAACTTCGACCCTTTCACCTGATGCGGGTAATGCCGCCGTAGGAAGTTGACCTCATGGCTTTTTACAGGAGACGCCCGTTGTGGGCGCCTCCTGTTTTTTATTCAGAAAGGAGAAACAGATATGTTTCAGAAAATGCTCGAAAACGTGAGAGGCAAGTGCCCTCTCATCCACAACATCACGAACTATGTCACGGTGAACGACTGCGCCAACATCGTGCTGGCCTGCGGCGCATCGCCCATCATGTCGGACGACCAAAGCGAGGTCGAGGAGATCACGACGATCTGCGGTGGATTGAACATCAACATCGGCACGCTCAACAAGCGCACGATCGAGTCGATGTTCCTTGCGGGCAAGCGCGCGAACGCGCTTTCTCACCCCGTCGTGCTCGATCCCGTGGGCGCTGGCGCGTCGAAACTGAGAACGGAGACGGCGCAGAAGCTCCTTGAAGAGGTCAAATTCACCGTCATCCGCGGCAACATCTCCGAGGTCAAGACCCTTGCCTCCGGCAGCGGTACGACCAAGGGCGTGGACGCCGATGTCGCGGACAAGGTGAGCGAGGAGAACCTTGACAGCGCGGTCGCGTTCGCCAAGGCCTTTGCCGAAAAGACGGGCGCGGTCGTCGCCATCACCGGCGCGATCGACATTGTGGTGGACGGCAAGAAAGCCTACTGCATCCGAAACGGCCACCCCATGATGTCCTCCATCACGGGCACGGGCTGCCAGCTCTCCGCCATGACGGCGGCGTATGTGACGGCGAACCCCGAGCATCCGCTGGAGGCTGCCGCGGCGGCGGTCTGCGCCATGGGCCTTGCCGGCGAGATCGCGCACGCGCGCCTTTCCGCGCAGGATGGCAACTCCACCTATCGCAATTACATCATCGACGCCATCTACAACATGACGCCCGAACAGCTGGAGGAAGGCGCAAAGTATGAAGTGCGATAAGAAGACGATGCTGCTCTACGCCGTCACAGACCGCGCGTGGGTCGGCAGACAGAGCTTATACGAGCAGGTCGAATGCGCGCTCAAGGGCGGCGCGACCTGTGTGCAGGTGCGCGAAAAGAAACTCGGCGACGAGGATTTCCTCGAAGAGGCGAAGCAGATCGCGGCGCTGTGCAAGCGCTACGGCGTGCCGCTGTTTATCAACGACAATGTGGACGTCGCTATCGCCTGCGGTGCCGAGGGCGTGCACGTCGGTCAGGAGGACATGGCTGCGGCGAAGGTGCGCGAAAAGGTCGGCGACAACATGATGGTCGGTGTCTCTGTCCACTCCGTCGAAGAGGCGAAGCAGGCCGTGCGCGACGGGGCAGACTGCCTCGGCGTGGGCGCGATGTTCTCGACCTCGACAAAGACGGACGTCGACGTGCTTCCGAAGGAAACGCTCAAGGCCATCTGTGACGCGGTTGATATTCCGGTCGTGGCCATCGGCGGGCTCAACAAGAGCAACATCCTCGAGCTTTCGGGCACAGGCGTGGACGGTGTGGCGCTGGTCAGCGCCATCTTCTCGGCGGAGGACATCGAAAGCGAATGCCGCGAGCTGCGCGCGCTGTCGGAAAAAATGGTGAACGCATGAAGCTCAAGTGCGTGATCTTTGACTTTGACGGCACGCTGTTCGACTCCATGTACCTCTGGGACACGGTGGCGGAGAGCTATGTGCGCTCGCGCGGCAAAGAGCCCAAGCCCACCGTGCGCGAGGAGGTGCGCGCGCTGAGCCTCTTACAGGCGGCGGAGCACCTGAAAAAAGAGTATGACCTTGCGGAGACGCCCGAGGAGATCATGGCGGGCATCGATGGCATCATCGAG
This sequence comes from Oscillibacter sp. ER4, assembly GCF_000765235.1. Classification (GTDB taxonomy): domain Bacteria; phylum Bacillota; class Clostridia; order Oscillospirales; family Oscillospiraceae; genus Hominicoprocola; species Hominicoprocola fusiformis. The sequence continues at coordinate 63,967 of NZ_JPJG01000059.1, read as the reverse complement.
CATTTTTACCGCGACGAGGTGCAGCCAAAGCCGGGCGTTGTCCCGTTTTTGAAAGAGCTGCGCGCAAAGGGCGCCGACGTCTGCATCGCGACGGCGACAGACCGCTACCTCATCGAAGCGGCGCTGCGGCGCTGCGGCATTGAGAACCTCTTCGACGCGATCTTCACATGCAGCGAGGTCGGGCACGGCAAGGACGAGCCCGTCATCTTCCGCCGTGCGATGGAGCATTTTGGCGCGCAGCGCGGCAGCACCGTGGTCATCGAGGACGCCATCCACGCCATCGAAACCGCGAAAAAGGACGGCTTTACCGTCGCGGCGGTCTTCGACGAGAGCGAGAAGCGCCAGGACGAGGTCAGAGCGCTGGCGGACTGCTATATCACGAGCTTTGAGCATTTAGAGCAATTCTGGGCAATGACCGCGGCGGACTAAAGCCGCGGCTTTGGGCGGCAGACCGGGGGCACCACTCTCTGTCGCATAACAAAAGAGATGCATTTTGAATCGAAAGGACGAAAAACGATGAAAACAGCATTATCCATCGCGGGAAGCGATTCCTGCGGAGGCGCCGGTATTCAGGCAGACATCAAAACGATGACGATGAACGGTGTTTATGCCATGACCGCGATCACCGCGCTCACGGCACAGAACACGACCGGCGTGAGGGCAATTCAGGAGGCAACGCCTGCATTCTTAAAAGAGCAGCTGGACGCGGTATTTGAAGATATCTTCCCCGACGCGGTCAAGATCGGTATGGTTTCGTCCTCCGACCTGATCCGCGTGATCGCGGAGCGGCTGCGCCACTACGGGGCAAAGAACATCGTGGTCGACCCAGTGATGGTCGCGACGAGCGGCTCAAGCCTGATGAAGACCGACGCGGTGCAGACGCTCATCGACGAGCTTCTGCCGCTCTCGACCGTCATCACGCCGAACATTCCCGAGGGTGAGATCCTCTCCAGTGAGAAGATCGAGAGCAGGGACGACATGGAGCGCGCCGCCAAGCGCATCGGCGACACCTACGGCTGCGCCGTGCTCTTAAAGGGCGGTCACCGCGTGAACGACGCCAATGACCTGCTCTACGCAGGCGGCGAGATGCAGTGGTTCGAGGGCAAGCGCATCGACAATCCCAACACTCACGGCACGGGCTGCACGCTCTCGAGCGCCATCGCGTCGAACCTCGCCAAGGGTTACTCGCTCAGCGAGTCCGTCGCGCGGGCGAAGGAGTACATTTCCGGCGCGCTGTCGGCAATGCTGGACCTCGGCAAGGGGGCGGGGCCCATGCAGCACAATTTTGACCTGCGGGGCGAGTTTGCAAAGGAAAATACCAAGTGAAAACATCTGAAAGACTGCTGAACGCCAGCAAAACGATCTGGGACGCCTACAACGAGCACCCCTTTGTGCTCGGCATCCAGAACGGCACGCTGGAGCGTGATAAGTTCCGCTACTACATCATGCAGGACTTCCTGTATCTCAAGGACTATGCCAAGACCTACGCCGTGGGCGTCGCCAAGGCGAAAAGCGTCGAGACGGCGAACCTTTTCGCCAAGTACATCAACGTGATGAACGGCGAGCTGGACGTGCACAAGGGTTACATGGGTAAGTTTGCAGTGACGCAGGAGGAGATCGACGCGATGAAGCCCTCGCTCGATAATCTCTCCTACACGTCCTACATGGTCCGTGTCGCCTATGATGAGAGCGAGGTCGAGGTCTTGGCGGCGGTGCTCTCGTGCGCTTACAGCTACGAGGTCATCGCCAAGAAGATCGTTGCGAACCGCCCCGAGTCGGTCGACGACCCGTTCTACGGCGACTGGATCCGCGGCTACGCCTCAGACGAGTATGCCGCGGGCAATGTCATCCTGATCGAAACGCTCGACCGCCTGTCCGCGCACTATACGGAAGAGCAGCTCCGGCATTTGGAGGACATTTTCATCGCCTGCTCGCGCTACGAGATGGCCTTCTGGCAGATGGCTTGGGAGATGAGACTGTGAGCGAGAAAAAACGCTGCGTGATCGTCGGCGGCGCGGACATCGGCGACTATGCGCGCGTAAAGCAATATCTGAGAGCGGACGATGCGATCGTCTTCTGCGACAGCGGCCTCAAGCACATGGAGGCGCTGGGGGTGAAGCCCGCGCTGATCGTCGGCGACTTTGACTCGCACTGCAATCCGCACCTCGATGTAGAGACCATCGTGCTCCCGTGTGAAAAGGACGACACCGACACGGTGTTTGCCGTCAAGACGATGGTACAGCGCGGGTATGACGACTTTTTGCTCATCGGCGTCATCGGCGCGCGGCTCGACCACACGCTCGGAAACGTGTCGATCCTGCTCTACCTCGATTCGCTCGGCAAAAGGGCGGAGATCGTGGACGACTATTCGGAGATGCAGATCGTCTCGAAGGACGAAGTCTCCATCGAGGATAAGTACCCGTTTTTCTCGCTGCTCAATATCACGGGCTGTGCGAGGGGGATTACGATCCGCGATGCGAAGTACCCGCTCGACGGCGCGGAGATCACGTGCGAATACCAGTACGGCGTGAGCAACGAGGTCCTGCCCGGAAAGACCGCGAAAATCTCCGTGCGGGATGGAAAGCTCCTGCTTATCAAAATTTGCAGACAGTAAGTGAAACGAAAAAAGCAGCAGACCGACGGCCTGCTGCTTTTTGCTGCGTTTGGATCGTTATTTCGCGCTGGGAGAGGCGACAAGAAACAGCATGTCGCTGCCACCCTCGCTTTCAGGGAACGCACCGTACATCGTGAAGTTGTACATCAGGCGCTCGGCGGGATAGATGCCGTAGCCGTCCTGATTGTGGTCGGTGGTGTCGTAGGAGTCGGCGACGAGGAAGACGTCGTCGTTCTCATTTTCCGTGCCCATCGTATCGTAGCCGATGATGGTCTGCCAGTGGCCGCCCCAGTCGTTCCAGCAGATCATAACGGGCTTGCCTTCGCTCAGCCAGCCCTGAATATCGTCGAGCCAGATGCCGTCGGGATAGTCGTTGGAGGATATTATATCAAAATCGCCTACGCCGTTGAAAATGTCAATGGCCTGGTTGAGTGTGGTGCCGGGATAGCCCTCAAGCTCCGTGCCGTCGAGCGAGTGGCGCAGCGCCGCGAGGGACTCTTCGTTCCAGTCGCCGAGCGCATCGTACCAGTCGAGTACCATCAGCGCCGCCGTCACGCCGCAGGACCATTCGCTGGTCTGCTGCATGGTCCTGAAGTGGGGCAGCATGGTCAGCGTGTCCGTGGACTCCATGTTGTAGACGTCGGGGTGGGCGAAGTAGGGCGAGTTTTCATGGTCGCCGCTGCGTTCCACGGAGTCCGCGCCGTCCTCAGGGGACAGGTCGACAGCGTAGGGGATCTTCATTTCGTCGGTAAAGTTTTCGGCAGTCTCCGCTGCCTTGCTGTTCTCGGCGTTATCAGCCGGTGTGTCATTGTTGGCGCAGCCGGACAGAAGGCCCAGCACAAGCGCGAGGGTGAGCGCCAGAGTGACAGTTTTTTTCATTGCAAATCTCCTTTTTTGTTTCGGGGCGGAGCCCCTTTTTCCGATTTTCCGCAAAGACCGCGGAATGGTTGCATTATACGGGAAATATATGCCTTGCACAATGCACAATTATTCCGTAATTTGGAGATACGCAGGGCGGATAATCGTAAGATATGTGAATTTTTACCGCGTTTTGGCCCTGCGCGGGATATGCAAAATTTTTGTGCGTCGCATTCTGTGCTTTGCAAATGTCAAACTATGTGATATACTAAAAATGTCCCAAAGAGGACAAATGAGGAGATTTTTGTCGGGCCGGATTATCGGCCTTTTATTTTGGCAGAAGGTATTTTTGATTTTATGATAGATCAGTATTTCTTGGTTTTAACGACGATCGACCTCTTCGTGCTGACGTTCATGTGCATCCTCACAAAGATGAGCGAAACGCTCAACGGAAAGCAGAAGCGCGGCTTTTTCCTCGCCTTTGTGCTCATCGGCGTGATCTCGATCCTCGAGGTCATCACGATTCTGGTTGACGGTGCGCCGGTGCATCTGCGCTGTCTGAATATTTTGTCGAACTACCTCGGTTTCGGCCTGTCGCCCGCGGTGTCGCTGTGCCTTGTGTATGTGCTGGACAAAAAGCAGGGCGTCCGGCGCGGATTCAAAACGGCGGTCGCGTGCGAGGCGGCGTATCTCATTTCGCTGGCGCTGATGCTGCCGCGCGGGATGGTGTTCTCCGTGAGCGAAGAGAACCTTTATTCGCGCGGCGACTTTTTCGCGTTTTACGTTACGGCGTACTTTGCCGCGCTTGTTTATCTTGCGGCCTGTACGGCCATCACGGCGCGTGCGTTCCAGAATCGCAGCCGCGTACTGATCTATCCGTTCATCGTCTTTCTGGCGGCGGAGACGATCATCCAGATCGCGCTGCCGCAGCTGCACGTGACATGGCTGTGCGTCACGCTGCTTTCGGTGCTGTATTTCATCTATTGCAGCGAGATGTGGAACCAGCTCGACGCGCTCACGGGCCTTTTGAATCAGAACAGCTATCTCAATCGCACGGCGGAGATGCGCCGCAGCGGCGAGGTGCTTGTCGTCTTCGACGTGGACGACTTCAAGCAGGTCAACGACCGATATGGCCACGTGAAAGGCGATATCTGCCTTGCCGAGATCGCCGCGTGCATCAAGAAGGCCTATGCGCGCCACGGTTACTGCTACCGCACGGGCGGCGATGAATTCTGCGTGCTGCTGCGCGACGGCGACAGGGAACACGCCTGTGCACGGGACTTTGTGCGCCGGCTGGACGAGCGGCGCAAGGAACTCGACTTCCTGCCGACGGTGTCGTTCGGCTCGGCAGAGATTTCAAGTGAGAACGTCGTCACGGTCAAGGACCGCGCCGACCACAACATGTACCGCTACAAAAAAGAGCGCAAAGCCCACCGTATGTCAGGGGACGCGGGCGAGGAGTAATCGAGAGGAGGCCAGCCCATGGGACAGACGGAATGGAGCACGCTGGTCGGAAGCATCTGCGCAGAGCGCGGACTGTCCGTCGTACTTTCGTGGGACATGCCGCAGGGATACGAGACGGCCAACGGCACGTTTGATCCGGTGGCAAAAACGCTTTTTCTCAATCCGGCCGTGCTGCAAAGTGCGCCGGAGTACGAGGCGATGTTCTATCTTGTCCACGAGCTGCGGCACGCGGAGCAGTACCAGCATCCCGAGCGCTTCGACGCGATGATCCGCGTAAGCCTTCCCTACGTGGTGCTCTATGATGGAACGTGCTTCCGCCTGCGCGGCGAAACCTGGCAGGAGTGCCGCTTGGACGGCGGAGAAGAGAGGTTTCGCGACGCTTATCTGGGCTTTCCTTACGAGGTGGACGCCAATGAATTCGCGGCGCAGCGGGTGAAAGCCTTTTGCGGCGATTCGCCCGCGCTGCGACAGCTGCGGGACTGCTGGCGGCCGAAAAGGATTTGGTCGAACGAAGACTACCGGCGGCTTTTTCGCGAGATCGACGAGAGAATAGAAAACAGTGCGCGTTGAGCAAGGCAAGCGCTCAGCGGCGCGCGGAGCATACAGGAGAAGACAGCAATGAAAAATTTGAAGGTACTGATGCTCAACGGCAGCCCGCACGCAAACGGCAACACCGCCGTCGCACTGCGTGAGATGGAGGAGATCTTCAAGGCAAGCGGCGTGGAGGTCGAGACCGTGCTCATCGGCAATCAGGCCGTGCGCGGCTGCACGGCCTGCGGAGCCTGCGGCAAGCTCGGCAAGTGTGTTTTTGACGACGTGGTCAACGAGCTCAAGCCGAAGTTTGAGGAGGCGGACGGCCTCGTCGTGGCGAGCCCCGTCTATTACGCGTCCGCGAACGCGACGCTCATCGCCTGCCTCGATCGCCTGTTTTACAGCACACCGTTCGACAAGACGATGAAGGTCGGCGCGAGCGTCGTCTGCGCGCGCCGCGGCGGCTGCTCGGCGACGTTCGATGAGCTCAACAAGTATTTCACCATCTCCGGCATGCCGGTCGCGTCCAGCCAGTACTGGAACAGCATCCACGGCCGCGCACCGGGCGAGGCGGAGCAGGACGGAGAGGGCCGGCAGACGATGCGCACGCTCGCGCGCAACATGACGTTTTTGATGAAGAGTATCGCGCTCGGCAAGGAGCAGTTCGGCCTGCCTGAAAAGGAAGAGCGGATCGCCACGCACTTCATCCGCTGAGGGAAAGTGCATGGAGCTGTTCGTCAAGCATTTTTCCGAGCTCACGGCGCAAGAGCTCTATGAAATTTACAGGCTGCGCGTGTCGGTCTTCGTCGTGGAGCAGAAATGCTGCTATCAGGAGGTCGACGACGCGGACAAGGACGCCTATCACGTCTGGCTGCGGGACAAGGACGGCATCGAGGCCTATGCGCGCGTTCTGCCGCGCGGCGCAACGTTTCCGGAGGTCTCCATCGGCCGCGTGATCGCCGTGAAACGGCGCTGCGGTCTGGGGAAGCAAATCGTCGCCGCGGCCATCGGCACGGCGAAAGAGAAGCTGCACGCCGATAGGATCACGATTGAAGCGCAGACCTATGTGAAGAAACTGTACGAGAACTTCGGCTTCCGCCAGACGTCGGAAGAATTCTTAGAGGACGGCATCCCGCACGTGCAGATGCAGCTCGACCTGACAAAATAAGAAAATCGCCCTTCCATTTGGAAGGGCGATTTTTCGTTGCGGTTTACTTGCGGGAGAACGGCGCGACGGCGCGCTCCTTTGCTTCGCGGTGCGCGATGGGAGCCATCGTGCGGTGCGGCTTCGGCGTGCGCAGGTTGCGGCGGTTGATGAACTTGGGTGCGACCTGCGGGAACAGCGCGAGGGAGAGCACGTCCTCCTCGCTCTTGGCGAGGTCCTTGTACTCCTCGCGGTACTTGGGAAGCTCGGGCTCCAGAAGGTCGGCGGGGCGGCAGGTGATGACGTCCTCGGGCTTGATGCCGGCCTTGGCGCGGACCTCTTCGTTGACCGTTCCGGGCAGCTTGCCGTATTCGCCGCGCAGCATGGCCTTGGACTCCTTGGGGACCATCTTGTAGCGCTCGCCGGTGATGATGTTCAGCACGGCCTGCGTGCCGACGATCTGGCTGGACGGCGTGACCAGCGGGGGATAGCCGAAGTCCTCGCGCACGCGCGGAATCTCAGCGAGCACGTCGTAGTACTTGTCCTCCTTGCCCGCCTGCTTGAGCTGGGAGATGAGGTTCGAGAGCATACCGCCGGGGACCTGATAGAGGAGCGTGTTCGTGTCGACATTCAGCACCTTCGGGTCGAGCGCGCCGCTCGATTTGAGCTCATCCGCGACCTTGCGGAAGTGGACGGCAGCCTCGCTCATCTTGTTCAGGTCGAGCCCTGTGTCGCGCGGCGTGCCCTTGAGCGTGGCGACGAGGGACTCCGTCGCGGGCTGGGACGTGCCGTTGGCGAGCGGGGAGAGCGCGGTGTCGACAATGTCGACGCCCGCCATCGCGGCCATCAGGTTGACCATGTCGCCCGTGCCGCTGGTGTTGTGCGTGTGCAGATGGATGGGGATGCTGACGGTCTCCTTGAGGCGCTTGACAAGGGAGTAGGCATCCATCGGCAGCAGCAGGTTCGCCATGTCCTTGATGCAGAGAGCGTCCGCGCCCATCTGCTCGAGCTCCTTAGCGAGCTTCACGAAATAATCCTCATTGTGGATGGGGGAGATGGTGTAGGAGAGAGTGGCCTCGACCTGACCACCGTATTTCTTCGTGGACTTGATGGCCTGCTCTAAGTTACGCACATCGTTGAGCGCATCGAAGATGCGGATGATGTCGATGCCGTTATCAATGGACTTGCCGCAGAACTCGTCGACGACGTCGTCAGCATAGTGCTTGTATCCTAAGATGTTCTGGCCGCGGAAGAGCATCTGGAGCTTCGTGTGCGGCAGGTGGGCGCGCAGCTGGCGCAGCCGCTCCCACGGATCCTCATCCAGAAAACGCAGGCAGGCGTCGAACGTGGCGCCGCCCCAGCACTCGAGAGAGTAGTAGCCGATCGAGTCGAGAATTTCGCAGGCGGGGAGCATTTGTTCGAGCGTCATGCGCGTGGCAGCCTGCGACTGGTGCGCGTCGCGCAGGATGGTGTCGGTGATGAGAAGGGGCTTGTTCGATAAGAATTCCATAGCGGTATGAGGACATCCTTTCTTAAATTTGATATTTAGTTTAGCACAGCAGCGTGGGAATGGCAAGGGAACTTTTGTCAATGATTTCATATTTTTATCGAACGATTCAGAAATAATGATACATTGAATGAAAAATGTCTGAATGCGAGTCAAAGAATGCTTGACGGCCCTGCGGGGATATGATATACTGTGTCCTACTTTGAGGGAGTAGATGGCGTCAACTGCTTTAGATGGCGTGGCAAGTCAACAGACTGACCGCTTTTGCGGTCTGGCTTGTCTTAAACAACGAGACTCAAGTATGGCTTCGCTGTACCTGTGTCTCTTTTCTTATGCTCAGGTGCGGTACCGCGCCTGATTTTTTGTTGTTTGGAGGATCTTACCATGACATTTTTCGAGCTGTTCCTCATCGGTATCGGGCTTTCGATGGACGCCTTCGCCGTGTCGATCTGCAAGGGCCTTTCCATGCAGAAGATCGACAAAAAGTATACGCTCTGCATCGGCCTCTTTTTCGGCGGATTCCAAGCGCTGATGCCGCTGACGGGCTACCTTCTCGGCAGCCGGTTTTCAGGGTATATCGAGCGCTTCGACCACTGGATTGCCTTCGTCCTGCTCGCGCTGATCGGCTTTAACATGATCAAGGAGAGCCGCGAAGAGGAGAAAGAAGAGGAAAAGCCCTACGCGGGCGTCAACTTCAAGGAGCTGCTCATCCTCGCCGTCGCCACGAGCATCGACGCGCTGGCCGTCGGCGTGACGTTTGCTTTTTTACAGGTGAATATTGTGCCTGCCATCACGATCATCGGCTGCACGACGTTTGTGATCTCGATTGCGGGTGTGTACGTTGGCAATGTGTTCGGCTCGCGCTATAAGAGCCGCGCCGAGCTCACCGGCGGCGTGATCCTTATTTTGATCGGGCTCAAGATCTTGCTTGAACATTTGGGTGTGATCGCGTTTTAATAAAACGTGAAATAATCTCCCGCGCGGCGCGGGAGTGCGCAAAAGTGGGGCTGTTCTCTTTCCGAGGAAAGAGAACAGCCCCACTTACACCCCCCAAGAGAAAGGGACGAGGGGCCTTCCCCCCTCAATCCCGCTCATTGCCGGTCGGTAGCTTGAAGAGCTGCAATGCTTGCCGAATCGGGTGCGGTGTACATGGCTTCGCCATGAATCCCTGCGATTCGGCACCACTATTAACCGCGCCTTACTACCGTGAGGCGCGTGTGACGGTAGCACGCCGACAGACTGCATGCGGGCGCGGTGTTGCTGTGCTCGCCGCGTAACAAAAAACGACCGCGGTGGCGGTCGTTTTTATGTCTGGGGAAGATTGTTCAGTGCGTAGTCGATGCACTGGTTGATAAATTCGCTTCTGCTCATGTTGAACTTCGCGGCAAACGCGTCAATCTGCGCCAGCTTATCGGGGGCAATCCGGATCGTGATGGGTTCCTTGGTATATTGCTTCGGGATGAAATCAGCCATGGTAATCACCTCTTGCTGTGGTGTATGCTAAATATAGATTCTAAATTAGCATACTTTATAGCGTACGAAAGAAGAACACAATGGACTATCAGAAGATGTATACCACCTTATTCAACGCGATCACCGACGCACTTTCCCAAATCGAAACACAAAATTACGGCGACGCCAAAGAAACACTTATCTCTGCCCAGCAAAAAGCAGAAGAAATCTATATCACAGCACAAAACTAAAAAAGCACCCTCCAAAAGCGGCGAGCGCAGCAATGCCGCGCCCGCACGCAGTCTGCCGCCGTGCTGCCGTCACTCGCGCCTCACGATAGTAAGGCGCGGTTGCGTGTAGTCACGACTCGCAGAAGATTCATGGCGAAGCCATGTACACCGCACTTACATTGCGCAGCGTGTGCAGCTCTTCAAGATCGAGACAGGCAATGTAACCTTTCTCTTGGGGGTTCAAGGGGGGGATTCTCTTTCGAGAAAGAGAATCCCCCCCTTGATTCGAGGCAGCGCCACCGGCGCTGCCATCCCCACTGCGCTGTGCGCAGAAAGCAAAAAAAGAGGGCCGCGCTTTCGCACAGCCCCCTTCTTATGCAGGTTTAGCAGCCGCAGCCGTTATTGCAGCCACAGCCATTGTTGCAGCCGCAGCCATTGTTGCAGCCGCAGCCACCGCCGCAGCCGCCGCAGGCGAAGATCAGGATGATGAGGATCAGGATCCACAGGCAGCAGCCGCCGCCAAAACCACAGTTATTATTGCACATAAAACGAACCCCCTATGAAGATTGAAACCGCCCGCGCGGCGGTCTCAATCCATAGTATGGTGGGAACGCAAAAAGGTGTCAGCCGATGCGCGCAGAATTTACCATCGCGCGGGAAGCGCGGTAGGCCGCGTCGGAGAAGACACCACGCGCGCTGAGCGTGTCGCTCAGTGTGCTGCCGCCGCTGACATTCGTTTCGAGCGCGTAGTAGGAAAGATACACAACATCAGCGCGCAGGAACGCGGATGCACGCAGCGCGCTCACCTCGCCCGCGGTCAGGACGCCCACAAAGTACGCGCGCTCGGGCGCGTTGGAGATATCAGACTGCGCGGTGGAGCTGTAGCGCAGTGCACGCAGCAGAAATTCTGTGTACATCTCCGCCGATGCACTCATCGTCGTGCCGAATGTCGTTGGGCCGACGCCGTTGGTGTAGCCTTTGGAGTAGGCGTAGGCCGCGTAGGGCAGCGCCCAGTCGGGCACGTCGGTAAAGGGCTGGTAGGCCGTGCAGGTCAGCGCCTCGCTCTCCTCGCCGAGAAGACGAATGAGCATAATGAGCGCCTCCATGCGCGTGGGGGCCTTTTCGAGGTCAAAGCCCTCGCCGTAGCCCGTGTCCGACCCGCGGAAGAGCGTGAGCGTTTTGAGCGAGGCGGCCATGGCCGGATAGTCGACCGAGGAAGAGCTTGCGATGGAATAGAAGCCGCAGTAATTCACGACCGCGGTCTTGCCGGTGACGGTGAAAAGCGCTGTCGTGTCCTCGGCGACGAGATAGCGGTGATTTTCCGCGAGCGCCGCGCCGCTTTTAACCTCACTGCCGTTCGTCACGTCGACGACCGCGCCGGAGGAAAACTGCACATTGACGCTGCCCGCCAGCACGATGACCTGAAGCCCTGTCGTGCCGGAGAGCACATCTCCCTGCTTGAGGCGCGACTCGGTGAAGACGTCGGCGCGCTGCGCGCCCACGTTGGCCTCGGCCACGGCGATGGTCGAGCGGAGTGCGGCCTCAGCCTTTGAATACGCCGCCTGATCGGACTTGTCGAGGGCGGCGTCGATGGACGAAGTCGCCTTGGTGGTAAACGTTGTTTGCAGATAGTTGAGCGAGATCAGCGGGTCGCTGCTGTCTCCCCCTGCGGCCATGGCCGCGGTGGCGAGCATCGTCACTGCGAGGAGCGATGCGAGCAGGGCAATGGGCCTTTTCACGGTTTGGCTCCTTCCTCCTCCGCCTCGGCGGAGGTCTTGGAGATGCGGTAGCTCAGCGTGAGCAGACTGTCGGCAAAGTGGACGTCCTCGGTGAAGACCTCGCTGCCGACGTGCAGCTCTGTGTTGGTGAAATTCCAGATCCCGCGCACGCCGAGCGCAACGAGCTGCTCGGCGACCTCCTGCGCGATGTGCTTGGGCACGGTCAGTACCGCAACATCGGGATGGCACACGGCGAAATAGTCGCCGATCTCGTCGAACGAACGGATAAGCACGTTGTTGACGCGCGTGCCGATGAGCGTGGGGGAGACGTCGAACGCGGTGTCAAGCAGAAAACCGGTCTGCATGAAGTCAAAGTTGCGCAGCAGCGCGTGGCCCAGGTGGCCGGCGCCGACGACGACGAGGCGGTGCTGCTCGTCCACGCCGAGAATATGACCGATCTCGGTGCGCAGCTCCAAAATGTTGTAGCCGTAGCCCTGCTGGCCGAATTCGCCAAAGCAGCTCAGGTCCTGGCGGATCTGCGAGGCGGTGATGCCCATGCGCTCGCCGAGCGAGCTCGACGAGATGCGCACGATGCCCTTGGAGTGCAGATCGTCGAGATAGCGGTAGTAACGGGGAAGACGCCGGACGACAGCGTCGGAAATTTTGCGTTTTTTCATAAGGAACGATCCTTTGTTTTAGGATACTGCAATTATACGAGCGAGAGAAGAAGTTGTCAATTTTTTTAACGATCTTTGACGAAAATTTTAGCTTTACAGAAGTGGAAAAAGTTGCTATACTTACTTTGTTAACCCCTGCGTCCCAATTCAATATGTGCCCGTAGCTCAGTTGGATAGAGCGTCAGACTCCGACTCTGAAGGCCGCTGGTTCGAATCCAGTCGGGCATACCATAAAGAATTACCGGTATAGATGCGTCTGGCGCAAAGCCAAGCGCATCAACCGTTTCCGGGCTTTTTCGAGCCCGGATTTCTTCTTTTGAACCATAGATTTTTATGGAGGTTTCGGAGCAACTGACCGGATTTGAACTGGAGTATCTCATGTCTTGGACAGTTTCCAACCTCCAGCGCCCTTTTAGAGAGAACTTTTCTCTCAAAAAAGCGGCATCATCGCAGAAAAAGAATCATAAATATTTGGGCGTCGTTTTGTCGGCTTTGACAGCTGAAAAAGCGGTGCCTTTTTTCAATTTCTAAAAGGGCGCTGGCTGCAGCGTCTGAAGCGGCAGGCCGGAGAAGACCTCTCCGGCCTTATTTTTTTACAACAGGAGGATCGCTTACATGGACACCCAAAACACAAGCCGTCAGCTTCGCTACCTTGAAGAAGTCCGTACTCCCCTGCACCGTGCAGGATTTGGAACCCTGCCGGTGGAGGGAGAGCAGTTGCCTGTCCATTGGAATGGCACACCCCTCTGCCGCATCACCGGCAAGGGCAGCGTATTCTATCGGCGAGAGGATGTGGACACGCCCCAGGCAGAGGATGCCCTATATCGCGTCGAGGACATCGCCGCGAAAACGCTGGAGTATATGACCGCTATGGAAGCTGCCCCGCAGCTCAAAGCCAGCGGACTGGATGGCGACTACCGTATCCTCGCTGACTTTGGCGGCACGGTGCTGGCAGGTTCTCCGAGCAAATACGGCGTTCAATTCGTCACATGGGATTGGGACTATGACCGCACGGGTGTGGTACACGGACACTACTTTATGGAGAACTACGATGGCGCCAAGCAGGACTTCGCCACACGCTCAGGACTTATCCAAAAGGAACAGCTTTTCAGCCCGGAACAGCTGACTGAGATTTACCGATGCTGCACCGACTCTGTGAATGAGCACTTCTTTGAGCTTACGGATATCATCACCAACTATGATCCTCGGAAAGCCTGCTGGCAGCTGACTTTGGACAGCTTGCTGGATGGCAGCAGCGATACTCGTTATGAGCTGATGCACGAACCTACCCTCGCCATCAAAACACCTACCAAAGAAAAATGAGGAGGAACCACACTATGAACTTTATTCTTAGCCAGCCATCCACTACGCTCGACATTTATACCCATGCCTTTGATAAGAACAAAAAGGCCGCCAGCGCGGGCTTGCAGGGGATGCTGGAGATATGAATATCGTCAGCATCGAAATAACAGTAGCTTTGTGCGGTGAGTTGTGGTATGTGTTGTGGCTGCAAAGGGAGGGATACCATGTACGACTACATGAAAGCCTTGCAGGAACGGTTTGACAAGAAGCCGCCGGAGCGGCTCGTCCGCGCTGTCCAATCCGCCCGCGAAGAGGTACGTGAGGGAGAATGGGTGATGAGAAGCGCAAGAAGCTGCTCCGTCTGCTAGATGCACAGAATATGTTACTGGAGGAGGCCACGCTGCTGAGCTTTACGGCGGGCTTCAAGCTGGCATGTGGCATCGCAAGGGATCTGGAAACAGATGGACTCTATGCTCCTACGCCTATTATTCACAATAATAGGTGAAAATCAACCTACGTTATTGAGCTCGGGTAGCTCGGTCGTCGCGGCTTTAGACCGCCTCGAGTGTATTTACGGCGCGGTGTTCTATGAGATTTTCAAAACGATAATCGTAGACAACGGCTCCGAGTTCGCGGATGCTGACGGCATTGAGCGGAGCGCCCGGCACAAGGATGCAAAGCGGACGACGGTCTATTACTGCCATGCATATAGCTCTTGCGAGCGCGGCACGAACGAGAATATTAACCGCATAATATGGCGGCAGTTCCCGAAAGGGACGGACTTCGACAAGGTGACGGCGGCGGAGGTTAAGTGCGTCGAGACGTGGCTCAATGATTACCCGAAAGAAATCCTCAGCTTTATGTCCTCGGCGGAGGCTTTCAAGATAGCGTTTGACCGGGCGGCGTGAACGCTCTAAAAATTTATTCTATCTTTTTCGCACAAAATACCTGACATTTGCGGAGCTCAGGTAGTTCTCCGCTGCAAGCAGGCGGATGAGCAGCGGCGAAAACGCGATGATACCGCCCGCGCAGAGGTAGATTGCGCACGGAGGCTCATGCTTCGTTCGTCTCTGAAAAGGTGAAGAAAATGCCTGCTGTCAAGAATGGTTTCAAAATTGAGATTCAATGTGCCGACATCGTGATCGTGGAGATGCAGCCTTATTACTTTGCTTTTCAGCTTTCTGTTTGGAATTGCTTTTTAGCCTTCTGCCTGATATAATAATGGTAGCATAACGCGAGAAACTTATCGATAGGATCGGGTGTATTTATGTGAACGCCAAGACCTGATCGGACAAAGAAAGGGTGGGGAGAATGTTATGTCAGAGATAATGTGGCACATCTGCATTTCGAGCATCTACACCTGTGACCGAGTTAGAATGCTTTCTACGATGGGAACGCTTTAATTGCAATTGTGGTCGGAATTCATTGATACTGTTATCTTTTTGAGCTTTGCTTATGGCTGGATACAAATGTTAAGGGAGATATTGATATGGCATTTTTAAATGAAAACGAATGGATACGCCTCAATGAGATCGCATACAATATTTCATTTATCTATACAGTAGAGGAAATGCAGCATGAAATTCTGAACCGATGGCTTCCTTTTTTGATTTCGTATGATAGCGCAATTTTTGCCCGAATCTCTATTGCGGAGAATGGATCCTATCAGTTTCAGGCCCCAGCGGCTTTTCATCTGCCTCAGCAGGCTGTCGATGTCTGGATGCAGGAAAGCCTGAATTCAGATGCTTTTCGCTGGGCGCTGTATACCTGTAAAGGCGGTGCTTTTCGGGAATCTATGGCATCTTCGGATGAACAGGTGAATAGCAGCGGAATCTACCAGAACTTCTATCTGCCCAATCGCTTGGCATATTCCGTCGGCCTTTCCATCTCCTTTCGAGAAGAACCGGTCGGCTTATTGAAATTGTACCGGCAAGCTGATAAGCCTCCGTTTAGCGAACGGGATATGTTTGTATTGGAGCAGTTGCACAAGCACTTTGCATACCGTTTAGTATATGAAGCAAAAAAGGGAGACACCCGCTATTTTTACGCAAAAGGATATCATGAAAAGTTGTGCAGCCAGTACGGCTTGACCAGTCGAGAAGGGGAAATGTTAGATTTGGCCGTACACGGGCTGTCCAATGAAGATATCGCTCAAAAAATGAATATCAGTATCCATACGGTAAAAAAACATTTCCACAGCATATATACCAAAATGAATGTGCGTAACCGGATACAGATGATCCAGAGTCTTCCTGTATCAACCAACAAGATCGATTTTGATGCGCTATAAATAAAACTCGGGAAAAATGTACCGCCTGCATTGGCTAAACTGCATTATCCTTTGGTAGTATATAAAGATTCGTTGGTCTTACATCGGGACACAGAAGGCTTGTCCAAATAATATACAGACTACATAAAATGGAACTGGCGCTGAATTTTAACGCCGGTTCCATTTTGCTATATTTGGGGTACAAAAGTTAGGGGATGCATATGAAACGAAGCGATATTTGGTGGGCAGCTGCTTATGGGTTGTTGGCTGTGTTTACGGTACTCTTTTGCGTCACAGGAGGCTTTGCCAAGGTCAATATAGCGTATCCTTATCTGGCAGGTTTTGCGCAATTCGCTGTCTATGCTACGGCGGGTGAGTTGCTCTCCGGACGTATGTTGGAGGGAACTTGGCAGATCAACCGGGCGACTTGGTTCAAAAGCCTGAGTTGGGGAATAGGAGGCGTCCTTGTCACGCTTGCCTTTACCGTGTTCAGCCAAGGTACCCGGCAAGCCATGGCAGCAGGTCTTCTTCCGGGATATGGAAATGCTCTGGCACAGGCCTTTTTTACCAGCTTGACCAATAATCTGTTTTTTGCTCCTATTCATTCCGCTCTGATGCGAGTATGTGGAAATTATGCTGAAATCCGCTTTTTGGCGGGACAGCATATCACTCCACGCCAAGCGGTGGACTCTGTAGATTGGGGAGAATTGATCGATTTTACTCTGTTTAAAACGATTCCTCTCTTTTGGATCCCCGTCAATACCGTGGGATTTCTTCTTCCGCAAGAATATCGTATCGTATTTGCAGCGGTGCTTTCCTTGGCATTTGGAATATTGATGACTGTTCTCAAATTAAGGGAACGGAAGAATCGGAGTAGAAAGGAGTTACCTATATGATTCAAATTTCAGATAACACTCAGCAGATCCAACCCTCCAAGATTCGAAAAATGTTCAATAAGGCGCTGGAGTACGATCATGTAATTAGTTTTACACTGGGAGAGCCGGATTTTACTGCCTCGTCGAACGTAGTGGAGGCTGGGTGCAGGGCCATTCGGGAAGGAAAGACCAAGTATTCAGAAAATGCAGGGCTGCTGGCTCTGCGCCAGGCGATTGCAGCGTATCTCCATCGCACAGAGGGACTCTCTTACGATCCTGCAAGCCAAATTGTGGTGACGCCTGGAGCCATGGGAGCCTTGTTTTTGGCGCTGAAAGTGCTGCTGAATCCTGGGGATGAGGTTATCGTCAACGAACCCTGCTGGACTAATTATGTCCAACAGATTCGGATGTGCGGCGGCGTGCCGGTGTCGGTGAAAACCAACGCACAACGGGGATTTGATTTGGATGTATCCGCTATTGCCGAAGCTGTTACCGATAAGACAAAGGCCATTATTCTAAACAGCCCATGCAACCCCACAGGAGCTGTAGCCAGCACTGAAACGCTGCTCCAACTGGCCGAATTGGCCCAGAAGCAGGACTTGGTGATCTTGGCTGATGAGGTGTATAAGCACATCCTCTTTGATGGGAGGACTTATACAAGCTTTGCTGCTCTGCCTGGAATGAAAGAACGGACCCTGGTTATTGATAGCCTTTCCAAAACCTATGCGATGACCGGTTGGCGTATCGGTTATGCTGCCGGACCGGAAAATGTGATCCGGAATATGGTCAAGCTGCAGGAAAATGTCAGTGCTTGTGCGGCCACTCCCTGCCAGGTCGCGGCTATTGAAGCTTTGGAAGGTCCACAAGACCACTTGAAGTATATGGTGGATCAGTACCGCCTGCGCCGGGACTATGTGATGAGGCGGATATCTGAGATCCCTGGTTTGTCCTGCCATGCTCCGGCTGGGACTTTCTATGCATTTATTGACATCAGTCAACTGGGTATGCCTTGTGAAGAATTTGCCATGAAGCTGCTGGAAGAACGACAGGTGGTAGTGGTACCCGGTACGGCCTTTGGCGAATTTGGCGAGGGATATATCCGTCTGTCCTATGCGACATCCATGCAGTGCCTGGAGCAGGGGCTGCAGGAGCTGGAGGAGTTTGTCAGATCCCATAAGACTGAGGGGGACCCCGCATGAGTATGATCAACGGTACCCGCTTATATGATCATTTGACCCGACTTGGGCGAATCGGTTTTGTGCCGAAAGAAGGAACCACACGATTGCCGTATACCCCTGCCTATGACGAAGGACGAATCTATGTTCAGCAGTGCATGGAACAGGCAGGACTTCAGACATCCGTCGATCCTGTAGGGAATCTGATCGGTACGCTTCCCGGTCAGGGAGAGATCATTTGCATTGGATCCCACATCGATACGGTGCCGGGGGGCGGGATTTACGACGGAACCTATGGTGTGTTGTCCGGAATCGAGTGTGTGCAGCGCCTTAAGGAGTTGGGATATCAAAATCGGCATCCCATCCAGGTGATTGCATTTACCGAGGAGGAAGGCAATGTCATTGGCGGAACTTTTGGAAGTAAGGCATTTACCGGCGGAGAGATTGATGAAGCTATGCGGCCAAATCTGGCCCTCCACGGACTTACAATGGAGCAGGTCGGCGCCTGCCGAAGAGATCTGACCCAATATCAGTGTTACTTGGAGTTACATATTGAGCAGGGCGGGGTATTAGAAGCTGAAAGGATGCAAATAGGCGTGGTTGATGGTATTGTGGGCATCGTGCGCTATCGCATGACGGTTTCCGGCTGTGCCAATCATGCAGGCAGCACACCCATGCATCTGCGGGATGACGCGCTGGTGAAAGCCTGCCGGATCATTACCCAGCTTATGGAACGGACTGAGGCCGCTTCGCCGGATATGGTCTGCACTGTAGGAACCCTTCAGGTGTTCCCAGGAGCGGTCAATGTGATTCCGGGCAAGGTGGAGTTTATTGTGGAACTGCGCAACCCAACGATGGAGCCCATGGATCAGGTCATTGACTCCGTGCTGAAAGAGCACCCGGAGCTGGTAGGCGAAGAATATATTCGCCAGTCGCCTACCCAGTGCAGTTCTAAGCTGATAAAGCTGAGCGAGACACTGTGCCGCAACCGCGGTATCCGTTTTCGCAGAATGTTCAGCGGTGCAGGACACGATCTGATGAATTGGGGGAAAGCGGTCCCCTCCATGCTTCTGTTCATTCCCAGCAAAGACGGGATTAGCCACTCTATCCGAGAATACAGCGCTCCTGAGGACTTGTACCAGGGAGCTGATCTGCTGATGGAGATGGTTCAGGCTTTGGACCAAGAGGAGGGAAAATTGTGAAGATCAAAATCATCAATCCCAATACGACGCAATCCATGACTGAAAGTATAGAAAATTTAGCACGTCGAGTGGCACGCAGCGACACTCAGGTTTGGGCGGTTACTCCGGCATCCGGGCCGGACAGCATCGAATGTTATGTGGATGAGTATTTGGCTGTTCCGGGGGTCCTGAAAGAAGTGATCCGGGGAGACCGAGAGGAAGGCGCCGATGCATTTATCATCGCCTGCTTTGGTGACCCTGGGCTTCAGGCAGCCAGAGAGGTCACCTCCAAGCCTGTGCTGGGTATCTGTGAGTCGGCCATTGCTGCTGCCAAATTTATAGCGCCGTACTTTTCTATCGTATCGGTGTTGGATCGGTCTCGCAAGGTTACAGAGGATGTGGTCTCCAACTATGGAGCGGAAAAGTTTTGCCGTTCTATCCGATCCACAGGTTTGAGCGTGCTGGAATTTGGCAGGGACCCCAAGAAGGGATTGGAAGCGTTAGCCTATCAGGGAAAGTTAGCCGTGCAGCAGGACGGCGCCGAATGTATTTTGCTGGGGTGCGCTGGTTTCGTGGACTTTGTTGAGGACCTGTCCGCCCAGCTGGGCGTTCCCGTGTTGGATGGGGTAATGCCAGCAGTTAAATTTGCGGAAGCCATGGTAGATATGGGGCTGCGTACCAGCAAGGTGTCTACTTGGGGCTTCCCAGAGCAGAAGAATATCGTAGGCTTTCCCATGTTTACCAAACAAGAATTGATATTTTAGGAGATGACAGTATGCGTACCTTGATTAAAGGAGGCACAATCGTAACCGCAGAACAAGAGTATGTGGGGGATATCCTGGTGGAGGGCGATGTGATCCGCGCAATGGGGACACATTTGGACGAAGCTGCAGATCGTGTGATAGACGCCAAAGGTAAATATGTGTTTCCGGGAGGCGTAGACCAGCACACCCACTTTTCCGCCCTGTGTAATGTCGGCAACCGTGACACCGCCGGATATGAGACGACCGACTCTGCTATTGTAGGCGGCACGACCACCATTGTGGACTTTGCTCCGCAGGATCCGGATCGCGGACTGCTGGATTCCATTGATTATCGAATCAATGTGCGGGCGAAGGATAAGTCTTGTGTGGATTTTGCACTGCATTCCATGGTAACATATATTATGGACAGTATCTTTGATGAGATCGAAGAATTTCCTCGGAGAGGCATTTCCAGCATCAAGATTTTTATGGCCTACAACGGCTCTCCGCTTCATGTAGATGACGGTACTTTCTTCCGTATTCTGGAGAAGAGCCGGCAGGTTGGCGCTACGGTATTTGTGCACGCAGAGAATGGAGAGATCCTGAATTTCCTCCGCAGCGAGTGTGTAAAGAAGGGCCAACTGACGCCGCATTACCATTATGTTTCCCGTCCGCCTTTTACTGAGGCGGAGGCGGTGCGCCGGGCTATTTATCTGGCTGGTCAGACCGATACGCCTCTTTATATTGCTCATATGACCTGTCGGGAAGCCATTGCCGAATTACAAAAGGCCAAGGGAACTGGCCAGCGGGTTTCCGGCGAGACTTGCACTCACTATCTGACCACCACTAAGGAAGTTCTGGATAATCCGGATTTCAATGAAGCGGCTAAGTTCGTTTGCTCCCCCGCTTTGCGGGATCGTGAGGACTGCGAGGCTCTTTGGCAGGCATTATCCGACGGACTGCTGACGGCGGTCTCATCCGACCACTGCGGTATAGATGTGGCAGAGCTCAAGCAGGCCGGCAGGAATGATTTTACTCAGATTCCAAACGGTTCCCCCGGCGCCGGCGATCGACTGCATATGGTGTGGACCGAAGGTGTATGCACGGGAAAGCTGACCCGCCAGAAATTTGTAGATGTTATAGCCACTCAGCCGGCAAAAATCAACGGTATCTATCCGAGAAAGGGAACGCTGGCGGTAGGTTCTGACGCAGATGTTGTCATTTTCGATCCCAATTATGAGGGGACAGTTCATCTGGCAGATAACCCTAACGGCGTGGACTACAACCTCTATGAGGGCCGTCGTCAGTCTGGCCGGGTGGAGACGGTTCTGCTGCGAGGCCAGGTTGTAGTGGAGAACGCCAAGTTTGTGGGCCGCTACGGCCAGGGAAAATTCATCCCTGCAAATATGTACGCATCCGGTTACGAAAACCGAAATTAACCAAGTGTGATCCGTAGCTACTCGCGCTGCCAAAACCGAAGATGTTGGGAGCGGTGGGAGGCTGGAAACCGGAGTGAGCAAAACTTTTGATCTGTTCATGAAAATATACGGTATATAGTATGATCAGTCTCGTTCAAAGCAGATATGCCGTGTCTTGATTTTGCAAGACTTACGTTTTGCGCATCCCTGGACCAAGAAAGTGAGGAGGTGTGATTTGCAGATTCGGATAGGGCCTGTAGTTGCGGAAGCAGAGATTCCATGAAAAAAACCATAGATAATTTATAACAGGAGGCTTGTTATATGGATACTACATATGGAGTGTTGTGTCTCATTCCCCCCATCGTGGCAATCGGATTGGCCCTGTGGACCAAACAGACGATTTTCTCTTTATTCATCGCGGTTTGGTTGGGGTCCACAATGATGAACGGCTTTAACCCTTTGGTTGGTTTTGTCAAAATTATCTCGGACTATATGATCCCCTCTCTCAGCGGAAATGCATCTTTGATTATTTTGGTTACACTCTCCGGCGGTATGATCGCCATGCTCCGTACCACTGGTGCTGCAGAGGCCTTTGCTACTAGGGTGACAAAGGTTATCAATACTGCCAAGAAGGGGCAGATAGTTACTTGCCTAAGCGCCTTCATTTTCAGCTATACGGAGCCCTGCCTCATGCTTGGTACTATCATGCGGCCCGTTACTGACATGGTGCGCATCTCTCGGGCAAAATTGGCTTATATCTTGGATTCCATGGGATGCAATTTAGCTGCGCTTTCTCCCATTAGCAGCTATGGTCCCTTTATCACGGGACTGATTGCCGCAGAGCTGTTGGCAAGCGGCGTTGAGGGCAACGAATGGGGCATCTGGTTGAATATGCTTCCGTTCAATCTGTATGGCGTATTTGCCATGATTTCTGTTTTGATCGTTGCTGCTTTCGGCTTGAACTTTGGCCCTATGTACAAGGAAGAAAAGCGGGCCAGAGAGACCGGAAAGCTGCTGGACGACGGGGTTCAGCCCTTGGTTCCAGAGGTGAAAAATGAACTGCCCGCAGATTATAAGCTTACTATGTGGAACTTTATTATCCCTATTGTTTGCCTGTTTGGTTCTCTCTTTGCCACCATTTTCTGGTCCGGCGATCTGGTTAACAACGGGTTGGTGGGATGCTTCCGCAGTGCCAACATTACACTTGCTATTTGCATCGCCTTTATGGGTGGCGCGCTGGGTGCGGGCATCATGGGTGTAAGCACCAAGCTCTTCAGCGTGACCAAGGCGTTCGATACCTTTGTCAACGGTATGGCCGAACTGATCTCGGTTCCCTTTATTCTGGTGTGCGCATGGTCCTTGGGCTCTATCGTCAAAGGCATGGGGACCAGCGAGTTTCTGATCCATATTGTGGAGCAGTACCTGACTCCCGGCATGGTTCCGGCTTTGGTATTCCTGTTTGGCGCACTCATTTCGTTTTCGACCGGTTCCTCTTGGGGCGTGTGGTCTATTATGATGCCCATTGCTTTCCCAATGGCCGTCGCCTTTGATATTTCCATTCCGTTTGTTGTTGGCGCCGTGATTGGCGGTGGCCTGTTCGGCGACCAGTGCTCCCCTATCTCCAATACGACTGTGCTCTCTTCTACCGGTGCTTCCTGCAACCATATCGTCCATGTTATGACGCAGATCCCCTACGGAATTACGGTTGGTATTTCGGCTTTCGTGGGATTCCTTTTTGGCGGACTGACCGGACAGTATGTCTTGAGTATTGCGGTTACTGCTGCTATTCTGACAGTGAGCCTGATTACTCTGACTCAGCTTACCAAACGGCGTTACCCTGAGAAGGTACACTAACTGCTTTGCCGTTGGAATAGGAGACATTTATGAAAAAGATTGATACCATTGTGGTGGCCCCGCATTTCTATACGATGGAGGGAGCCGGCGTGGGCTATCATAGTGATGCCGCTATGGCTGTAGACGGAGGCAAAATCTTGAAGGTGGGCAACCGGCCTGAGATTTTAGCGGAATATACAGCTGAGGAAATGATCACCTTGGATCATCATATGGTGCTGCCTGGTTTTATCGACGGCCATATGCATACTGCATGCAATATTATGCGCGGATTGGCCCAAGACACCAACAGTTGGATGATGTTCGGCCTCCAGCCCTTTGACAACGCGGTTAATGACGAGGAACGGGATGTGGGCAGCCGAGTGGCCATTCTGGAGGCCGTCCGGGCAGGCACTACCACTCTGGGCGACTATGAATCCAAAATGGAAAATGTGTGTGCTTTCATCGATAAGGTGGGCGCCCGAGGGAATATTGCACAGACGATTCGAGCGGCTAAACGACGGGTTTATCAACCGGGCGAACTCTATGAGTTTGATGATGCCATGGGAGAGGAAAGCCTGAATCGAAACATTGATCTGTATAATAAATGGAACAACAAGGCAGGGGGACGGATTAAGATCCTGTTTGGCCCGCAAGGCGCTGACTTTGTCAGCCCGGAGATGCTGTTGCGTATCCAAAAGGCGGTCAAGGAGCGGGGTACCAAAATCCATATGCATGTGCAGCAAGGAGATCGAGAGACCTATCAGATCGTCCAGCGCTATGGCAAGCGTCCTACAGCTTTTCTGGATGAGTTGGGCTATCTGGATGAATCTCTTATTGCAGTCCATCTTACTGACTGCACAGATGAGGAAGCTGCCCTTATTGCCAAACGAGGTGCCTCAATGATCGTTAATCCGGGTTCGATCGGCATCATTGATGGCATTGTCTGCCCAAGTGTTGTTTTCCAACAGGCGGGCGGTGTGGTGGCCTTGGGTTCCGATCAGGCTCCGGGCAACAACTGCCATAATATCATCAATGAGATGAAAAATGTTTGCCTCTTCAACAAGATCAAGTATCAGAATCCGGAAGTTATGCCCGCCTGGAAAGCCCTGCGTATGGCTACCATTGAGGGTGCCCAAGCGATTGGCTTGGGCGATACCGTAGGCTCTCTTGAGCCTGGAAAATGTGCGGACTATATTGCTATAGATCTCAATTGTCCCTCCATGTTACCGGTGTACACTTACCCAATGCGCAACATGGTACCTAATCTGGTTTACAGTGCCAGGGGATCCGAGGTTTCGCTGGTTGCAGTGGACGGCAAGGTCATAATGCGAGACGGCGCGTTTACCTATGTAGATGAAAAAGAGTACTTGAATGAGATATCTAAGTACCCAGATGACATCGGTCGGCGTGCAGCAGATGAGTTCTTCTCCATTGATGGGACCAATGCTCATTTTATGCGTGAGGATAAGCTGTAAGCGCCTGTTTTGGGGCCTGGGGAAGACCTCCTCAGGCCCCCCTTTTTATCAAGGTGGAAAGCTGTATGGCGGTCGGATATTGCGCGGTTGAATGGTCGTAACTGATTGCTGCATTTCCACAAAACGGTAATGAAGCAGCCTATAATGCTAAGTATTTTCAAATTTCTGCGGTTATGAAACGCCGTCTTCCGGGTATCTTGGTACAGGTTTCCTCTTTTGGAATCAATTGGACTCGATGCTCTGACCCGATATCAGAAAAACAGACTGCTAAGAGCTGCCCCATGATCAGTGTATTGCAATTTACAATAGGACTTTATTTTTGAAAACCTAAAAAGGTGTTTGTTAAGTATGAATCAGATTTTAGAACAAATATATAAAATTGGAATCATTCCTGTGATTGCTATTGACGACCCAGACAAGGCTGTCCCTTTGGCCAAGGCATTGGCAAAAGGTGGTCTGCCTGCCGCCGAAATTACGTTTCGGACCCAAGCGGCAGAGGCGTCGATCCGTGCTATCTGCAAAGAGGTTCCGGAGATGCTGGTCGGTGCTGGTACGGTTACGACCAGCGAGCAGCTGGACTGTGCGCTGGCAGCGGGAGCAAAATTCATCGTCAGCCCTGGCTTCAATCCGGATATGGTCAAATACGGCCTCTCCAAGGGGGCTTTGATGCTTCCCGGCACCGCCACCGGCGGTGAGATGGAGCAGGCAATGAGCATGGGCTTGGATGCGGTGAAGTTTTTCCCTGCCGAGCAAAACGGCGGTATTGCCAAGCTCAAAGCACTGGCTGGTCCTTACCGCACATTAAAGTGGATGCCGACTGGAGGCATAAATGCCAAAAATCTGATGGATTACCTCTCTTTCGACCAGATTCTCGCCTGCGGCGGAACGTGGATGGTCAAAAAGGACATGATCGAAAACGAGCGGTGGGACGAGATCATCCGACTGTGCCGGGAGGCGGTCAAAACCATGCTGGGCATTGAGCTTGCGCACGTCGGCGTAAACTGCGGAAGTGCTGAAGAAGCGGAGTCGCTGGCCCGTGCAGTCAGCGTACTGCTGGGACTGGATGTGCGCCAGACGAGCAAATCGTGGTTCGCAGGAAGCGCGGTTGAGTACATGAATAAGCCCGGTCCGGGGGTAAAGGGACACATCGGCTTCCGAACGAACAGCGTGAAGCGCGCGATGTATCATCTTGGCCGTGCGGGCGTTGTATTCGATGAGGATACGCTTCAGTATAATGACAAGGGCGAGCCAAAATTCGTTTACATCAAGGGTGACTTTGGCGGGTTTGCCATTCACCTTCTGAATCGATAGGAGGAAAGAGTATGCCGAAAGTAGTAACCTTTGGAGAATTGATGGTTCGTCTCCAGCCATACAATTACGAGCGCTTTGTTCAGGCGGACCACTTGGAGTTTTCTTTCGGTGGCGGGGAAGCTAACGTAGCTGTTTCGCTGGCTAACTACGGCCTTGACGCCGTCTACGTCACCAAGCTGCCCGCGCATGCCATCGGACAGGCTGCGGTCAACTCTCTGCGCCGCTACGGCGTGGATACCTCTATGATCGTGCGTGGAGGCGACCGTATCGGTATCTACTATAATGAGAAAGGCGCGT
The DNA here is from genome assembly GCF_000765235.1 of Oscillibacter sp. ER4. Taxonomy (GTDB): domain Bacteria; phylum Bacillota; class Clostridia; order Oscillospirales; family Oscillospiraceae; genus Hominicoprocola; species Hominicoprocola fusiformis. Next base: position 37,893 of record NZ_JPJG01000059.1, on the reverse strand, counting down.
CTCAGCGCGGTTCCGTTTGCATTTATGACCGGGCGCATTCTGCCATTCAGGAGTCCACTCCCTCCGACTTCGACTGGGATGTGATTTTTGAAGGCGCGGACTGGTTCCACTTTACCGGCATCACGCCTGCGCTCGGCCCCAACATGGTGGATGCCTGCCGTGACGCCTGCAAGGCGGCGAAGGCACACGGGCTCAAGATTAGCTGTGATCTCAACTACCGCGGCAAGCTGTGGAGCCGTCAGCAGGCACGGGAGGCCATGACTGATCTGTGTCAGTACGTGGACGTATGCATTTCCAACGAGGAGGATGCCAAGGATGTGTTCGGCATTGAGGCGGAGGCGACCGATATTTATGCCGGCGAGATCAACCGCGAGGGCTACAAGTCCGTTGCAAGACAGCTTGCTGATCGGTTTGGCTTTGAAAAGGTCGCTATCACGCTGCGCGAGTCCCGCTCGGCGTCCGACAACGGTTGGAGCGCCATGCTGTTTGACGCTGTCGGCAATGAATACCATTTCTCCAAAAAATATGACTTGCATATCGTTGACCGCGTGGGTGGCGGAGACAGCTTCGGCGGCGGTCTGATTTACGCTCTGCTCACCGGTAAGGGCAATCAGCGGGCTGTGGAATTTGCCGTGGCGGCCTCCGCGCTCAAGCATACCGTCGAGGGCGATTATAACATGGTTACAGCGGCCGAGGTGGAAAAGTTGGCCGACGGCGATGGTTCCGGCCGCATCCAGCGCTGAATTGATTTTTAAAATATTCCCTGAATTTATAAAGTGTCATTGTAAGCTGCCGATCACTTCAAGATAGGGACTCTTGCAATTCTTCACCTTCCTTTCCTGAGTACGGCATTGTTCGTTGGTGAAAGGGACTGATACCCTGCCAAAGCGACGAACAATGCCAAGGGAGCGCAATGTTGGCAGACGAATAATAAGACCACGCAGCCCAGCGGGGCCGCGGTTGCCAGAGGAAGCGGACGCAAGCCAGAGGCGTGCATTCGCTTCCTCTGGCTTTTCTTTGCCCAAATGTGAGAGAGAAGTGAGATGCGCCAGGTAGCAGCAAGAGTGAAGCACCGTAAGCGTCAACTCCAGCGGCGCCTATACAGTCTCGTTCTCCGGGGTATAATAAAAGAGTTCTGGTATTGAGTGGCAAAAGAATCCCGGCTGCAATTCGCAGCCGGAATAAAAAGAGACCATCCCATATTTTGTGTAAACCTCCAAGGTGGTGTATCAGCCGCTTTATAATAGACCTCTTTTCCGTCCCGGCGGCTAACGATCAGACCTGCTGATTTCAACTGCTTGAGACGGTGAGAAACTGTAGGACTGCTCATATCTACCATGGCCGAAAGATTGATGACGCATTCCTCACAGTGGCAAAGCAGCCAAAAAATGCGGATACGGCTGCCATCCCCCAGCTGTTTGAAAATATCAGCTACGGTTTGAAAGTTCTCTACGCTGGGCATGTGTTCCAGTTCCTGCTCGATAGTTTGTCCGTGGTCGTGGAGTAAGTGGTTCTGAACCATTTAGCACTCCTCCTTGAAGTCATAGGCCGGAGGGAAAAGAAACTTTGCTTCTGAGATGTTTCTGGTTCAGGACCAGCGTCATGGGTGTAATCCAAGATACGGACACCATCGCCTACCTCTTTCTGCACCAGCTCCCGCATACGTTTGGCGAAAGGACAGGGGTAACCAATGGGAGTCCCTTTGCTGATACAGGAAGCAAACGCAATGGTGTCTGCGCCCTGTTCTACCAGAGAGCGGGCCCGCAGCACCGCTTTTTTCCGGGGCAGCCACCGCAGTTGATGAAGCCCACTAACTGAATATCCTCCTCTCCCATAAAAGCGCCTTTTCTCTCTCGGATTGTCCGAAAATCCCGGCTTCCGGGGCAGTAATCCTCTGTCTGCATACAACGAATAATGCCAAGTTTCATATTGGTTTCCTCCTTAATTTATTTAGGGACGACCATTCAGAATTTGGCCGGCCCATGGGGCGTAAATCGTTGTTCTGGATTCTCCCGAAATCTATTCTGAGTATCCACGCCGCGATGGAAATGGCGGGGGAGGGCGACGTGCTTGTCGTTTCCAATGAAGGAGATGACAAACGCGCGTTGATCGGAGAAGTCATGATGACCTATCTGCGTTATGAGAAGAAGATCGCTGGCATCGTGCTTGACGGACCAATCCGCGATATAGAAGAGCTCTCACAGTGGGACTTTCCCATTTATGCGACGGGCAGCACGCCTGGCGGACCCTATAAAGAAGGCCCGGGCGAGATCAACGTTCCCATCGCCTGCGGAGAGATCAGCGCGTATCTCGGCGATATCATTCTTGCCGACCACGACGGTGTGATCGCCATTCCTATCAAGAATGCGCCGACGGTGCTGGAGGCAGCTCGCGTCTATCACGAAAAGGATGAAGCTAAGGTAGCGGCGACCAAAGCCGGAAAGGCTGACCGCGGCTGGGTAAAGAAATTGCTCGAGAAAAAAGAAGTCGAAGTGATCGACGACCTTTGCGTTTCCGGATGATCAGCGGCAAAGCAAAACGACCATATAAGGCGGTACCTTGATAGACATGCTGTTTGACACCAAAGATTCCCCCTCGAAGACTCTGTACAGCGGAGTTTTCGAGGGGGAATCTTTAGCTGATGGCAAAGACACCTCTGCCGTTGGAGCAGCTTGTTTTCCTTTGAGGCCGCGTGATGCCGTTTTTGGCTCTGAAAGAGAAGTATACTGGCGATGTGTAGAGAGCCATGTCTGGAAGGCGAGCGTTTATTCCCACACCAGCTCCCGTGAAAGCAGATGCCCTGACTGTTATGTCGAAACCAAGGACTGGCTGGCTGATTCTCCGCTTGTGCAGATTTGGCACCCAACTAAAAATCTGCCGCGCGTACCGGAGGACGTAACAGTTCGGTCCAACAAAATATTCTGGTGGCAGCACGGGGAGTTTGTATGGCAGGTAAGCGCGAAAGACCGCCAGAAAAAAGATGGGCCGGTATTGCAATTATCATAAACACCTGCGGCTATCTGTGACGCATCCAGAGCTGGTAGCGCTGTGAGAAGAAACAATGAATGGGAGGCATCTGTCAGCAGCCGAAGCAAAAGAGGACATAATTGTCCGTACTGTGCAGATCGTTCTAAAAGACTGAGGAGCATCGCGGCGCAGCGCCCTGATCTGCTGAAGGAATGGGATTATGAGAAGAACGCGAAGCCGCCGCAAGAGGTTACTGCGCGCTCGAATAAAAAGTGTGGTGGAAGTGCAGTACATGCGGTCACGAGTGGCAGATTTCTCCTGACGGCAGGTGCGGCGTAAGCGGTTGCCTCTCCTGCGCAAAAAAGCAACGCCGAATCGCACCCGATGACGCGCACAAGATGTAAATCATTTCGCTCGGCCTGCGGGACTTTTGCCGCACGCAGCGTGTGCTGCCGGCCATTTGTCAAGAGTAAATGCACAAAAAAGCAAAAATATTTTTTATGAGGCCAGAATGAGGGCGATTTCTTCCCGGAAAAGCTGCTCGGAGCACAGATAACCGAACATTTTGCGGGGATAGTTGTTCAGCCAGTCCTCGATCCGCTTGGTTTCCTCGTAGGAGATTGTGCTCAGGTCGGTGCCCTTCGGCAGGTGCCGACGTATGAGGCCGTTCTGGTTCTCGTTGGATCCGCGCTCGCTCGGGCGGTACGGGTGGCAGTAGTAGACCTCAGTGCGGGATCCCCGGCCGGTGACGCTGCGCTCGATCCCGGCGGCGTCTGCAAACTCGCAGCCATTGTCGCAGGTGATCGACTGGAAGATCAGTGGGAACACTTTGGATCCGACTTTCTTCTCGAGGGTGTCGAGGGCAGCGACGACGCTGGCACTCGTCTTATCCGGCGAGGGGATGATGATCTCGCGGCGGGTCTTGCGCTCAGTCATCACGATGTAGGTGTTGCTGACGCCTTGGCAGCTCTCGACGCTGTCCATCTCCCAGTGACCGAAGGTGCTGCGGTCGTTGATGTGCTCGGGGCGATCTTCGATGCTCCGGCCCGCGGGCTTGCGTGGCATGGATCCGGCCGGGCGCTCCGGCTGGTGGCGCTTGCCGTGCTGCGGCAGCATGGAGACGGTCAGCTCGTCGCCGAAGATCTCGCCGCGGATGTAGTTGTAGGCGGTACTCGCGCAGATGTGGGTCTTGAATGGCCAGCCCTTGACCTCGGCCTCACCGATCGCAGCCTCCGGGCTGTACTTCTCGTCGCGGATCTTTGCGATCAGGTAGTCGGCCAGCTCGTAGTCGTTGCCGATCTTCAGATCCGGGCCCTTGGCGCGGAGGTTTGCCTCATATCGAGCCTGCGCGCCGTCGGGGTTGTATCTGATTTCGGTGGTGTAGTCGCTGTTTCGGTGCTCATAGGTGCATCGCTTTAGCTCGCGGTATATCGTCGTATGATGCACGCCGAGCTCCTTGGCGATGTCCGTCGGCTTCATTCCCGCGCGGATGAAGGCGTCGAGCTGGATGCGCTTGGTCGGCGTCAGATGGCTCCAGTGCTGTCCCATTGTGTTCCCCTCCGTGATAAAAGAAAAGGGGCGGCCCGCCGGCCGCCCCTTCTGTGTGTCAGTGTTCCTCGTACTTTTTCAGGAGCTCGAGCGTCTCCTCGTCTGTGATGATGTCAGCCAGCCTGCACTCCAGCGCGTTGCAGATCTTCAGCAGCGTCGGCAGCTTTGCGCCGTTGATGTCCCGGGCGCCGCGCTCGTACTGCTGGAGCACCTGCACCTTGATCCCAGCCAGATCGGCGAGCTGAGACTGAGACAGGCCGGCAGCCTTGCGGAGCTTTTGCAGCCCCTCGCTTTTGTAGGTCACTTTGATCGAGATGTCCATGTTGTTCCTCCCGCTTGACTTTGCCGTGGTTTCGTGGTTATAATGAAAAGGAACGGCGGGCGGGATTTTTCCCGCCGTCCTTCGACCTTACTGCTTGGGCTTTTGGTTCGGCTTTATTGTGATCGTAATGGTGGCAACCTGTTCACACTTTAGAGCCTGTTCCAGCAGCTCGAGCAGTTTTTTCATCTGCTCAGTATCCACGGCTTTGCCTCCTTTCCGCGGTTTTGCTCTCCTTTCTTTCTGTACTCGGCTATCCCTTGCCTGTGATTATATTATAGAGCGTTTGCTCTATAATGTCAAGCATAATTCGGCAGATTTTCAACATTTTCCCGCGTTTTTCCACAAAAAAAGCCGCACGGCGTCGCTGCCGTGCGGTTTTCTCATTCTTTCCCGAGCAGGTGGTTGATGGTGGTGCCGAGAGCGGTCGCCAGATAGTCCAGCTCGTAGTCAGCGACGACTCGGCCGCCGTTCTCGATCCTGCTGATGACCTTCTGCGTGACGTCCAGCCCGATGATCTGGAGCTTGTAGGCGAGCTGTTCCTGTGACAGGTTTGCCCGCAGTCGCTCCTCCCTGACTCTCTCCCCGGAGATGTTGCACCTGCCGTCTGGTTTGTATATTTTCGCAGCCCTCGCCTCCCTTTATGCTAAAGATGACTATGCAATATTGACTTTACCAGTTTTGGCGTGGTAATATTATGCCAAAGATGACTAAACGCTAAAAAGCGCACATAGGAGGGAAAAGCATGGGTACAAGGTTTAGACGCAGCTTTAAGGTGGCCCCGGGTGTCCGGGTAAACCTGAACAAAAAGAGCGCGAGCATCAGCTTCGGCCCGAAGGGCCTGAAGCACACGGTCAGCACGACGGGGAAAAGCCACACGACCGTCGGGATCCCCGGGACGGGTCTGTCATATACGACGAGCTCCGGCGGGAAGTCCGGCGCGCAGCAGGGCGCGGTCAGCATCCCCGCAGCGCAGCGGCCGACGTCGCCGAAAAGCAAGACGGTGGCGCTGCTGCTGTGCATCTTCCTCGGCTTCTTCGGTGTCCATCGGTTCTATGTCGGGAAAACCGGCACAGGCGTCATCTGGCTGCTGACGGCCGGGGCCTGCGGGATCGGCTGGCTGGTCGATATTTTCACCATCCTGCTCGGCGGTTTCTATGACTCCGAGGGCCGTGTGCTGCGGTTCCAGCCCACAGAGGCCGAGCTCGCCGCTGCCGGTGAAGCGCCGGATCCCGACGCTGAGGAGTAAAGCCCCACATAACAGAAAAAGCCCGCCCGGGATCTCCGGGCGGGTTTCTGCTTTTCTATGCGGTTTTAGAGTTTCGTGACGTAGTCCAGAGAGATCCAGCCCGCGCCGCTCTTGAGCTTGCCCCACTTGGTCGCGCCGGGGCCTGCGGCTTCGGCGACGATGGTGTAGATGCCCTTGCCCTTGATCTGGCCGGCGACGCCGTAGTTGGTGCCGGGGCCCTTGCGGATGTTCAGCACGTCGGCCGTCGTCCGCACGCGGTAGCTCGTGGCCGTACCTGTGCTGCCGGTCGAGATGTCCGCAGCGTTTACCCAGCCGTAAACGGTGGAGCCGCCGCCGACCGCCTTCAGGTGGTACGGGTGCGCCTTGCCGGCCGCGATGGCCGTGATGGTGGCCTTGCCGGGCTTGCAGATCTTGGCGTCCTTGGCCGCCGCGCTGGTGTAGTGCTGCGTGCCCTTGAAGTCGACCACGTCGCCGACCTTCAGGCCGGTCTCTGTGTTGCCGGAGGTCTGGCCGCCGGTGCTGCTGCCTGCATCCTTGACGCCGAGGCGCTTGTTGACTTCGGCGGCGATCTGGCCGTGGCGGTTGTAGAGGTAGTCGCCCGGGCAGCTCTTATTCGCGTAGTCCCTGTGCACGGTCATGTTGCAGCCGTTCAGGTGGTTCACGCGGTCGTTTTTTCTGGTCGACCAGACGAGGCGCTTGATGCCGTTTCGCTTGCAGATGTCGGTCACGAGATCCAGCAGCGCGGCGTATGCCTTCGCGGAGACGGGCCAGTCAGGCGCGCCGCCGTTGTTGGCGACTTCGATGGTGACGGCCCGCTGGTCGTTGGCGTTGGACGAGGTGCACCACGAGCGGTTTGCCTCGTCGACGTACAGGGCGATCCGGCCGTCGGTGCCGATGCCGTAGTTGCTGGACGCCTGCCGCGCAGAGCTGGCGAACAGGTTGCCGCAGGTCTCGACGGAGCAGTTGCCCGCCATGCAGTGAATAGTGATGGTGTCGATCTTCTTGGTGCGCTTGCCCGAGTGGTTCGGGCTGAGCTTGGTGTAGACCACCAGAGGGCTGTTACTCATTGTCGTCTCCTTTCCCGCCGGTCAGCTCGTCGAGAGTCTCGTCTGTGATGGTCTCGCCGGGCTTCAGCTTGATGTCGTCGGTGTTCTGGTTTTTCATGGGTTTACCTCCTTTACAAGCAAGAAAAGGGCGGGCCGGAGCCCGCCCTCTCCGTTATTCGATGGTCAGGCCCTCAGTGTTGAGCTGCTTGACGATTGCCTCGATCGCGTTGACGACGCTTTCCTCGTCGACCTTGAAGCCCTTCTGCTTCAGGAAGTCGAGGACGTACTGCTTCTTCTCCTCGCCGCGGCCCTGTCCGACGTAGAGCTGCTCAGCGGCAGCGACGCCGATCTTTACCCACGCGGTCAGCTCCTTGCGCTGTGCCTCGGTGGTCTGCTTCTTCAGCCACGGGATCAGGAAAACGCTGACGCCGGCGCCGATCAGGGCGAGGGCTGCGTTGACGATGGGGGTGATGTCGATGGTGTTCATCCTTGTGCCTCCTCATTGTTGAGAGTGTCCCCGGACGGATCCGGGATCGGGTTGCCGTCGGCGTCGAGCCTGTGGCGGTTTCGGCTGATTTTCTCGCCGAGGCTCTTGCCGGCGTATGTGATTAGATAGCCGACGCAGGCGGTGAAGATGGTGCCGGTCAGCTCACCGACCGGGTCGCGCCCGAAGGCAGAGAGCAGCAGAGAGCTGGCTGCGCTGAGCGTTGCCACGCTGGCCGCCCAGTATGCGAGCTTTTTGCTCGCCTCGATTTTCTTTTTACGCTTGCGCCGGCGCTTCTTTGCGGCCATGCTGCTCACCTCCTTAGTCGATGATCGCGTGGATCCCCTGACTGGTGAGGAAGTCCTTCTGCGCGTGTTTGATTTTGGCAGCGTAGTCGAGGGCCGCGTGCATATCCCCGTTACAATGCGCGTCAGGGATGCGCTGCACGGCCCGGGCCGTCGCCTCGCCGAGGGCGATGGCTGCCGACGTGCCCTGAATGGTGATGATCTGGAGATCTTCACGGGCACGCTCTCGGGCCGCTGCCTCTTTCTGTCGTTTGGCCTCCTCGGCCTCCTTTTGCTTCTCGCGCTTCTGGATCCTGTGCTCGAGCATCCAGAAGCAGAAGCCGGTCACGGCCGTCGGGATCCCCATAAGGACGACGAGCGCGCCGATGTTGATTTCGATCATTGTGTCACCTCATAAAAGCCGGAGGGCCGCAGGACGCGGCCCTCCTTGTTGTTGGGCTTACTCCTCGACGTCGTCGAAGTAGCCCATGTCGACGAGATACTTGTGCACGCGGGCCTTCAGCTTCGCGGGGACGTTGTCCTCGGTGATGCGGCCCATGATGATCTCGCCTGCATACAGACGTACCAGCATTTCACGCTCCTCCTTTCCTGCAATTTTTAATAATAGCCACGCGAGGGCCCGGGCGATCATTCGCTCGCCCCTTCCTTCGCGGTGCCAGCGTTTGCGGCTGCCTCGATGGCAGCGATGGCGTCCTTGACCTGCTTGCGCAGTTTCTTCGGGACGTCGTTGATGGTCATGGTGGAGCCTTCGCGGGTCAGCTCCTTGACGTACAGCTCGACGATCTTGCTCATGCTGTTACCTCCCCTCCGTCGCCGTAGACCACGTCGGCCAGCTCCATGATGCAGCCTTTCAGCAGCTCGATGGTGTCAGCCTGCTCGGCGATGGTTTTGTCCTTCTTGGCCTCTGCGGCCTGTTTCTCGTTCAGCTCTTTGATGCTGTCAGCTCTGTGCTTAATCATGCAAAGTTACCTCCGATCGACTGGATGTAGCAGGTCTCCGTAGCAGAGCCGCGGAGCAGCTTGGCCTTAACCTTGACGCCCCACGCTGCGGCCGTCTTGGTCTTGTTTGTGAAGTAGTGCTTCTGGCCGGCTCTGACCTTCTGCGTGATGTCCTCCCACGTCGGGCTCGCGTCGTTGCCGTTGTTGCAGATCCAGACCTGAAGCGTGCAGCCGGCCGGGAAATTGCCCTGAATGTTGGCGAGGGCCTTGGTCGGCATGGCGTCGGCCTCCATAGCGAGGGTCTGCTCGAACTCGACGGACGTGACGGCCTTGGTGAAGGTCAGCGTGCGGGTGACGCTGGCGTCCTTGGCGTCGGTCGCCACGATCTTCAGGGTGTGGCTGCCGTTCACGACCTTCAGCCACGCCTCGGAGCCGATCGTCAGCGTGTTGGTATGGCCGAGGGTCACGGTGTAGCTGCGCAGCGTGACGCCGTCCAGCATCTCCACGACGTCGACCTGATGGCCGTCGGCGTCGGTGACGGTGTACTCGTAGGACGGGGCCGCCGTGCTGAAGCTGCCGAGGGCGCCGTCCGTGCCGCTGATGACGGGCGGTCGGTTATTGGTGACGGTGCGGGTGGCGCTGGTGGTGTACGCACTCTCCGCGCCGGCGGCGTCGTATGCCTTGACGCGGTACTGCACGCTCGTCCATCCGTAGGTGATGGCGTCGGTGTAGCTGCGCGAGGATCCCTTGTAGATCTGCGCCCATGTGCCGCTCCCGACCTTGCGCTCCAGAACGTAGCCGGAGAGGTTGCCGTCGGGGTCGGTGGAGGCCGCCCACGAGATGCTCAGGTTCTCGCCGCCGAGCACTTCGCTCGGGACAGTGATGGACGACGGCGCTGTGGGCGCCTGATTGTAGATCACTGTATAGCATCCATCCGAGTCGACGGAGTCGGAGATCAGGAGATCAGAGGACAGATTACAAGCGGGGCGCAGGCCGCGGTAGCCGAAGTAGGCGCAGTCCCAGCCCAGAGTGCCACCGGTGTAGACGCCGCGGGCGTTGCCGGCCGAGCCGGCATAGGCGTCCCGCAGCCAGTAGTACCACGCGGCGCCAGAGCCCGGGTTGCTGGAATAGTTGGAATTGGCGACGCAGGAGGCCGTCACGGTGGCGATGCGGCTGTTGTTGTCGCTGAAGATCGCCAGCTTGCTGCCGCAGACGTGGTCACCGCTCAGGCCGACCTCAGTGCAGGACAGGGGGAAGATCTTGTCCGTGCAGGTCTCCGTCCCGCCGCCGTCTGTGGAGCTCTTGCCGACCGTGATGGTGGTGTTCAGCAGAGCCGCCCGCTCGTTGGCGGTGAAGGCGTTCAGAAAACCGGCGAGGCCACTGTACGGGTTGACGCCGTTCCAGACGTGGGAGGAGTCCGGCGTCTGGTCTGCGGAGTGCTGTGCGGTGTACCACTGGCCGGCAGCCGCGGGGCTGTTGAGCCACTGGCGCAGGTTCGAGTAGATGTAGCGGTTGTTGCCGTAGCCGCGGCGGTCGCTGTTGCCGTTACTCGGTTCTGTTGCGTCGAAGCACAGCATCTTGATGATCTGGTTGGTCACGAGCGTGACGCTGTTGGAGGGGTAGCCTGCGTGGTTCTTATCGGCCACGATCCAGACGATCGGGCTGCCGTACAGGCTGCCGAACTTGACCTTCGACTTGTTTGCGAGGTTGCTCAGTTTTTGGGCCATGAGTTGTGTCTCCTTTCGGTGATGGTTTGAGCTCCGGGAAATAGCTGAAGAAATAGGCGTCCATGTTCTGCCGCAGGTGGTAGGTGTTGCCGTGTGAGATGTGGCCCGTCCAGCTCGCGTAGGATTGCACGACGCTGTCGAGTGTCATCTTGCCGGAGTCCACCAGCCCGCGGAACTTGCGGATCTTGCGCTTCATGTTGTCGATGCTCTTGGCTCGCACTTTTCTCACGACCTTGCCGGTCTGCGTGAGGTAGGTGTGAAAACCGAGGAAGTCGATGCCGTTCTTCAGCGGGAGGATCTGCGTCTTGCCGTTCAGCCGAAGGCCGAGCGGCTTGATGTACGCCTCGATCTCCTTGAGTATCTGCCGGAGCAGCAGCTTGTCGCTGTGGATGATGTAGAAGTCGTCCATGTACCTGCCATATACGAGGCCGCGGTCATCCCTCAGCCAGTGGTCGAAGGCGTCCAGATAGAGCAGCGCGAGCAGTTGGCTCGACTGGTTGCCGATCGGGATGCCGGGGTCTGGCGTGCTGTCGATTATGAGCCACAGCAGCCACTCAGCGAAGTCGATCAGCTCGGGATCCTTCAGCCACTTCAGGGCCCGGCGGGCCGTTTCGTAACAGTAGGAATGGAGCAGGGTGTAAAAGAACTTTGAAAAATCGCCCTTCAGTACCCAGCCGTCGGCGTAGTCCCACTCGTTCATCGGCCGGGGCGGCAGGCCGGCAGCCTTGCGGGCTGCTTCGTCTGCTGCCTTTCGGCTGAAGAAATAGTGGCGCATGGCCGCAGCCAGACGGTCGAGGCCGTCGTGGGTGCCTTTTCCGATCTGGCCGGCGTAGTTGTCCCGGATGAAACGCCGGGAGAACGCCGGCTCGAGGACGTTGTCGCAGAGCGAGTGCTGGACGACTTTGCCCTCGAAGTCGATGGCGAGGACGAGCCGCTCCTTGGGCTCGTACACCTTGAAGGGGTAGTAGGGCCCGAAGGAATAGTCGCGCCGCTGGAGCCTCTCAGAGAGGGCGACGGTGCGCTCGATGGCCTCCATGCGGTAGCGCATGGCGGTCGGGTTGTCGCGCTTTCCGCAGCGGGTTTTGCGGTATGCTTTGTAGAGCGCAATGGTGCTGTTTACGATATTCTCCATTGAAAAGTCTCCCCGCCGTGTATAGCTCCGGCCACGCTTTGCGTGCGCCGCCGGGAGCATCGGCGGTCTTGTGTTTACCCATGACCGGGCCGGTCAGACGGCCGCGGCTGCGGGAGGGATATGCCTTCCTTGGATGATGGGGCACAGTGTTCGCCGTCCGTCTCCGGGCGGTTAATAAGTCGGGCGATCCATCGAAGCGGGGCGCAGGCCGTTGTTGCCGTTGTAGGCGTTGTTCCTGTTCAGAGTGCCATCGGTGTTGACGTTGCGGGCGTTGTTGGCCGAGCCGGCACGAAAAAACAAGGCATACCCCGAGGGCCGCCTCACTGGTGACGCTTCTGCGCGTCCAGCTTGGCGGCCCTCTCTTTATCGGTTTTGTACCATTTGGCGGTCTGGTTCTTCACGCCGGCCGCCATCTTCGCCCAGTATGCAAAGGCGTCATCGCTGAAGCCGCTGAGGATCTCATGCGCGAGCTCGATGTGGTGGATCAGCTTTCGGCAGTTGCGAAGCGCCGACCGCTGCGCGCGATACCTGAGCTCACGCTCCTCGGGATCCGTCAGGAGCAGATCGTTGGCCTCCATCAGATCGGCGACGAGGTCGCTGGCCTCGTTCATCATCCTCTGTGCCAGACCGAGCCGCTCCTTCTTCGGGAAAACGGCCGGGTTTCTGGTCTTGATGTAGGTGTGTTTCTCGAGCTCCTTGGCGTCCGTGATGACCTGCATCTCGGGCAGTTTGTCACGGCCGAAGGGCGGGCGGCCTACATTGGCCCGCTCGTATGGCCGCGAGTGTCCGTTGCTTGCCGTAGTATCTCACCTCCTCGCCTTTGATTGTGACGCGGGCGCTGCTGCCGTCGTATGTCTTGCCCTGAATGACGATGACGCCGTCCTCCCGCTTGCAGCAGGAGCAGGGCAGGGCCAGCTCGACGAACAGGTGCGCGATGATGCAGGAGGCTTCGGCCGGTGGGATCGGGGTGTAGTTGTAGCAGTTTCCCATCAGCACTCGAGCCTTTGAAGTGAAGCGTTCCAGACGCCAGACTTCAGCGTGATGCCTGTTAAGTCTGCGAATGTGATCTGGAACGGGTTACTTGTGATGTCGCTGAAAACGGCGTCCCACAGCGTTGCGATCTTGCTGGTGTTCTGGCCGACCGCGTTGCTCAGGTCGTTGGCCGATGCCTCGGCAGCCTGCGCGATTGCGATGGCCTGCCGGGCGAGTGCCAGAGCCTCCTCGGCCGTAGCCTGCGCGCCGAGGGCGATGGCCTTGTAGGTCTCGTAGTCCTCTTTGGTGGCGTAGGCGTCGGCGGGGATGTAGGCGGTCACGTTGGTGGCCGTGCCGATCGCGGTGACGATGTCGATGGTTTTCTCGACGATGGTGGCGCCGCCGGAGGGCGGGATCCACTCGGCCAGATCACCGCAGTTGCCGTAGCAGTACAGCACCTCGCCGACCTCGGGATCGGGATCTTCGGCATAAAGGCCGAGCTCGCGGTAGTAGAAGCCATCGGTCTCGTCGCCGTTGGTGAAGATGCCGCCGACGGCCACGGTGCCGTCGCCGTTGATCTTCAGCTTCGTGATGTCGACGGTCGCCTTCGGGCTGACCACGCCGGTGAGGGTGCGGGGCGTCTGGCCCTCCTCGAGGTAGCCATCGCCGAGGACGATCTTGGTGTAGTTGATCTTCTGGCCGGCCACGCCCTTCGCCAGAACGATCAGGCCGGCGGTGGTGATGTCGTTGTTGATAAATGCAGCCATGTCTATCTCCTTTCCTTAGTCTGAGATGACCGCCGCGTCGGTGCCGATGCTGACGGTCTCGCGGTTGTTGTCGTGGACGACGGCCGCGTGGTAGATGTGGATCTCGTCGCTGCCCATGACGTGCACCTCTTGGGTGTGATCCCTGACGGCCATGCCGGAATAGAGGAACATTTCGCCGGTCAGGCAGATCAGGATCGCGTCGAGCCACGAGCTGCGGCGCTTGACCGTCCGCAGCAGCTTCAGGAACAGGTCGAGATTGCTGTTGACGAGGCTCGGGTTGTCGCTCAGCACCTTGAAGTGATGCGGCTGCCCGCCGTACTGATACCACTCCCTGACCTCGCCGGTGCCGAAGTAGTCGGCCACGATCTGCTCCACGGCGTATGGGGTGCCGAGTTTCGCGTAGACGCGGTCGCTGCTGCGGATGACGGCCCGCTTGACTGCGATGGGCGCGGTGCTGTCATACCACTGGATGTTCAGCTCCCACGCCATTTCGTCGAGCTCTGCATCGTTGAGCTGGTCGATCTTGTCCCACCTGCTCAGGAGCTTCAGGCGCGCATAGGCGTCGCGGCTGATGATGTCGCAGCCGGTGGCGAGGCCCTTGTCGCTGCCGTCCTCCTGCATCCACGCAGGCAGCAGCTTGACCATCTCGGTCTCATTGAGCCGCATTTACACCACCTCACTCTCGACCTTGTGGCTGACAGTCAGGTGGCCGCTGAACTTGGCGACTTGCGTGTCGTCGAGGGCCTTGTAGGTCGGCTTGACGACGTCCACGCGGAAGGCGCCGGTCAGGTTCTCGCCCCACGAAGGCGAGAGGATCCGCTTGCGGAGCTGGTCGGGGTTGATGTCGCGGCCGAGGGCTGCGACTTGCCACTCGTTGTAGCGGTCGATCGCGCCGCCGGTGCCTTCGACGTTGGCGATCACCTCGGCCTCGTTCTTCGGCGTGGTGTAGTACACGATCTCGATGTCGTAGGTCTCGACCTCCGGGGGCACGGCGCTCACTTTGTCAGTGAGTGGCCGGATGTCCTTGGCGTTGACCACGTCCAGCACCTTCGCCAGCATGGCAGCGTCGGGGATCCCGCCGCCTTCCAGCAGGGGCACGATCTTGACGCAGCCCTCCAGCGTGCGGGTGATGATGATGTCGATGCTTTCGGCAGCCGCGAGACTGCCCTTGAGCGTGATGGCCAGCAGGCCGTCGGCGTAGTCGACGGTGTAGTCCGTGTCCTTGACCGCCGCCGTGCTCTGCCCGTGGGCCTTCACGACGAGGGTGTCGGTCAGAAGTGTGCCGCCGCCCTTGAAGGCTTTGCCGTCGTAGACCGTGAGGGTCTCGCTGACGGTTTCCTTCTCGCTGACGGCCTTTGCGTCCACGATGGAGCTGTCGGCCGTCATTACCCAGTAGATGTAAGCCTGTTCAGGGCCCGCGGTGGATCTCTTGGCGGGCGCCAGACGGATCCGCTCGCGGAGGCGGTTGTCGCCCTCGGTGGTGTAGGGCTCGCCGTCATCGCCTCCGGCCGTTTCGGTCAGATTGGTGACGGACTCGATGTAGGGGATCAGGTCGACAAGGGTGGTGATCGTGCCGGCTGCGTAGCCGTTGAACTTCGTGCCGTTGCTCACGGCCGAGGTCGGCACCTCCACAGAGTAGGCGCCAGCTTGCAGCACAGCGATCTCGTCGGTTGCAAAATAGTTTTCGCTGTCCGGCGTCACCTTCGTCCACTTCGGAATGATGATGTTTTTCTCCTGCGGCGTGGAGACAGAGAAGCGCATGGTCGTCTTGGCCGGTGTGCCTTCCAGTCGTTTCACATCCTGTCGCTCGCCGATGGCGTCCAGTACCTCGCCCCTCGCATAGCGGAGGAGCGTCTGCCGGCCGGCGTCGTTGAGGCTGTTGTAGAGGGCAACGAACACGGGCACGAGAGCCTCGCCGAAGATCCGGCGCTCGTCGCCCGGGTAGAGCGGCTCGCCGGCGCCCTTTTCGAGCTCGGTGATGATGGTCTTGTATAGGGTGCTCGCGTCTGTCGTGGTGAGTTTGATGTCCTCGCCGTAGGTGTTTGTCGCGTCGCTCACGCTGTTCACCTCCTTCATGTGATATTGTCGATGCTGGCCCGCAGCTCGAAGTCGCCGGCCTGAGCGGTCATAGCCTTCAGGTCGGAGTCACTGAGCTGCACGCGGGGCTCGTAGGTTTCCACGAGGAACTCCACGTCGGCGGCCAGATCGGTCGCAGCGGTTTCGCTCGGCTTGTCGATCAGCGTGCGGTCGATCCCTTTGATGCGCTCATAGGGCACCTCCCCGCGGATGGTCTTTAGGAGGTTCTGCACACAGATCTCGGGCGCTCCGTTGCCAGATGCTTTCATTGGGATCACCTCGCTTTACTTGAGCTGCGCATTGGTTGGCTTTTTGGATGCTTTGGCGCTGCTGGAGGCTCCGACGTTCACAGCCGAGGAGCTGATGCCGAGCTCCTTGTAGGTGGCGATGCCCGCCGCCGACTTGGAGCTGCTGCCGCTCTTGCCGCTACTGCTGGATTTTCCAGAACTGGCCTTTTTGCTGCTGGCCTCCTCGGCGTACTCTGTCAGCTTGATCGTGATCTTGCCGGTCAGGATCCTGCCGAGGTTGTCCAGCTTGGTGTCTGATAGGCTCACGCCTGTGAGCTGAAGGTTGGCCGGGCCGAAGCGCCGGCCGGCCAGATAGAAGGGGGCATACTGCCCGACCAGCGCCGTCCACGACTCGTACTCACTGCGCACGTCGCAGCCGACCGCGGCGGCCAGATCGAAGTCGAAGCTCATGCTTTGCAGCTTGAGCGCCTTGGTCTTGGTCGCCGGGGATCCGGCTTTGTCGTCGCTGTTTTCCGTGTCGAGCTCGACGCTGTGAGAGACGCCATTCAGGGCGGCGATCCTCTGGCTGGAGACGCCCCACGTCTTGCCGTTCCATGATGCCATGACGGCCATGTCTATCCCTCCTTACTGTGGGCCAGAAGTGCCGCCTCCCATGCTGTCGGTGTGGGTGTGGCCGGTCAGGCTGATGCCCGTGGCGGTCACGTCTGCCGACGGGACGCTGATGCCCTTGTCCTGCATCGTGAGCGCGCCCTTCTTGACGGTGATGTCGCCCGGGACGATACCGTCCCACTCTCCGTCCATGCGGGAGAGGATGATGCCAGTGCCGTCCTCGAACATGGCGTAGGCGACTTCTGTGCCGGGGGTCAGGTTTCCCATCTCCCCGCGCAGATACCACGGGATCGTCAGCGGTCGCGTGACCATGCTGTCGGCTGTGCTCGGGAGCACTCTGGCCGTGGTTTTGTCGCCGTTCCTGTCGGCCTTTCCCTCCACGCTGGAGATCTTGCCCTTCTGGATCATTTGGTTGTTGCTGTTCATCAATATCCCTCCAGTGGCTTGCGGAGGTATAGCTTGCTCCGCGTCTTGACGTAGTCGTGCCGGATCCGGCTGATGAAGGCTGTGCCGTCCCACGACTTAACGCCATCGGTCGCCAGCGTGACCACAGATCCCGCCGCATAGTCTCGCAGCAGCGAGCCCGTCCAGAGGGTGCCGACGGTCGCGTTTTTGTTGGCGCCCCGGAGGAGGCCCTTGGCGAAGCGGTCGGCCTCGCTCTGGTCAGTCATGCGGAAGGGTAGGATCCGGCGCAGCACCTTGTCGCCGCCGTTCGGGGCTGCGAAGGTGCCGGTCAGACCGCCGTTGACGGCTTCGGCCGAGCCGTAGGCGTTGGTGCCCTCGTCGCGGTACTCGAAGTCATTGGCCGGGGTGATGGTGATGGTGTCGACTGGCTGCTGGCTTTCCATGTACGCCTCGTCGTAGACGACCAGCTTGCCGTCATACACCAGAAACGCCGCGCCCTCGAGGGTGCAGCGGTTTTGAAAAAATGCGAAGTCTGCGAGGTTGTTCTGCTCGACGTAGTCGTAGGTCTGGTCGGTGATCCCGTAGGTCTCGAGCGTCAGGCTGTGGCGGCCGGCGATCTCCTGAGCCAGTTGCAGGAACTTGACCTTTTCCCACGATTTGCTCCGCTTATCCTTCGCAGACTGCGGGATGGAATAGGCCCGCAGGGTGATGATGCCGGACTCGGGGACGACGCTCTCGACGAACATTTCGCCCGTCTTGGCAGCGCCGTCCTCGATGGCGATGGTGTCGCCCTTCTTTGGGTTCCACGAGTCCCACAGCTCACGGGTGTCGTTGAGTTTGAGCAGTAGCTCGTCGCTCTGCTTTTCGGCGTACATATCGTGATAGCAGCGGTGGACGCTGATGTCCGGGTAGATGTCGACGCCTTCGTATAGGATCTTCACGGCGTCACCTCCTCCACGGCGGCAGGGTCTCCGGCGTCTCCACGGTCTCGACGATCGGGATCCGCACAGCCTCGCCGCCCTCGAAGATCAGCACGTCGCTGAGGTCGGGGTTGGCTGTGATGATGGTGCTTGCCATGCGCTCCTCGTTGTAGGCGACGAGCGCGATGCTGTCGAACGTGTCGCCGCCCTGCGCCACATAATCAATAAAGCCGACTGTCTGCTGTGACATAAGCGCCGCCCTCCCTTCTGCTGAGTGCCTCGAGAATGAAGTCGATGAACTCCGGCTCGAGGTCGCGGAGCTTTCGGATCAGTGCGTCCTCGTCAGTGTCGCCCTCGACCTTGATCTGCGGAGAGAAGGACAGGCCACTCAGATCGTAGACCACAGCAGTGCCGGAGCCGCCGCTGAGCAGCTCGTAGTCGCTTTCGCCGTCAGATGCCCCGAGCATCCGGCCCGCCTCTGCCCAGTAGGACAGGTTTTGTGAACGGTATGCAGGGTTGAAACTGATGACCGCCTCGGTCGGGTAGCGTGGATCCTCGCCGGCGATGGACGGCCCTCTTGTGAAGCCGCCGGTCGCATAGCCAGAGACAGACGCGCTGCCGCCTCCACCTCCGAACAGGCCGGCGATCTTGGAGATGACGCCAGAGCCGAAGCTGACGATCTTCGATACCCAGCCGACAATCGTGCCGAGCACGCTGGCGATGGGTTCCAGAATAGACAGCAGCGGAGTCAGCAGTGGGGTGATGGCGCCGATCAGGCTCAGGATCGGGGGGAGTAGTGCCTGAACGAGCTGCATCAGGGGATCAAGCAGCGGCATGATGACGCTGTTGACGATTTGCAGAGCCACTTCCAGCAGCGGGGTGATGACCGGCAGCAGGCTCGAGATGATGCTCACCAGCACAGGCAGCACGGCGCTGACGATCTGCGTGATGATAGGGAGCACGGTGGCAAGCAGGCTGGCAATAGGCGGCAGGATCGCGGAGACGATCTGCATGAGTGGCGGGAGGAGCGTCTGCACGAGGTTGAGAAGCGGCGGGAGCAGAGTGCTCATTAGCTGCGTCAGAACTGGCAGAAGGTCGGCCGCGAGCTGAGAGATCAGGGGCAGAACGTCCTCGAGGGCGTCGGCAGCGCCGGTCAGGAACTCGTCGACAAACGGGGCCGCAGCCTCGACCGCCTTGGAGATGGCCGGAGTGATCTGCTCCATCAGTTTTTGCAGGGTCGGCATGAACTTGTTGAGCCCGTCGAACACAGTGTTCGCCATAGGCTTGAGGGCCACTTCGAGCCCCTGCTTCATAACCTGAAGCCGCTCGGCGAAGTCGTAGGTGTCATCAGCTGCGCCGGCGATTGTCTCGCCGTTTTCTTGCAGCTCAGCCGTCAGGTCTGCGACGGCCAGAGAGCCGTCTCGGATTGCTGCGGCCATCGTGGAGCCTGCCCTTGTGCCGAAGATCTCCGACGCGATGCTGGCGGCCTCTGCGGCCGTCCCGGCGTTTTTGATCTTTTCGTAGTACATGGCGAGCCCGTCGCTGGCGCTGATGCCCTCCTTGGCGAGTGTGGCGACGCTCTTTTTCATAGCGCCGAGCGCTTCGTCGGTGTTTACGCCGGCCTTGTCGAGCTGGCCCATCAGGGCACTCGCCGTCTCGAAGGAGTAGCCCATCTCCTGAAGCTGCGGGCCGAACTTCTGCATATCTGCCATCAGATCCGTGAAGCCCATGCCTGTGCTCTGGCTAACCTTAAAGATGTAGTCCATAGCGCCGCCCATGTCGTCGGCGTCGATGTTCCACTGCTGGAAGGCTTGGCTCGACTCCTCGATCACGCTGCCGAGGTCGTCCCCGAGCATATCGCTCACTTGGATGGCCTGCTTGGAGATCTCCTGAAGTTGCGGGCCGGTGAGGCCGAGGCGGGTGTTGTAGTCTGCGATCGCCTTGCTGGCGTCCTCCATTGTGGTCGGGACGCTCTTATAGACGGCGTCGAAGTCATCCAGAAGCCCATCCAGCGCGTCGCCGGTGGCGCCGGTTCCGATGCGGATAGCATCAGCAGCGCCATCGAAGGACGCGCCGAGATCCTTCATGTACTTTCCAGCCTCGACGACTGCCTTGCCTGTCGCCACAGCGATGCCGCCCACGGCTGCACCAACGGCCAGCGCCTTCACGTTCAGGCCACTGATTTTCTTCTGAGCCTGTTCGATGGCTTTGCCGAGTGATGGGTCGATGCTGCCGGCCAGATTGACGACCGCCTGCATCGTTTTTCCGTTTGCCATGTGCGTCACCTCCTTCTGATGTGTGGTTTCTTAAAGCTGGCCGCACGAGTCGGCCGGCTCGCTTGGAGCCGCTTGGCCTCCTCGACGGCCTCCCCGTATTCGGTCAGGAAGTCGGTCAGCCTTCGCTCTCCGAGGTCTCGCGTTGATGTGTGGAAGGCTCGGGCGTAGTCTCGGATTGCGCGTCGGAGCTGTCGGGGGTGTAGGGTTCCTCCGACTTCCCGGAAATAAAATCCCGGCCGATCCTCATAATCTTCATAACGTCGTAGCCGCGGACGCGCTCGAGGTCGGAGATGTCGATCTCAGGGTTGACCGCGATGATGGCAGCGAAGCCGAGGTAGAGGTGCAGGCCGTAGTCCAGCTCGGCCGCGCCGGCTGCGTTGCCATTCTTGGAGCCGCTGGCGCTCAGCTTTCTGGCGTCAGCTTCAGCAAACGCCTGTGCGGTGATCTCGCTGATGTCATAGGTCAGCTCGTTGTAGCTCTTGCCGTTGATCTGCACAGGGTTGTCGAGCTTGATGGTGTTCTTCATTGGGTGCGTCTCCTTTCGATAAACAGAGGGCGCCGCATAGGCGCGGCGCCCTTCAGGTTACAGCAGGCTGCGGATGTCCTTGGCGTAGTCGACGCCGCCGACGCGCAGGATCGTGTTGAGCTGGTCGATCAGCCAGTATTCAGCGCCGCCGACGTAGAGCTGGTAGCGGCTCACGGCAAACGTGGCCTCGTTCTCGCTGGTGTTGCCGGGATCCACGGAGAGGCCCGGGATGCCCTTAGAGACGCAGCGGAGGAACGCCTTGCAGCCTTCGGTCTTGGTGGAGCCGTCGGCCTGCTTGACGTCCTGAGCCCAGCGGATCTCGATGGTCTTGCTCTCGAGCTTCATCATGTTCCGCAGGCCGAGGTCGATGCCGATCTTGGTGATGGATGCCTCCATAGCCTCGATCTGGCCGAGGATGGGGGCGGTGTAGGTTCCCATAGCCTTGAAGTCAGCGGTCACGGGAGTGACAGCCGGCAGCGCGATGGTCACGTCTTTGGCGACGAGAGTGCCGCCGATGTAGACGGTGTCGGCGAGGATGGGGCCCTTCAGGTCGAGCCACAGGTTTGCCATTACTCGTCACCTCCTTCGTAGTAGACAGAGAAGCCCGCGTCGGTGTAGGCGACGTAGACGCTCGCAGACTTGAGGGGCGGGGTCGGGGTGACGGCGATGTCCCAGCGGAAGTCGCCATTCATCACGTCCGTGGTGCTGTTCTCGCTCTCGAGGAACAGGATCACGGGCTCGCCCAGCAGGGCGCCCATGCTCACATAGCCGTCGAGCTTCTCCTGCTCGCGGTTGATGATGCGATCCTTCAGCGCACGGGTCATAGGGCTGTCGATCTCAGGGCTCCACTCGCGCTGGAAACTATTGGTGATGTGCATGAGCATACGCATGGAGACGTCAAAGATCGCGCGAGGATCCACGTCTGCGCCGTATGTGTAGGCGGCCGTATGGTCGCCCCACAGTACCCACTCGCCTCCCCATGCGACGGCGGTGCTGATGCCGTTCTGCGTCAGCTCCTTGCCGGTCTGCTGGTCGAAGCCGCGGTTGTTGGCGTTGGACCCGAAATACTGCTTGATGACGGGGATGGCCTTGTTGCCGCAGGTCTCCATCGGGACGCTGTTGTGGCTGAAGTCAGCGCGCATAAGCTCGACCACGGCCAGCGTGCTCAGGTGGAACACGTTGCCGAGGTTGTCCACAGCCTGCGGCCAGTAGACCTTAGAACGCTCGCCGGTGAAGGCGTTGGCCTTCTTCCATGCGATCGCCTTGGTGATCGTGTCGACCGCCTGCGCGGCGCTGTCCACGAGAGGCAGGTCGGCCACGACGAAGGCGTCCCAGTGGCCGTTGATCTTCTTGCAGGCCGTCAGCATGGCGTTGTAGACGGCAGGGCTGTGACTCCAGCCGGGGGCCGCGATCAGATTGCAGACCGCGAACTGCTCGGGATAGAGCAGCGCGATCGCGCTCAGGCCGCTGTACTCGCCGGAGGAGGTGACGCCGCCGATGATGTCGCTGTCTGCGATCTCAGAGTCGTCCACCTCACTGAAGCTGGCCGTCAGGCTGCCGGCGAGCTGCGCGTCGTCCTTCAGGCTGGTGATGATGACCGTGCCCTTGGTGAAGTTATAGTCCACAGCGTAGTCGGTGTCCTCGACGTAGTTGCCGCTGTCATTCTTTGCGATGGTCAGGGTGTCGAGGATGATCTTGTCGCTGGCGAACTCGGCGCGGCCGCCGGTGAAGGTGAGGGTCTTGGTGGTGGCCGTCTCCTTGCGGTGCTTGCCCGCGGAGGGGTCGAGCACATTGATGACGTAGATCGGGCCGATGTTCCCGAGGGTGTTGTTGAAATGCGCGTACACGGCCTCGCACAGGGTAAAGGTGCCCCAGTCGGACGAGTAGCCGATCTTCTTCTGAGCGTCGACCAGACTGGTGATCTTGATCGGCGCGTTGATGATGCCGGCCTCGCCGAAGCCGCGCACGAGGTTGACGGGTGCCGTGCCGATATAGACCGGCGTGGTGCCCGCCTGCACGGCGCTCTGTGCCACGGTCTCGCCGATGTGGCCGTAGGCGCCGTAGAGGTATTCGTTTGCCATCTGCTTATCCTCCTTTGCATGAAATTAGAGCAGCCGAGCGGCTGCCCTTAAAGCAGGTGTTGGTAGCTTTTCGGGTTGCGGGTCAGTGTCTCCTCGATGGAGAACTCAGCCCATGCAAACCAGTACGGGTAGAAGTCAGGGACGGCGTCTTGCTCCGTGACGGGGCCGAAGGTGATGCCCTTCTCCTTGATGACGCGGAGGTCGCCGAGGTACTCGGCGTTTTCAATCAGCCGGAGAGCTGTGTCCACAAAATTCCATGCGTCACGCCAGCCCTCTCCGTTCTTCACGAAGTAGGAGGCCGCCGCCTCGTTGTATTGCTGGATGTAGGTGCCGCTGCCGTCGCCCTTCGGCTTGAAGATGTCGGGCCCGTGGTAGCCGGGATCCCACGCTGAGAAGCAGAGCCGGATCTTGATGTCTCGGGCACTCTGGAGCAGGTCGTCGTCGCCCTGAACGATCTGCACGCAGACCGACGGGATCGGCGCGGCGATGTTCGGGGGCGTCCTGTCCTTCGATGGTACGAAAAGCGAGAACGCGGCCGGGTTTACCAGCTTGTATGGGTAGGAGGCGTCCGTTGCGTTGTCGTCGGGGAGCTTCAGCTTGACCAGAGGGCAGACCTCGGCGGTCAGCCAGTCCCGGACGGTTTCGATGCTGTTGACGATGGACATGGGGCACCTCCTACATGGTGACAGTCTGGCCGAGGGCCACGGTGGCGATCCCCATGTCCTCGCTCCAGTCGTTGACGATGTACTCGCGGCCGTCGACGTTGAGCCCTTCGCCCGCCGGGCGCCGAGCGGGCAGATCCTCGACCGCTGCGTAAAGCAGCAGAGAGGACTCCGCGACGCTCAGCTCTTGCCCCCCTTGGCGTTCCTTCAGGGCGTTGTCGTCCAGCACGGCGGCGATGGCTCTGCCTTCGACGGTGTGCTTCTCACCGAACTCGTCGAGATTGAGAAACGTGCGCCGACGGTCAGCCTCGACCATCGCCTTGAAGCTGAAGGCCATCAGACGGGATCGGCGGCGCCGATCTGAGGGGGCTCCTCGTCGTCGGCACCGTCATCAGGCTGCTCGGCCTTGGCGGCCTCGATGGCAGCGATGACGTCGGCCTTCTTGCGCATAGCAGAGGCGTCCACGCCATAGCGCGCGGCCACTTCCTTCAGCTCGTCGAGCTTCATGTCCTCGTTGTACTCAAGGGCCTCGTCGGCCGCTGTGTTGGTGCTGGCAGGCTCGTCGACGTCGTCGCCGGGAGCGGGTGCGGGCTGCTCGGCAGTCTCGCCCAGCTCGCCGATGTACTTGGCGACGCCTTCCTTCACCAGACGGGCCTCCAGCTCGTCGTCGAACTTCTGAGGGCCGTCTGCTTCAGTGATGGGGATCACCTTGCGGCCGTTATAGTAGCCGAAGGTGCCCTTGATGATCTGGATCATGCTCTGCTCCTTTCTGCTGCGCCCAGTCCGTCAGGACGTCCGCAACGATGAACGGGTTCTTGTTGTTGGGGATCATCAGCGGGCGGCTGGAGATGGTCAGCGTGCGGCTGTTGCCTTCGGCGCTGCTCACATACTTCGGCACGCGGCGGCCGGCGTAGGTGTGGAACTCGCCGTCGCTCTGCTCGACCTGAGAGACGGCGCCGTAGGCGGTGCGGCCAGCGCCGGGAGCGGTGAGGACGCACTTGCCGGACGGGATGTAGAGCTTGTCGTTGCCCTCGTCGTCGGTGTAGGTCAGGTCGTAGGAGATGACGCTGATGATGCGGCCGAGGACGTTCAGGCGGGCCACGATGGCAGCGCCGTCAGGCAGCAGCTCAGGCTCCACGTTGCCGATCTCGATGCGGCGGTTGTCGAGGAGCTTCTGCACGGCCGCGTCATTGATGATGGTGTCAGCCACGTCCGGGGAGCAGACCAGATCAGAAGCGCGGAGGCCGCGCTTGGTCAGCATACGGATCATGGCCTCCAGATCCTTCAGGATCTTGCCGCCGGTGGCGTCCCACTTGGCCGTCGGGGTGTAGGTCGCGGGGTTGCTGGCCTCGGAGTAGAAACGGATCTCCATCTCGTCGGCCTTGTCGACGTCGTCGGCGATGTGCTTCATCACGCAGCCATTGGTCAGCATGGTCTCGGCGGCCATCGCTTCTTCGCGGTTGGTGATGAGCTCGCCCAGCTCGTCAGCGTCGCGCAGGATGAGGGTCTGCTGGCGCTGCTCAGGGGTGAGCTGAGAGTAGAGAGCCTCGCCGAAGCCGCGCTTGCGCAGCTCGTCGAGGGTCAGGACGCGACGTGGAGCCACGAAGGGCGGGGTGTAGCGTTCCATATTGTAGCCGGCGCGCAGGACGGTGACGCCGCCCTTGCGAGGGGCCACGAAGGGCGCCAGCTTCTTGCTGCCGTCACGGAACTCGACGAGCACGTCGTCGGTGGCGAAGATGTCGCTCGCGTCGTTGGTGGGGAAGTAGCGGTCACGCAGGAAGGTCGCAGCAGGGGTGAGCTGCTGCACGGCCATGAGCAGCGTGTGGGTGTCGTAGAAGTTAAAAGGCATTTTGTTGTCCTCCTTCTCTTAGTATTCGATGGCGTCGGAGAGCAGGATGCCGGCCTTGCGCAGCTCCTCCTCGTCGGTCGCCTTCAGGGTGTAGCCGCTTGCGACGGCCAGCTTGTTGCGGGCGAAGTGGCCGGTGCGGTAGGCCAGCACGGTCACGTCCGCGGTGGTGCCGACTTCCACGTCCTCGGCGAGGATGCAGTTGGCGGTCAGGGTTTCGTTGGTGGTCGCGGTGGAGCCGAGGATCACCAGCTTGCCGTCGCCGGCGGTGCCGGCAGACAGGGCCAGCACGGTGCCGCGCTTATAGGTGGCTGCGGCGGTGGCCTCCTTGCAGATGGTCACGGTGAACACGTCAGTGACGGGCTCGTTGGCAACAATCAGACCGTCATAGCCGACGCTGCCGAGGTTTTCGTCCAGTCTCTTGCTCATTACTTCTTACCTCCGTTCTGAGACTTGGTGGAGTTGTAGAGGCCGACGATGGCGTCCACCTTTGCCTTGTCGTCGTTTTCGCTGCCTTCCTCGCCGCCGTTAGGGGCAGCGCCGACGCCGGCAGCGCCGGACTCGTCGTTGTCAGCCTTGGCGTCCTTCAGGTGCTTGGCACCGAGGGCCGCCTGCTTCTGCATAGCCTTGAGCGCGAGCTGCTCAGCGGTGCAGGGGGTCTCGCCGTACTTGGCGTCCCTGACGAGCTGCGCGTCGCCCACACTTGCGGCGATGCTGTCGATGGCCTCGATGCGGGCGCGTTCCTGCGTTCTGGCAGTTTCGGCCGCCTGCTGCTCGATCTGAGCCACGACGTCGGGGTGCTGTGCTCTCATTTCTTCGAGGGTCATGGTCTTGTTGTCCTCCTTCTTGGGGCCGTCGTTCTTGGCGGCCGCGTGTTTATTTCCAGCCGCAGGGGCGGCGTGGATGCTGTTGTCGATGGGGATCGTCCCCGGGATGTGTCTGAAGCCCTTGACGTCGTGCCGGATGCCGGCGACGAGGAGCACCTTCTTGTCGGCGCTCAGGGTGACGTCGGGGCCTTCGTCTGTGAGCAGGGTGTCGGCAAAGCCGTTGTCAATGGCCTCCTGCCCGACCATCCACGTCTCGCGGGTCATCATGCTGCGGAGCTGGTCGACCTCGAGGCCGGTCTTGGCGTGGTAGATCTCTGCGATGGCCCGCTCGCTCGCGTCGAAGTCCTTCTGGAGCTTCTTCAGGTCTGCGAGGGTGTAGTAGTCGTAGAGCAGCCCGGCGACGCCGTGGATCATCACCATGCTGCCGGGATAGACCTGCACCTCGTCACCTGCGCAGGCGATGACACTGGCCGCGCTGGCCGCGATGCCTTCCACGACGACGACCTTGTGGCCGGTCAGGCCCTTGATGGCGTTGTGGATGGCGATGCCGGTGTAGAGGTCGCCGCCGCAGCTATTGATCTTGATGGTGATGTTGCTCTTGCCCTTGACGGCCGCGAGATCCTCCATGAAGCTCTCGGGCGCGATGTAGAGGCCGGGCTCGGGCTCGCCCGTCCACCAGTCCACAGGCTGACGGCTCACGACGTCGCCGTAGAGGGTGATCTCGCCCTCGTCGTCGCCGATGCTGGCGACGTTCCAGAACTTGATCGGCGTGCCCGCAGTCTGAGGCCCGGCGCAGAGCCGGGGAGTGTTATGCGTTCTCATGCTTGTCTCCTTCCTTGATGCTTTTGATGGCCTCGGCGACGATCGCCTCCCGCAGAGCTGCGGAGATCGTGCCGCTGGCCGCTGTGCTCTGGTCGACCTGCCCCTGCGCTGCGCGCAGCTTCTCGTTTTCCCGAGCGAGCTGGTCGACGTTGGCGTCCCACTGACCGCCGTTGAGTCGGATGGTCGCCTGCTCTCTGGTCGTGATGCCTTCGCCGATGGCGAGGATCTCGGCCGTGATCTCCTTCGTCGGGTCGAGCTGTCCCTGAGAGGGGCCGATCCACTCGGCGCCGAGGTATGCGGCGCGGATCGCCGGGTCTGCGAAGAAGCCCGGGGCGCTGATGCGGCCGCGGGCGACGGCTTCGGAGAGCCAGATCTCATATACCGGCGTGCAGAAGTCATCGACAAACCACTTGCGCCTCATGCGGAACGCCTTCCACGCCTCCATCAGGGCGGCGCGGCTGGCGCTGTACGAGCTGTTGAAGCTCTTGAGCAGCAGGTCGGCCGGGATCTCGAGCGCCGCGCCCACCTGTTCGCAGATGGCACGCAGGAAGGTGTTGAAGCCGCTGGCCGGCCGTTTGGGGTCTGCAAAGGTCACGTCCTCGCCGGGCTCCATGATGTTGATCTGGCCGGGGCCCATCTCGTACTCGTTAGGATCTCGGCTCACCTCCGGCAGGCTGCTCCCGACCTCGTTGAACGGGTTGTCGCCGGCGCCTGCCTCGGTCTTGATGAAGGCCGTGAAAAACGACTCGACGACCGCCGCAGTCAGCTCGCTCTCGGTGTAGCGGCGAAGCTGGAGCAGGGGCTCGATGACCTGCGCGAGATAGCTGACGCCGCGGTATTGATCCGGGCGCTCGCTCTCCATGACGTGCAGGATGTTCGGCAGGCCAGTCCGCTCGCCGTATGCCTGAACACGGGCCCACGTTGTCGTCGTGCTGCCGAGCTCGAAGGGGTAGGTGCTGCGGATGTGGTACGCCTCGATCTGGCCGTCGTCGTTCACCTCGACGCCGTCGTAGATGGTGTTGCCGTTGGCCGCCCTGCCGGTGGTCAGCAGCATCGGGGTGATGATGCCGGAGGTCGTTGGCGTGGCGACTCGGTCAGCCTCGATCAGGTGCAGGCGTAGCGAGTAGGGTGTGAGCGGCGTCGGCTCGTACTGCTTCACGACGGCGAACACGTCGCCGCTGACCAGCCACGAGGAGAGTGCGAGCTGCTGCATGGCTGCGAAGTTGTTGACGCCGGTGGCGTCGCACGCCCTTTTGTTCTCAGACCAGAGAGCGAACTCACGCTCGGCCTGAGCCTGCCATGCGTCGGCGGCCTCCTGCGTCATGCCGAGCGCCTCGCGGTCGATCCGACTCTTGAGCTGGAGGCCGATGCCGACGACGTTGGTGCGGTTGGTGCGGATGGCAGAGGTGGCGATCGGGGCCGCCATGTAAAGCATCCGGGCACGCTGCCGCAGGGTGTAGTTGTTGGCGTCGATGTCCTCCTTCGGGCTGCCGCTCATAGCTCTGAAGCCCTTGGTCGCCTTCTTGTGCCAGCTCGCGCCGGCGTCGCCGTAGCCCTTATTCACAGGGCGCGGCTGCTGCCGCCTGTTCTGCGGGCGGCTTCTGCTTTTTCTTTTGCTGATGGTGCTCACCTCCTTCATGGTGAAGATGGCCGAGCCGGGAGAAAAGGAGCGAAAACTCCCGGCGTCGGCCTATGAAAAAAGCCCCTTTCGGGGCTTCTTTCACCAGTCTCGGGGCACTACTCCCACAGCTTTTCGCGGCTTCTCGCCGTTCAGTGCGGCCTCGAGGGCTTCGATGTCTGCCTCGAGCTGTTTGATGGCGGCCCGGATGGATCCGAGGTCGGTGTTGTAGCGGGCCAGATTTCGCGAGCCGATGCCGTAGCTCTGGACGCCTCCGTCCAGCATCTCGGCCTCTCGCTTCAGGTAGAGATCCAGCCGGTTCCTCTTGATGGAGAGCTGGTACTCGATTTGTTCGCGGGTCTTTCTCATTGTGGTGTGTCCTCCTTACCAGTCGTCGAAGGCGTCGGCCCGGTTGTGCCGTTGCCGCTGCCGTCGCTGCTGCGGGGCCTTCGGTTTTTCCTCCAGTCCTTGCAGGCGGCGCTCGATGGCGTCCATGTCGGGGTTGATGATCTTGAGGCCGGCGTTGGCGTAGTCGCGGCAGTCGAGGGCCTCGTTGCGGTTGTGCCCGGGCAACTTCTCCCACGCCCAGCGGTCGCCGCGGCGCGTGTGCGTGAGCACCAGCTTCTCGGAGAGGAGCCCGTTGAAGAAATTGAGGTCATAGCCGGCGTCGGGGTGCCGGTTGAAATGGCAGTATTTTGGCCCGGGCTCCTGCACCTTCAGATTAGCCATGATCGTCGCCTTGCCGGCGTCGACGCCGATGGTGTAGAGCCAGCAGGTGATCCGCTTGTTGTCGCGGATCGGCACCTTGCTCGGGGGCGAGACGAAGGGGATGCCGTCGCCGCCCTTGCCCTTGATGGCAAAGACGCGCTTGCCGGCGCGGGCCCGGCACGCCTCATAGACCTCTTGGGTGAAGTGGCCGCCGGAGTCGACGCAGGTGATGGAGATCTTCAGGCCGCGGCCGTTTTTGAACTTGTAGACGTGGTCGACCACGTCGTCGAGTCGCTGCCAGACCTCCGGGGTGTCTGGCCGGCCCATGATGTAGCCCTTGACGACGCCCCACGTCTCGCCGTACTTCCCGTGACCGACTACCTCGTATTCGAGGCGGTTGTCCTGAGTGTCGACGCCGCAGGTCAGCACGAGCACGCCGTCAGGCAGCTCCACAGGGGTGCCGTCCGGGCGGGTGCCGTAGTCCTCACGGCGGGCGAGCATGGTGTCCTCGTCCTCGAGGTCGCCGCGATCTTCCCACAGTTGGCCGAGCAGGGTGTTGTAGACGACCTTGAGGCGCTGCGGGTCATCCTTGGCGTCGAGGAACTTGAGGACGATTTTCTCCCACGGAGTCCACGGGCTCGAGAAGGCATTGAGCCAAAAAGAACGGACGCCCTTCTTGTAGGCGTCCGGGTTGTCGGCGATCCACTTGGCCGGCTGCTTTCGCATGACGTCCTCGGGGATCAGGCAGCCGCAGGCCGGGCAGCTCCACGAGACGCCGCTCTTGAGGCTCCACGACTTTTTCCCGCGGATCCTCTTGGCCTCCGGGTCGAAGTGGATATTGTCGAACACGATCTCGCTGTACTCCCCACACTCGGGGCAGCGGTGGCACCAGCGTTCCTGCGTGCCTTGGTAAAAACTCGTTTCGATGTTGCTGTTGCCCTTGATGGTCGGGGTGGAGACCTCGACCGCCTTGGCGTTGTAGAATGTGGCCTGACGTGCTTCGGCCAGCGCCCACGGGTCGCCCTCGGTGCCGGCGCTGGTCGCCCAGCGGTCGCGCTCGTCGCCGATGATATAGCGGGCAGGCGTGGAGGCCAGAGCCGAGGCACTGTTGGAGCCGGTCAGGGTGAGCATCCCGCCCGGGAACGACTTCTGGAGGATCGTGTTGCCGCTGTCCTTGGCCTTGACGTCGTGCACCTTCGCCTTCAGGGGTTTGCTGTCGCGGATCATAGGGGCCACGCGGAGGCGGCTGAACTTCCGGGCGTCGTCGATGGTCGGGTGGACGTAGAGGATGCTGCCGGGGTCTTGGTCGATGATGTAGCCGATGATGTTGAGCTCGAGCTCAGACTTGCCGACCTGAGAGGCGGCCACCATGACTATTTTGTGCACCTTCGGATCCGTAAAGGCCCGCATGGGCTCCTCGAGGTACGGGGTGCGCTTGGTACGCCACGGGCCGGCCTCGGCTGAGCTTTCCGGGGAGAGGCGGCGGTGCTTGTCGGCCCACTCGTCCACGGTCAGGCTCTCAGGCGGGGCGAAGCGTTTGACCGCTCCGGCGATGGCGGTATTGAGCTTCGCGGCGGCTTTTTTAGTCGTCCGCGTCATCGGCGAGCTGCTCGCTCCAGCCTTCCCGATCCCTTACTCGCCGGGCGTACACCTCGGGATCGTATTTATAAC
Source organism: Oscillibacter sp. ER4 (assembly GCF_000765235.1). Classification (GTDB taxonomy): domain Bacteria; phylum Bacillota; class Clostridia; order Oscillospirales; family Oscillospiraceae; genus Hominicoprocola; species Hominicoprocola fusiformis. Next base: position 7,144 of record NZ_JPJG01000059.1, on the reverse strand, counting down.
CGGCCAGCTCCGTCAGGATCTTGTAGACCTCTGTGCGGATGATCTCAGACGCCTCGGCGGGTGTTGCTGCGCCGGTGACGTCGACGGCCAGACGGCCCGGCAGGGCCACGAGCATCGACCTGATATTGTAGACGAGGTCGGTCATCACAGCCTCGACGTCCTCGCTGCGGTGCATGGTGCCCTCGAGCTCACTGAGCTGGAGGGCGGCGATGTCTGCCTTGCTGCGCTTGAGGTCAGCCTCAGCCTCCAGACGTCGGCCCTCGATCTCGCTGTCCTTCTTCGACGGCTCCCGGCCGTTGGCCTTGGCCGTCAGGTATCGGATGTACCTCTGGATCGTCGGCAGCAGGTCATAGCGGTTGGCGTTGCCTTCCTTGACCGCGGCGATGACGCCATCCTTGGTGAGCTGCTGCACTCGGCGGGGCGTCATGTCGAACAGGGCCGCGATGGTCTTGCTGTCGACGAGCTTGTTGTTGGTTGGGTTCGGCATGGCGTTCCCTCCTTTCTGCCGCTCGGGCGAAACGAAACGGCCCGAAAAAAATTTTTCCCGGCTGCGCGTTTTTTGGGCTCGCCAGCACCGCAGGCCAGAGAGGCCCGTCACAGTACCTTGCGGCGCTGCGCGTGGCCGTGGAGGCGTCTGCGCGGCGCTGTGGCGCGCTCTGTGCGCGTCTGGCGGTGTGGGGCCGGGCTCGGTGCAGGGCGCCGTGGTGGGCGCCCTGCGGGCCGCTGTGGGCTACTTCCCGAGAGCTCGGTCGAGGTTGTGCTGGAGGCGCTTGGCCGTCTCCTCTTGGAGTCGGGTCATTATCTTCTCATTGGTGCGCTCGCTGGTTATCATGGAGGGCACCGAGATGGTGGTGAACTTCTTGATGTCGGTGCGCGTCCGGCTCATTCGCTGGAATGGAATGGCGCTGACGCCGCCGGCCTTGGTGTTGCCCGTCCCCATGAGGATGTTGTGCGATCGCTCGGAGTACGGGCCGCCCGGGGTGCGGGTGTTCAGGTAACGGCCGATGACCTTCTTCTGCCCCTTGACCACCTGCATCCGCAGCGTGTAGCTCTTGCCCGGCGGTGCGGTCTTTGGTGTCATGCCGAAGTGCACAGGGGTGAGCATCCGGCCGGAGTAGGTGATGGTCAGCTCCTCGATGGTCTCACCTGAGACGCTGACGCTGCCCGCCATCTTCTTCGGCTTGCTGCTGTTCTTGCCGGACGGGGTGATCTCGCCCTTCTTGATGTTGTAGACGGCCGTGACCTCCTGAGTGATCCAGCCCGGGGCTCTGGCCTTGACGTCCTTGATGGTGTTGCTGATGGCCTTCTTGCCGCCGTTCTCGATTGCCTCGAGGTCGGCGACGAGCTGTTGCAGGTTGCTGAGCTGCGCCGAGATGCTGTTCTGCGGCATGGCCGTCGCCTCCTTCCTATACGCAAAAAGAGACCGGCGGGCGTTGGTTCGCCCGTCGGCCTCTTGCCGTCGGTTGTTATTTGGTTTTCCTCTGGTCAGCCGCTCGGAATTGTCACGGCGTTGCCCGTGTGTCCGGCGGTCTTTTGCAGGATATAGAATAGCACGGGTCGTTACTGCTTTTCAATTCCTTTTACTTCCCTTTTGTTCCTTTTACTGCGTTTTACTGCCGCAGCTCAGGCAGGGGCTCCAGCTCGTCCAGCACGGCGGCGAGGTTGAGCAGGGCGCGGCCGTGGATCTTGTATGTCCTGTTCTGGTAGGCGTCCACTCTGTCGACGTAGTCCCGCCGATCACCGAACAGGACGCCGCAGGTGCTCTCCCAGTCAGCCCGGTCGAAGTAGCGCAGCCGGATGACGGCGCGCTCGTCGGGGTTGGAGAGCTGGAGGATCATGCCCTCGATGGCGTTGCGCTCCTGCTTCTCCTCAGCCTTGAGCCGGTCGATCTGTTCCTCGAGCTCCATTTTCCGCTCCACCATCATGCCGGTGCGGTCGGATGGTGTGCCGGATCCGCGTGGCATACCTGTCAGATCAGGGCCGGGCGGTGAGGCCATCGCCATCTCCATGCGGTCGAGGCGTTCGAGCTGGTTGTCGATGTCCCTCAGCATGGCGGTGTAGGCCGCGAGCCTGTCCTTGATCCGTTGTGTGATCGGCTTCTCGCTCATTATGTCAGAGCGTCACTCCTGCTCACCTCCTTCCTCGTCAGGCTCGAAGATCGCGGCGATCTCCTCGCGCGGTAGCTCTCGGCCTTGACGGACGCAGCGCACGGTTGTCTTTCCTGTTATTCTGATGTACCTCTTGACGATCACGTCCGTGAAGGCGGGCGTCAGCTCCATGATGTAGGAGGGCTGCCCGTATGCCTCGCAGGCGGCCAGCGTCGTGCCGGAGCCGCCGAAGGGATCATAGACGCCCGTGGCGAAGTCCGTGTTGTCGACCAGCTTCTCCAGCAGCTCGACGGGCTTCTGCGTGGGGTGCAGCTCATTCCCGGAGCGGGAGATGCTCAGGACGTTGCCGTAGCCCTTGTGGCCGTCGAAGTGGGTGGCGGCCTTGGCGCCGAACAGAATGAGCTCATGCTGCGAGCGCCAGCCGACGCCCATGCCCGGCGTGCCCTTGTCCCATACGATCTCAGACTTGACGCCGAAGCCGGCAGCCTCGACGAGGTCGAACAGATATACCCACATACGCCAGTCGGTGAAGATGTAGGCGTAGAGGCAGGGGATGTCGGTGAGTGCGCCGCGGATCAGGTTTTGGTAGCCGCGTGTGCTGAGGATGTCGTTGGCGATCTTCGGGGCCTTGCCGTTCTTTCTCTCGGTGCCGATGCTGCCGGTCGACTTCTGCGACTCCTTGCTGCCGCCTGAGCAGTATGGCGGGTCGGTCAGCAGGATCTCGGGCTTGTTGCCGTCGAGCAGCAGGGCGCGATCCTCCGGCCGGGTGCAGTCTCCGCAGAGGACGCGGTGCCGGCCGAGGATCCAGAGGTCGCCGTACTGTGTGACCGGCGCGGCCGGGGCCGGGATCTCGGCGTCGGGGTCGCTGCTCGGCTCCTTGGTGTGCAGCGCCTCAGAGAGCGCCGTCACGATGTTGCCGTAGTCGTCCTCGGTGTAGCCGCTGAGCATGAACGGGATCTCGCCGGTGTCGATGTCGGCGAAAACCTCGGCGAGCATCTTGTTGTCAGTTGTGGCGAGCTCCGCGATGCGGTTGTCTGCCGTCAGATCGGCCAGCTCCTCGGCCTCGCTTGCGTAGTCCTGATAGTCGACCGGGGCGTCGGTCAGGTCGTCGAGTTGCGCGGCCATAAGACGGCCGTGGCCCTTTGTGACGAGCCCGCTGCGCTTGCTGACAGTGATCGGGGCGCGCCAGCCCGTCGCCCTGATGATAGAGGCGAGGAGCTTGATCTGCTCCGGCGGGTGCTGGTTGGGGTTCTTTGGGTTGGGCCGCAGATCCTTCAGCGGGACGATGGCGTCGTGTGCACAGAACACGGGGACGCTGCCGGCGTATGCCTTGGGCGTTGCCGTGGTGCTGTACTCCTCGATCTCGGGGCCGGTCTGCGGCTGCTGTTTATTCATGGCCGTCACCTCCTGTGGAGAATTGCTTCTCGATCCACTTGTGGAGGCTGGAGCCCTGCCAGTTGTTTCGGCCGTCAAGACGGTTTTTCAGCCGTTCCAGTTTCGCCTCCTCGACCTCCTCGGTAGATCGGTGGAAGATGATGCGGAGCTGGTCGAGCATGATCTGGACGTCGGCCATCTCCTCGATCACGTTGCCGATCGCTGCGGTCACTTCGCAGCCAGCCTGTGCCCGTTTGATTTTGCAGAGGGCTTTGGTCAGCTCGGCCATCTCCTCGACGGCCATGTCCATTTGTGCCGGTGCGCCGTAGGTCGTGATTGCGCGATCCAGCAGGGCCCGGCGCTCCTCCGCGGTTATCACGGGCGGCCTCCCTTCGTCAGCTCTCTGACCAGTATGGCCACGAGCACGATCACGATGATGGCGAGGGTGATGGCGGTCGGGATCCAGATCGGGGCCAGTACCCACAGCCAGCTCCAGTTGATGACGCCGGTGAGCTTCAGGACGATGAAGGCGACGGCGAGAAGGCCGCAGAAGCCGATCCCGCCGGCCGTCGTGTTGTTTCTTTCGTTGTTCATGTATTACCTCCAGTATTATTTGCCGAGCCCCTTCTGCGCGCAGGCTGTGCAGGCGGTTCGGACGTCGGGCTCCAGTGCGAGGATCCGGCGGGCCGTGTCTGTCTGCCAGCACTCAGCGCCACAGACGGGGCAGGTGGTGAGCTGCCAGTCGTCCGTCGGAGGCTCCGGGACGTTATCACGCAGCGGCATGGTGAGGATCCCGCCGTCTCCGGGCTGGTGGGGCGAGAGGACAGGCTCGGGCTCGTCGGGGATCATGGCGTCGAGGAGCTCGTTGTACTTCTTGAATATGGCCTCCGACGCTGCGCTCCAGCTCTCGCCGTGCTCCGTGTCCTCCGGGGTGGCGACGTGGGCCAGCTCGTGCGCCAGCAGCTCAGGGGCGGCGCTGATGGGCGCCTCGGCCGAGATGCAGACGATCGGCGTGCTGCCGTCGTCGGGGAAGATGGTCAGGCCGTAGGCGGTGCCGTTGGTCTCGTCCCGCAGGTCGGGGACGTACTGGACGACGTACTCGATGCCGGGGTAGAGCTCAGAGAAGGCCCGGGCCACGATGGCCGTCGGGTCGTTGATGAAGGGCGAGGCCATCGGGCCGATCTTCTCGTACTGCTTCAGGGCCGTGTAGGTCTCGCGCAGCATGGCCCGCACTTCGTCCTTCTTGATGCCGTTGATGGTGGGCCCGTTCAGGATCAGGTCGAGCATCCTGTCGCTCCAGTCCTGCATCAGGTGGGTCTCCGGCATACCGCAGCCGAAGGGCACGACGTCGACCTTCTCACGGGTGAGGGTTTCGTATTCTTTCACGGTGCTGCTCCTTTCAGAAAAGCCGAGCGGGCCGGAGCCCGCCCGGCGCTCCATTTACTGCATGACGACGACCTTGCCGGCGTCGATCAGATCGCCCATGTTCTTCAGGAAGTAGTCGGCGATGTTCTTCTTGGCCTCGAGCTTCCAGATGCCGCCGTCAGCCTCGAAGAAGCCGATCCCCTCGTCGGGATCCACGCGCAGCAGGAACTCGCTCTCGGGCTGCTCCACCTCGAGGAAGGTGCGGAACGGCCGCAGCATGACGCGGGGCTTGATCTCGACGACCGCGTTGAGGGCGACGCCCTGACGCGCCTCGACGGTCTGTGTGACGCCGTTGTCGTTGGTGCTGACGCTGTTCTCGTTGGTCATGCGACTCAGCAGGTCGAGCAGGTAGGCCGTGCCCTCGTTGGGGATGCAGAGGCTCCGCAGCTCGATCAGAGCTACCTCGCGTCCTCTGAAGCCGGTGTACAGGCCCGGGGCGTCAGCCTTGGCGCGGTAGAGCGTGTTGCGGGAGAAGTCGCTCAGGTAGGTGGTCATCACCTCGACGGTGTCGTTGCTCTTGACCTGCACCATGATGGTCGTGCCGACCTTCTCGAGCTCGGTGCGGATCAGCTTGCAGATGCTATCGAGTCCGCTGACGCTGATGCAGTCAGGGCGGTCGACGTGCGGCGGGATGCGGGTGAGTGATGCGTCGGCGTAGGTCTGGCCGTCAATCTCGAAGATCTTGGTCTCCTTCAGGCTGACGATTTTGTCGATCATTTTTGCGAGCATTGTGTTGTCCTCCTTGTTCTGTGTTGTGGGTGTTTATCCGTGCTGGACGAGTTTCAGGAGCTTCGGGGCCTCCTGTTGCGTGCCGTCCATGTTCATTTGGCCGGGCACCTGCGGCACCATCTCGGCGACGACGAGCTCGCCGTTGCCGTCAGAGGTGACATAGAGGGCCGTGGCGACGGGGTTGGTGGCTGCGAGCGTAGACTTGGCTGTCACGGAGACGCCGATGGTGCGGCGCTCGTCGTCCGGGGTCAGCTCGATGGTGAGGGTGATCTTGCGCTTGGCGGTGGCCTTCGTGTTGGGGTCGAGGATGTTCTGGATCACCTTGTCCATCTCATAGTCGACGCGCTCCTCGAAGGCGCCGCGGGCCATCGACATGATGCTGTCGCGCTGGTTCTGTTCGTTCATGGGGTTTCTCCTTTCTTTCCGCTGCCGGCCGTGCCGTACTTCTCGAGCGTGTCCTTCATCGCTCCGGCGATGCACTCGGCCATAATGGTCGCGGTCTTGGTTTCGCTGTTTTTTGCAGCCTGTTCAATAGCTGCGCGGATCTCGTCGGGCTCGTAGCCCGTGTTCTCATAGGCGGCGAGCTTCTGGACGAGCACCTCCTTGGTGGCTGCGCTCCAGTAGCCCGTCTTGATGCCGTTGGCTCTCTCGTGGGTCAGGCGTTCCATGCTGGCCCTCCTCTCAGGTGGCCGATCCGAGCGTCATCTGCTCGGCCTCGGTTGGGTTGTCTGCGTGGGCTGCGGCCGTTTGGCCCGTGGGGCCCGAAGGCTCCGCTCTGGCCCACACGGCCTCGGTGGCGTCCGAGCGGGTGGCCTTACGGCGGCCGACCGTCGTGAGGATCCCGATCTCCTTCAGCTCTGTGAGCCGCGGGGCGACGTAGTTGCGGTTGAAGTACGGGATCCGGCCGGCTGCGACGAGCTCCTCGGTGATCTCGCTGGCCGTGAGCTCACGGTTGCCGAGGGTCTCGAGGATCAGGCGGCAGCGGGCGGCCCGCTTGGGGAGTACGGCGTCATAGCTGCGGCGCCGGGTCTCTTTGGTTGTCTGGTTCATGTGTTTCCTCCTTTCCGGCCAGCTCGACGCTGTCGACTGGCGCGTCCTTGACTTCAGGCGTCGGCGCTTCGTTGCCCCACACGTCCCATCCCGGGGCGGCTTCTCGGGCAAAAAGCTCGATGCGGGGTAGGTCTCCCATCAGCTCGACGATCCTGTCGCGGATTTCGGCCGGCTTTCTGCTGTGCTGCTGGAGCGGGGAGAGGACGATGCTGCGGACGCTGCCGCTGATGCGCTTCGGCTTGCCCTTGGTCGCCAGCAGGCAGATCTCTGAGTTGCTGCGCGTCCAGTTTCCGAGCCCCATGAAGATGCCGGTGCCGTTTCTGTTCTGCTTTACCCAGTTGAAGGCGACGGTCTTGTAGCTGAAGCCCCACGCCTCGATCACGTCGAGAGCCTCGCGGAGCATGGGGAAGGTCGCCCACATGAAAAGCACGCAATCCTCGTTAGCAATACCCCCCCCC
>NZ_JPJG01000058.1 GCF_000765235.1 Oscillibacter sp. ER4 | reverse complement strand
TTGCCGCCTGCAATTCACAGACAGCAAGCCCTTTCAGCTGCTTGAACAATTTTTACTTCAGAATATTGTCTAACTTTTTGGGGTCACTTCATGTGGAATCTGAGAAGGGGTTATTGTTATTTGTCCATACCGCAGGCAGTGGCCGATTCAATGAGGCAGCGGTCGTTCATTACCGCGTCGTAGAACCGGAAGCCACCGGAGAAGTTATAGCACTCGAAGCCGTTTCCGGCCAGGATACGGCAGGCGATGTAGCTGCGCAGGCCGCTCTGGCAGATGACGTACACCGGTTTGGACTTGTCCAGCTCGCCCAGCCGCTCCCGCAGTTCGTCTACAGGAATGTTGGTGAAACCATCGATATGTCCGTGCGCAAATTCCTCCACCGTGCGGGTATCCAGCAGCGTCACGCTGCCGTCCCGGGGGAGGTTGCCCACATCCGCCAGATGCCACTGTTTTAGCACGCCGCCGGCAATGTTCTCGATCATGAAGCCCGCCATGTTCACCGGGTCCTTGGCGGAAGAATAGGGCGGTGCGTAGGCCAGGTCCAGGTCCTTCAATTCGGTGGCCTTCAGCCCTGCCCGGATGGCGGTGGCCAGCACATCGATGCGCTTGTCTACGCCCTCATAGCCCACGATCTGGGCGCCCAGTAGGCGGTAGGTCTCCTTTTCAAAGACTACCTTCATGGTCATGACCTTGCCGCCGGGGTAGTAGCCCGCATGGCTCATGGGGGAGAGGACAACGGTGTCCACGTCCAGCCCAGCCTTTTTTGCGTTGGTTTCGTTGACACCGGTGGAAGCCGCTGTCATATCAAAGACCTTGATGACGCTGCTGCCCTGGCTGCCCATATAATGGCTGTCGCCGCCGCAGATGTTGTCCGCCGCGATACGGCCCTGCTTGTTGGCGGGGCCTGCCAGGGAGAGCAGAACATCCTGTCCGGTGACGAAATGCTTCACCTGCACCGCGTCGCCCACGGCATAGATGTCGGGAACGGAAGTCTCCATCCGGTCGTTGACCACGATGCTGCCCTTGATGCCCAGCTCCAGTCCAGCTTCTTGAGCGAGGTGGGTGTCCGGAGAAACGCCGATGGCCAGCACCACCATGTCGGCATGGAGGGGAGCTTCGTCCTTCAGCAGCACATCCACGCCACCGTTCTTTTCCTCGAAGCCCTCCACCGTGTGACCCAGAGCCAGCTTCACGCCATGGCGGCGCATTTCACTGTGGATAAAGGACGCTATGTCCGGGTCAAAGGGGTTCATCAGCTGCTTGGGCCGCTGGACGATGGTGACCTCCATCCCCAGCTCCCGCAGGTTCTCCGCCAGCTCCAGGCTGATGAAGCCGCCGCCCGCCAACACGGCTGACTTGGGGTGGTTCTGGTCAATGTACTCCTTGATGCGGAAGGTGTCCTCCACAGTGCGCAGGGTAAACAGCCTGTCCAATCCCACACCGGGGAGCCGGGGCTGGGTGGGCTTGGCTCCGGGAGAGAGGATCAGCTTGTCGTAGCTTTCCTCGAACACATCTCCGGTTTCCAGATTTGTCACGGAGACCGTCTTTTTGTCGGGGTGGATGGCAGTGACCTCGTGGCGTACCTTCATGTTGACCCGGAAGCGGGAGAAGAAGCTCTCCGGCGTTTGGAGGGTCAGCTCCTCGGGGTTCTCAATGACTCCGCCAATGTAATAGGGCAGACCGCAGTTGGCGTAGGAGATGAATCCAGACCGCTCAAACACCACGATCTCCGCCTGCTCCTCCAATCTGCGGATGCGGGCCGCAGCAGTAGCGCCGCCTGCCACGCCGCCTACGATGACAACCTTCATATCAATGCTCCACCTTTCCTGCATAAGCGGCGATGCCGCCGATATTTTTGACATTGGTGTATCCCATGCGCCGCAGCGCGCTGACTGCCTGGCTGCTTCTGGCTCCGCTGTGGCAGTAGACAAACACGGGCGTATCTTGATTATTGACGAAGCCGGTCACCTTGTCAAGGGACTGAAGCGGCACATTCTTGCTGCCGGGGATATGTCCTTCCCGGTACTCTTCCAGCGTGCGGACATCCAGCAGAACAGCGCCGGGCGTGGCCTGATACTCTTTTACACCCTGACTGATGTCGGGTCCTTTCAGGAAATCGAAGAATCCCATGCCTGCGCCCTCCTTACAGCATGGCCAGGATCTGGCTTTTGGGTCTTGCTCCCACCATTTGATTGGCCACCTTGCCGCCCTTCATTACCACCAGGGTTGGGATGCTCATAACGCCGAACTGTGCGGCCAGTTCCGGCTGCTCGTCCACATTGACCTTGCCAACTTTGATGTCGCCGCGCTCGGCTGCAATCTCATCCACAATGGGAGTGACCATCCGGCAGGGGCCGCACCAGGGCGCCCAGAAGTCCAGCAGGACGGGTTTCTCAGAATTCAGAACTTCATTCTGAAAATTATTCTTGTTGATATTGATAACAGACATATGCAAGTCCTCCTATGATCTCTTGTTTGATGACTCCATGATAACCGGGATTTCATACAAGTTCCGTGATATTGTCACGAAGCGCCGCTGACGGTCTCTCCCGTCCAGTCATTGATGCCGCCGAACTCGACGATGTTGGTATAACCCAGCTTTACCAGCTTTTCGGACGCCTGCTTGCTGCGGCAGTATACCAGGATCAGCTGCTCTTTGTCCGGCAGCTCCGGGATATCCTGGTCACCGATGGTCTCGTTGGGAATATTGACAGCCCCGGGGATATGCTTCTCACTGAATTCCTCCGCAGTCCGGACGTCCAGAATGAGATAGCCGCTCTCCTCCTCCATCATGGCGGCGGCTTCCTCTGCGTTGATCTGACGGTAGGTACTTTCCTCCGACTGCGCTCCGCATCCGGTCAAAAGCAGCAGGGCCATCAAAAAGGGTATCATTCTCTTCATAGTCATTCCTCCGTGTTTTGAAAACGAGGCGGCTGCGTGTCAGCTGCCCCGTTTGTTTTTAGGTTCTTGCCATACCATCCACACTCAGCACCACGCCTGTAATATAGGACGCTTCATCAGAGGCCAGGAACACAAACGCATTGGCGATGTCCTCCGGCTGGCCCAGACGGCGCAGGGGGATCTGCTTAATCATCGGCTCGATCACTTCCTTGGGAACAGCCTTCATCATGTCGGTCTCCGTGATGCCGGGAGCCACCGCGTTGACCCGGATGCCCTTGGGACCAAGCTCACGGGCCAGGGATACTGTCAAGCCATTCACTGCGAACTTGGACGCGGGATAGGCAAAGCCGCTGGGTTGGCCAGAAATACTGACCATAGAGGACGTGGAGAGAATAACGCCCTTTCCCCGGGCCACCATGCACTCACTGGCCGCCCGTGTGGCGTTGAACACGCCTTTCACATTCAAATTCATAACCTTATCGAAGGTCTCCTCAGTATATTCGGTAAAAGGGGTGCTTTCAGACACACCAGCATTGTTCACCAGAATATCCACGCAACCATACTTTTCAGTGGCTTCACGGAACGCATTACGGACAGATTCCAGACTGGACAGATCAGGGCTGATCCCCGCGACGGTTGCCTCCGGATATTTTTCTTGCAGCTGTGCAACAGCCTTATCAGCCGATGCCTGAGAACTTGCAGTCAGGATGACGGTAGCGCCTTCCTTCAGAAATTTGTCCGCAGTAGCAAACCCGATGCCCCGGCTGCCGCCGGTGATAATCGCAACCTTATCTTTCAGTCTCATATTCAGACCGCCTTTCTTTTTGTTTATGGCCGTATCATAACAGATTCTGTGTGGTCTTCCGTGATAATATCACATTTTATCGATCATCCCTTGCAGGCAGATGATTTCATACAAGCTCCTTAGTCAAACTGGAATAAGCATCTATATAAAGGTTTCCAAGGAAACTTTCTCCCCCATTTCATGGAGTTCAAGAGCCTTTTCGCTTCTATTTGGCCTTACGAGTTACAATAGACATACAAAAAAGCACCCACTTCACCGATTGTGAAGTGGGTAAATTTGTTCTAAAAACTCTGCAATAACACAAGAATTATGCCATAAATAACGCTTGCACTGACACCATAAACGATCACAGGCCCCGCTATGGTAAACATTTTGGCACAGCTTCCCTGCGTTATAGACTCGCTCTTAAAGTCGATGGCGGGGGAGACAACGGAGTTGGCAAAGCCCGTGATCGGCACGAGCGTGCCGGCCCCGGCAAAGCGCGCGATGGAATTGTAAAGGTTTAAGCCTGTTAAAAGTGCGGAGAGGAAGATGAGGCAGATCGAGGTCGCCGTGCCTGCGTCCGCCTTTGCAAGGCCGAGCGAGAGAAAGCCGTTCTGGATGAGCTGGCCGAGCGCGCAGATCGCGCCGCCGATGAAAAAGGCAAAGGCGGTATCCTTGAAAATGGGCGATTTGGGCGCAAGGCGCTTGACATACTCCTGATATTCCTGAGGCGTCATATCCATGAAGAATCACTCCTTTTGTCGTAGTGTTTGCGGGAAATGGACGAAATATCCGCGCGATACCGTCTTGCGCGCGGCGAGGTTTGTGTTACAATGGGCGAGGACATTTTTGCAAAGGAGTTGACGCGATGCGACCGCTGGGACTGTATCTCCACATTCCGTTCTGCAAGGCAAAGTGCATTTACTGCGACTTCTACTCGCTTCCTCATTCGGAGGAGAAGATGGACGCCTACACCGCGGCCTTGCAGCGCGATCTGATGCGCTGGGCGGATCAGGCGAAAGGCCATACCGTTGACACGATCTACTTTGGCGGCGGCACGCCGAGCTATCTCGGCGCAGACCGGCTCTGCCGCATTTTAGAGACGGTCTTTGCCCATTACCGCGTGGACAAAAACGCTGAGATCACGACCGAGGCGAATCCCGATAGCGCACGGGAGGTATCAGCACTGCGGCAGCTCAGAGAAGCGGGCTTCAACCGCATTTCACTCGGGATGCAGTCGGCGAGCGACGACGAGCTGCGCCTGATCGGGCGCGTCCACACGCATAAAGAGACGGTCGAGGCCGTGCGCGCCGCCCGCGCGGCGGGCTTCGACAATGTGAGCCTCGATCTCATCTACGGCCTACCCGAGCAGACAATGGCGCACTGGCGGGAAAACCTGCAAGCGGCCATCGCTTTACGGCCTGAGCACCTTTCCTGCTATGGGCTCAAGATCGAGGAGGGCACGCCGCTCGACCGCAAAAAAGACGCCCTGCGCATCCCCGACGACGATGAACAGGCGGAGGAGTACCTTGCAACGGTCGAGCTGCTCGAAAAGGCGGGCTACGCGCAGTATGAAATTTCGAACTTCGCGCGTCCCGGGCGCGAGTCGCGCCACAACCTCAAATACTGGACGATGCAGGAGTATCTGGGCTTCGGTCCTGGCGCGCATTCGGACTTCGGCGGGCGGCGCTTCGCCTACGCGCGCGACTTGAATGCTTACATCAAGGGTGAGGAGCACCTTTCCGAAAGCGCATGCCCCGCGGAACGCGAGCGCGAAGAAGAACGCGTCATGCTTGCCCTGCGCACCGCGCGGGGGCTCGACCTGTCGGCGCTCAAGGAGGACACGCGGGATGCCGAGGCAGTGCTCGAAGAGTGCGCGCGCCACGGCCTTTCCCAAAAGGAAAACGGCCGCTGGCGGCTGACGCCGCAGGGCTTTCTAGTGTCAAACGCCGTCATCGTGCGGGTGCTCGAGGCGCTTTCCCTCTAAATTTTGCGAAAAAAGTGGAAACTTTTTCCGCGTTTTCGCGTCTTTACTTATGGCAGGGTATCTGCTATACTGTGTTATGTTTACCAATTCAAGGCATTTTCAGCAAGGAGGCAAATCGTGAAATCCATTATCCGTAAGTTTTTGTCGCTGTCGCTGGCAGTCGTGCTGGCGGCGGCTCCGCTCAACGCCTTCGCGTCTGACGCGCTCGGCGACGATCTGACGAGCTCAAATGTTGAGGTCAATGAGCGCACCGAGCTCAACGCCGGTACGTTCTGGAGCAATACCTACTCCGACCTTCGTCAGGAGAATTATGTGGTCTACTCGCCCAACGCACGCGTGAAGCCCATTGTGAGTAGCGGCAGCTACAGCACGCAGCTCTCGACCGTCTCGGCAGCAGCGCGCACGCTGGAGGCCGACGGCTACCGCGTGGTCGCGGGCATCAACGGCGATTATTACGACACCGCCAACGGCATCGCGCTCGGCAGCGTGATGAGCGAGGGCGTTTTCCGCAACATCTCCGGCAGCTATTATGCCCTCGGTTTCTACGACGACGGCACGGCGGTGATGGGCAAGCCCAACCTGCGCATCAACGCCGAGACCGACCGCGGCAGCACGTTCGGGATCACGGCCATGAACTATGTCCGCCAGACGTCGTTCGGTATCTTCCTGTATGACGACAGCTTCAACGCCCGCGGCACGATCGGCACGAGCGAGCCGGGCCTTGATGTCATCTGTTCGGTGGATCGCGGTGAGCTGGGCATCGGCGAGGAGCTGACGCTTCGGGTCGAAAACATTGTCGAAAGCGGCGTGGACACCGCGGTCGGCAAGGGGCAGTATGTGCTGTCGGTCAACCTCAAGTCCAGCGAGAGCTATTTGGCCTCCATGCGTGCGCTTCAGGTCGGCGACCGCATCACGGTCTCCGTCAGCGCGAGCGGCAGCGAGTGGAGCGGCGTGACGAACATGATCGGCGCGCTCTATCAGCTGGTCGAAAACGGTCAGGTCTGCGCGGGCCTTGTCAACGGCAGCGCGCCGCGCACGGCTGTGGGCCTCAAGCGCGACGGCTCTCTTGTGATGTACACCATCGACGGCCGCCAGAGCGGCTATTCCATCGGCGCGACGCTGACGCAGGTCGCCGAGCGCATGATCGAGCTCGGCTGCGTGACGGCGCTGAGTCTGGACGGCGGCGGCTCGACCGCGCTCGTCGCGACGCAGCCCGACAGCACGACGGCTTCGCTTGTGAACAAGCCCTCCGGCGGCAGCGAGCGCGCGGTGACGAACCACCTCTTCTTAGTGGCCGACAGCCGCCCGACGAACTCCGTGGGCCATGTGTATCTTGAAAGCGAGAGCACCCGCGTGCTCCCGAACGCGCAGGTCAAGCTGACCGCGACGGCGCTTGACACGAATTATATCCCCATGGCAAATTCCAATGTCTCCCTGCGCGCGGATAAGGGCACCATTGACGGCAATGTCCTGACCGCGCCCGCCTCCGGCACCGTGACGGTGACGGCGAACGCGGGCGGCGCGAGCGCGCAGACGAAGATCGATGTCATCACGCAGCCCGACAGCATCAGCGTCCGGCAGAACGGCAAGAGCGTGAGTTCGATCACGCTCAGCGCGGGCGAGACGGCGACGCTGACCGCCTCGGCGATGTACCGCCATTTGCCGGTGCTCGGCGACAACAAGGGCTTTACCTGGACCGTGCAGGGGAATGTCGGCACGATCGAAAACGGCGTGTTCACGGCGTCCGGCAGCATCGGCAGCGGCAGCGTGACGGCGAGCCTCGGCCGCAGTTCCGTGACGGTCCCTGTGACGGTGACGGCGCGCGCCCTGCGCACGCTCGACGGCTTTGAGACCTCGTTCGCGACCGCGACCGGCACGCGTGCGATGCTCTCCTACAACAGTGAGATGACCCGCGTGCACAACGGCTACGCCTCCGCACGGCTTGACTATGCGACCGGCAGCGAGGGCAACTCCTACATCGGCCTCAACTATGCCATTCCTTCAAATTACGACCAGCTCAACTTCTGGGTCTACGGCGACAATAGCGGAGCGCAGCTCGCGCTGGTGACGGATACTGGCAGCGTGAACCTGGGAGCTCTCAACTTCTCCGGCTGGAAGCTCCTGACGGCGAACCTCGGCGCGGCGACCGCGATCACGGGCATGATCGTCTCTTCGGACACGGAGCTTATCAGCGCCGTGTACCTTGACCAGCTCGTGCTCTCCTACGGCGGCCTGACCGATACGACCGCGCCGAAGCTCTCGCTCCAGTACAATGCGGCGAGCAACACTGTGACCGGCACGGTGAAAGATGACATCGACGGCGCGGCCATCCCGACCATTCGCGTGACCTACGACGGCAAGAGCTACACGTCCTACACCTATAACCAGTCCAGCGGCACGCTGAGCATTACGCTTCCCGCGGCGGACGGCGCACAGCACCGCGTGAGCGTGGTCGCGGGCGACGCGAGCGGCAACCTGAGCCGCGCGGGCGTGAACGCCGGTACGTCGAGCGCGACGCCGGCCTTTGCCGACATGCAGGACCACTGGGCAAACGACGCGGTCGCGTACCTCAAGCGCAGCGGCATTTCGAACGGCTCGAACGGTAACTTCCTGCCGGATACGAACATCAGCCGTCAGGAATTTGCCGTGCTGCTCGCGCGTTACTTAGGTTCTTCGCAGGATTATTCCTCCGTGCAGCTCCCGTTTGCCGATACGAATGAGATCGCATCCTGGGCGCTGAACGGCGCGAAGGCGATGTACTCGCTCGGCATCATCAAGGGCAGTTCCGACGGCTCGGGCAAGCTCTACTTCAACCCCACGGCCAACGTGAGCCGCCAGGAGGCGGTGACGATGCTCGGCCGTCTGACCGAAAAGGGCTACGCCCAGGGCGCGCTCAAGTTCACCGACAGCAGCGCGATCCAGTCCTGGGCGGCGGAGTATGTGAGCACGCTCAGCGAGATGGGCATCCTCACGGGCTTTGACGACGGCAGCTTCCGCCCCAACGGCGCAATGACGAGGGCGCAGGTGGCGACAGTCTTATATAAATTCTAAAACGAAAGGGAACGGCAAAGCCGTTCCCTTTCATTTTAGAGGGGGATTGCAGGCCGCTGCGCGCATAATTCGCCCGCCGTCGGCGGGCGAATTCCACACTTGCGGCCTGAGAAGAGTCATTTCCAACGCGCATGTCGTTGGAAATGACGATTAAAATTATTTCGCGTCTGCGGACGCGAAAGTCTGCGACGCTTGGGTGCGGTGGGCTGTTTCGCGCCCATGGGGCGCGAAATGCGCCGGGGGAGTGCGTGCGGGGCGCTGTTTTGCGCTCGAAGAGCGCAAAATGCGCGCCTGGGGTGGTGCGGAGACACTGTTTTGTGCTCAGGGAGCACAAAATGCGTGCTTTTTAGAATGCTGTTTTGCGCCCGGTGGGCGCAAAAGGCGCATCTTTCGCTTTGATGAGGCTTAGATAGGACATTGAACGCTGCTTTTTTGCGGAAAATGCGCAAAAAGGGGCTACCTTTTTGCGCGGCGGCGTGCTATGATAATTCTGTATTGGTATCTGTATGAAAGAGGAGGCGGAGAGAATGAAGCGCGCGGGGAAACTGCTGGTGATCGGATTATTTTCGCTGCTGCTTTCGGGCTGCATGTTCACGACGCCGGAGACGTCGCTCTACCGCCTGCCGAAGCTCGCGGGCGAGTATGAGTCGCTCGAATCGCAGATCGACGCGCTGCTCACAAACGGCGCGGAGTATGCCGCGCCCACGTCGGGCAGCAATTTGCAGAGTGTACAGATGATCGACCTGGATGGCGACGGCAGCGAGGAGGCAGTGGCCTTCTTCCGCCGCACGAGCGACAAAAAGCCGATGAAGATCTACATCTTCAAAGCCGACGGCGACAGTTACGAGCGCTACGCCGTGATCGAGGGCGCATCGAGCCAGATCTACAGCGTGAACTACGCGGATCTGGACGGCGACGGGCTTAAGGAAATCTTAGTCGGCTACAAGAGCAGCTCGGATGTGCAGGGGCTTGCCATCTATCCGCTCTCTCCCGGCACGCCGGAGTCGCTTTTGACGACGGGCTATTCCCGTTACGCGAACCTCGACATGAACGGCGACGGGAAGCAGGAACTTTTAATTATTTGCAGCGACGAAGAGAGTACGGCGCGCGTCGATTACTACGACTGGGATGACGGCGCGCTGCACGCGAAGTCCTCGCTGCGCCTGTCCGCCTCGGTGGCGGAGCTGAGCCGCCTGACCGCCGGTACGCTGACGGGCG
The DNA here is from genome assembly GCF_000765235.1 of Oscillibacter sp. ER4. GTDB lineage: Bacteria > Bacillota > Clostridia > Oscillospirales > Oscillospiraceae > Hominicoprocola > Hominicoprocola fusiformis. The sequence goes on along the minus strand of NZ_JPJG01000058.1, from coordinate 20,795 downwards.
GGGAGAACGCGCTGTTCGTCACGGGCGTGACGGGCGACAACCTGACCGTGACGGATGTGCTGGCGCTCAGAAGCGGGCGGCTGCAGAACATCGCCCTCGGCGCGGACGCGAATCAGGTACCCGCAGAGGAAATTTTCCTCGGCCTTTTCCCGCGCGATGAAAACAGCGACGGCGTGACCGAAGCGCCGAAGACGCGTCCCTTGCAGCGCTTTGACCGCGAGAGCGAGCTGCAGTATTACGTTGTCTGGGAGCAGTACAGCATCGACGGCACGGTGACGGACGTGCAGAGCTGCTTCCACAATGTGGCGGACGGCTGGAGCCTTGTGCTGCCGGACGAGTGGGACAAGGACCATCTGACCGTCGAGCGCAGCGCGGGCAGCGGCGAGACCGCTGTGTCCTTCTACCGCGCGGGCGAGGGCGGACTGAGAGAGAAACTGCTCACCGTCTACACCCTGACGGGCGAGGCGCGCGAGGGGCTTGCCAACATCGGCAGCCGCTTTGTGCTCACGCAGCAGGTGGAGGCGGTATACGCCGCACGGATCGGCGATGCATGGAATATCACGCTTGATGAGCAATCGCTGCGCGAGCGCTTCTCACTCATCATGGCGGAATGGACGATGGGAGACAACTGAGAGGAGAAACGATATGAAAAAAGTGCTGGTGCTGGAGGATGAAGCCAGTATCCGTAGTTTTATTGTCATCAATTTGCAGCGTGCGGGCTACGAGGTCGTGGAGGCTGAGTGCGGCGAGGAGGCGCTTCAAAAATTGCAGGAAAATCCCGACACGAAGCTGTGCCTGCTCGACATCATGCTGCCGGACATCGACGGGTTCGAAGTCTGCCGCCGCATCCGCATGTCGAACGCGCAGGTCGGCATCATCATGCTGACGGCGCGCACGCAGGAGATGGACAAGGTGACGGGCCTGATGACCGGCGCGGACGACTATGTGACAAAGCCGTTTTCACCCGCCGAGCTCACCGCGCGCGTGGACGCGCTGCTGCGCCGCATGGGCGAAAACACGCCGGCCACGCATACCGGAGAGTTGTATCAGCCGCCGTTTCTGCTGAACCTGACGAACCGGACGCTTGAAAAAAACGGCGAGCGCGTCAAGCTGACGCAGATCGAGTACGCGATCGTCAAGCTCTTTATGGAAAACAGCGGCAAGGCGCTCGCGCGCGAGGAAATTCTCGACGCCGTGTGGGGCAAGGGCTACTTTGGCGAGCTCAAGATCGTGGACGTGAATGTCCGCCGCCTGCGCCTCAAGATCGAAGATGACGCGCAGGAGCCGAAGTACATCTCCACCGTGTGGGGCTTTGGTTATAAATGGACGGTGTGAGCGCACCGAACGAAGGAGGGGCAGCGATGCCGGACAATCGAAAAGGCTTTGCTTCGGCGCTGCACATCCGTGGCCTTCGTCAGCGGTGGATGTTTTCGGCGGTGCTGCCGATCTTGCTGCTGCTGGTGCTGGCGGTGGCGCTTTTCAGCGTGGGCGTGCAGGAATACTATTACAATGCGATGCGCTCGGGCCTTGAGAGCCGCGCGCGTATCGCGGCGGAGACCTTCACAGGCTACGGTGTGAAGAGCTACAGCGAATATTACCGCCTCGCGTCGTACTCCGCCGAAACGTTTGAAGAAAAGGACACGATCGAGCTCCAGTTCATCAACACGAACGGACGCGTGCAGGTCTCGTCCTATGGGCTGACGGCGGGCACGCTGCCCGGCACGAGCGACGTTGACAACGCGATCGGCGGTAAAATGGCGTCGTTTCAGGGCCGCGATCCGCAGACGGGGGAGAATATCCTCGCGGTGTCGTATCCGCTGTTTTTTAACTCCCGCGTCGTCGGCGTGCTGCGGTACGTGACATCGCTGCGCGAGGCGCAGCATCGCGTGTTGGTCGAGTCGCTGCTCGCTTCGGCAGCGGCACTTGTGTGCATGGCGCTGATCGCGGCGTCGAACGCCATTTTTATCAACAACGTCGTCCAGCCCGTCGCAGTCGTGAGCGACGCGGCACGCCGCATTTCGGGCGGCAGCTACGGCATCATGATCGAGAACCACTACCGCGACGAGCTCGGCGAGCTGGTCGACAACATCAACGACATGTCACTCAAGATCAGCCAGGCCGAGAAGATCCAGCAGGAATTTATCTCGTCGGTCTCGCACGAGCTGCGAACGCCGCTGACCGCCATCAGCGGTTGGGCGGAGACGCTCTCCGCCGACCCCGGCGCGAACATCGACCAGACGAAGCGCGGCCTCGGCATCATTTTGAAAGAGTCCCGCCGCCTGACGACGATGGTCGAGGAGCTGCTCGAATTCACGAAGATGCAGGACGGGCGCTTCACGCTGCGCGTGGAGAGCGTCGATCTTGCCAGCGAGCTCGAGGACGCGATCTACACCTATTTCGAGCTCTTCCGGCAGGAGGGCATCGAGGTCAGCTACAAGGGCCCTGACGAGGATGTGCCGCCGATCGTGGCAGACAGCGAGCGCATGAAGCAGGTCTTCTGCAATGTGCTCGACAACGCGGCCAAGCACGGCGGCGCGGGAAAGCGCATCAACGTGAGCGCCGCGTGCGAGGATGGAAAATTTGTCATCCGCGTGCGCGACTACGGTCCCGGCATCCCGGAGGAGGAGCTGCCGTTCGTCAAGCAGAAATTCTACAAGGGCTCGTCGAAGGCACGCGGCAGCGGCATCGGCCTTGCCGTGTGTGACGAGATCGTGCGCCTGCACGGCGGCACGTTCGACATCGCCAACGCCGAGGGCGGCGGCGCGGTCGTGACGATCTCGCTGCCCATGTCGTGAAAAATAGAACGGGTGTTGCATTCTTGCAAAACCCGTGGTATGATATCGCATAGAAAAAGGAGAACCATTCATGGCAGAAGAAGCAAAAAACAAGGCTTCCGCGTCCAAGTTCCGCACGAGCATCGGCGGACAGGCGTTGATCGAGGGAGTTTTGATGCGAGGTCCGGGCAAGCAGGCCATTGTCGTCCGCTCGCCGGACGGGCTGGTCGAAAAGGTCGAGGAGCTGACGCTCGTGCGCGACAAGTACCCCGTTTTGGGCTTACCCATCATCCGCGGCGCGGTGACGTTCGTCGATTCGATGGTCAAGGGCGTTAAGGCGCTGATGTTTTCGGCGGACTATTTCCCCGACGAGGACGTCGTCGAGCCGAGCAAATTCGACCAGTGGCTTGAAAAAAAGCTCGGCAACGAAAAAATGCAGAAATTCATCACGGCGCTGGCGGTTTTTCTGTCGCTGGGGCTGACGATCCTGCTCTTTTTCCTGCTGCCGACGTTTCTGGCCGGCTTTATCGACCCGTATATCAAGAGCGCGGCGGTGCACAATCTGGTCGAATCTGTCATCAAGCTCGTGATCTTCTTCGCTTACATGATCCTGTGCTCCAAGCAGAAGGACATCTACCGCGTGTTCCAGTACCACGGCGCGGAGCATAAGACGATCTTCTGCTACGAGGCGGGGCTGCCGCTGACGGTCGAAAACTGCCGCATCCAGCCGCGCCACCATCCGCGCTGCGGCACGAGCTTTCTCTTTGTGGTCGTGGTCGTGTCGATTTTAGTTTCGAGCCTTGTCTTCAGCTTTGTCAACTGGCGCAACATGTGGGTGCGCGTGGCGCTGCACCTGCTGCTGCTCATTCCAATCGTGGGCGTGACGTATGAGTTCAACCGCTACGTCGGCGGGCACGACAACAAGGTGACGCGCTTTCTGGCGCGTCCGGGCCTGTGGCTGCAAAACTTTACGACCAACGAGCCGGACGACAGCATGCTCGAGGTCGCCATCCGCGCGCTCGAGCTGGTCATTCCCGAAGAAAAAGGCAAGGATGCGTGGTAAGCATGGCAACGACGTATAATAATCTCTATCTGGATCTGCGCACGGAGCTGAGGCGCGCGGGCGACGAGGAGGCGACGCAGTCGGCGCGCGAGCTCGTCTGCGCCGCGGCGGCAAAAACGCGCGAGGAGCTGGTGCGCGACGGCTCACTCTACGCCTCGCCCGAGGTGGAGAAGAGTGCGCGCGAGCTCGTCAAGCGCCATTTGGCGGGCGAGCCGGTGGCCTACCTCATCGGCGAGTGGGAGTTTTACGGCCTGCCGCTCGACATTTCGCCCGCGGTGCTCATCCCGCGCCCGGATACCGAGGTACTGGCGACAAAGCTCATCGACGCGGCGCGCGGCGCGGGGGCCTGCCGCATTCTGGATCTCTGCGCGGGCAGCGGATGCATCGGCCTTGCCGCGGCGGCAAACCTGCCGAACGCGCGCGTGCTGCTCGGCGAATATGACGAAGAGGCGCTCAAGATCTGCCGACAGAACATCCGCCGCAACCGCTTGACGGCGCGGGTGGCGAGCCTGAAGATCGACGCGCGGGAAAAGCCCGCGCGCACGCTGGGGAAATTTCAGTTTTTGGTCAGCAACCCGCCGTACATCCCGAGCGCGGACATCGACACGCTCGACGCCTCTGTGCGCGAGCACGAGCCGCGCCTTGCGCTTGACGGCGGCGCGGACGGGCTCGACTTCTACCGTGTGATCTGCGAAAAGTGGCGCGATGCCCTGTGTGAAAACGGCATGCTCTTTTTCGAGGTCGGCATCGGGCAGGCGGATCAAGTGCTGCGCATCATGCGCTCGCACGGCTTTGGCGACATTCAGATCGTCAAGGACCTCAACAACATCCCCCGCGTGGTGTACGGCACGCGCGTGGAGACCATTTGAAGCAAATTTAGTTTACATAAAGAATCGGGAGGAACGCGAACATGGCAGAAAAGTCTCAGACGAAGGCAGCTGCGGCGATGGCCGACGACAAGAAGCGGGCGATCGAGACCGCGATGCAGCAGATCGAGCGCACCTACGGCAAGGGCTCGATCATGCGCTTTGGCGACAACACCGTGAGCAATGTGGAGGCCATCTCCACGGGCTCGCTGGCGCTCGACCTGGCGCTCGGTATCGGGGGCCTGCCCAAGGGTCGTATCATCGAAATTTACGGGCCTGAATCCTCCGGTAAGACGACGCTGGCGCTGCATGTGCTCGCCCAGGCGCAGAAGGCGGGCGGCGAGGTCGCGTTCATCGACGCCGAGCACGCGCTCGACATCACCTATGCCCGCGCGCTTGGCGTCAAGGTCGAGGATATGCTCGTCTCCCAGCCGGACACCGGCGAGCAGGCGCTTGAGATCACCGAGGCGCTCGTGCGCTCCGGCGCGATCGACGTCATCGTGGTCGACTCCGTCGCGGCGCTGGTGCCGCGCGCGGAGATCGAGGGCGAGATGGGCGACAGCTTTGTCGGCCTGCATGCGCGCCTCATGTCGCAGGCGCTGCGCAAGCTGACCGGTGCGGTCGGCAAAACGAACACCATCGTCATTTTCATCAACCAGCTGCGCGAAAAGGTCGGCGTCATGTACGGCAACCCCGAGGTCACGACCGGCGGCCGCGCGCTTAAGTTCTATTCGAGCGTGCGTATCGATGTGCGCCGCATCGAGGCGCTGAAAAACGGCAGTGAGATCATCGGCAACCGTACGCGCGCCAAGGTCGTGAAGAACAAGATGGCGCCCCCGTTCCGCGAGGCAGAGTTCGACATCATGTACGGCGAGGGCATCTCGCTCATCGGCGAACTCATTGACCTCGGCGTCAAGCTGGGCCTTGTGCAGAAGAGCGGCTCGTGGTACTCGATGGGCGAAACGCGCATCGGTCAGGGACGCGACGCGGCCAAGCAGTATCTGAAAAACAATCCCGAGATCGCCGACAATCTCGAAGCGGAGATCCGCCGCAACTTCGACAAGCTGATGACGGGCCAGTCCCGCGTGGCGGCAAAGGCCGCAGGCCGCGCCGTGGACGTCAGCGCCGACGATTTCAAGGATGAAGATTGAGAAGATCGAACGATCGAAGCATAAGCAGGAGCGCGTTCTCGTGTATCTGGAGGGGGGAGACCTCCTCCGGATCACCGAGAGCGAGCTTCTGCGTTTCGGTTTATGTATAGGGCTGGACATTGACGATAGGACTGTGGTAGAATTGCAACAGTCCGGCGCGCGGAGCGAAACACGCGTGCGCGCGGCGAACATGATCTCGTCCCGTCCGCTGTCAAGGAAAGAGCTTTCGAAAAAGCTCAAGGAAAAGGGAGCGGCCGAGGCCGACGCCGAATCGGCGTGCGACTGGCTCGAGGAGATCGGCGCGCTCAACGACGCGGAGTATGCCGCAATGCTTGTGCGCCACTACGGCGGCATGGGCTATGGCGAGGCGAAGATTCGCGATGAGCTCTACCGCCGCGGCGTGCCGCGCGAGCTGTGGGAGGACGCGCTGTCAAAGTCGCCCGACGCGCAGGAGGCCATCGCGCGCGTGATCGCGCAGAAGACAAAGGGCCGCGTGCTCGATGAAAAGGGGCGCAAGCGCCTGTCCGACATGCTGCTGCGGCGGGGCTTTGCGTGGCGCGATGTGCGCGCGGCAATCGCCCAAATCAGCGAGAATGCGACGGAATTCGATTACGAAGAGTAGTCGTTTGGCTGTTTTTTACACTTAGTTTACGATCAGGAGGGGTTCTATGCCCTATAACGTTTCTTTCATTTCCCTGGGCTGCGCCAAGAATCAGGTCAACTGCGAGCAGATGATGGCCACGGTGCAGCATGCGGGACACAACGTCGTCCTCTCGCCCGAGGGGGCGGACGTGGCCGTGGTCAACACCTGCGGCTTTCTGGCCTCTGCCTGCGAGGAGGCCATCGATAATATCTTAGAGATGGCGGAGCTCAAAAAAGAGGGCAAGCTCAAAAAGATCATCGTCACCGGCTGCATGGCGCAGCGCTACAAGGACGATGTGCTCCACGAGCTGCCCGAGGTCGACGCGGTGCTCGGCACCGGCAGCTACGGCGAGATCGCCCGCGCGGTCGACGAGGTCATGGCGCCCGGCGGCCTGCGCCCCTGCTACATGGGCGACATTCAGAACTGCGTGCAGGGCGGCGCGCGCATTTTGTCCACGCCGTCGTGGTATGCGTATCTGCGTATTGCCGAGGGCTGCGACAACTGCTGTGCCTACTGCGTCATTCCGCGCCTGCGCGGCCGTTACCGCAGCCGCCCGATGAACGAACTTCTGGACGAGGCGAGCGAGCTTGCGTCCGCGGGCGTGAAGGAACTCATCGTCATCGCGCAGGACATCACGCGCTACGGCACGGACTTGAACGGCGAGCACCAACTTGCCGCACTCCTGCGTGAGCTGTGCAAGCTCGATTTTCACTGGATCCGCTTACACTACCTCTATCCCGATGACATCACCGACGAGCTGGTCGACACGATCGCGCGGGAAAAGAAGATCGTGCCGTATCTCGATATCCCCATCCAGCACTGCAACGACGACATCTTGAAGGCGATGAACCGCCGCGACACGAAAGAGAGCATCCGCAAGGTCTTCCGCGAGCTTCGCGAACGCATCCCTGGCCTTGTGCTGCGGACGTCGATCATCGCCGGTCTTCCCGGCGAGGGGGAGAAGGAGTTCGAGGAGCTCTGCGACTTTTTGCGCGAGGAGAAGATCGAGCGCGCGGGCGTGTTCCCGTTCTCGCCCGAGGAGGGGACGAAGGCCGCGACGATGGAGCACGTTCCGATGGAGGAGGCCCAGCGCCGCACGGAGCTTTTAGTCGACGTGCAGAGTGACATCATCGATGCATACAACGACTCCGTCCTCGGCGATGTGCGCGAAGTGCTGTGCGAGGGCTGGAGTGAGGAAGCGCAGTCCTTTGTCGGCCGCAGCTACGCGGAATCCGTGGATATCGACGGAAAGATTTACTTTTCCGCAAATTGTGATATCATGGCAGGCGAGTTCGTCAATGTCCGCCTGACCGGCACGATGGACGGTGAGCTGACCGGCGAAGCGGTCGAATAAGTAAATGCTCTGCAAGGCAGGAGGAAAGAGAGATATGACAACTGCAAACAAACTGACGATCATGCGCATTGCGCTGATCCCCGTATTCTTAGTGGTGCTGTACCTGGACTTCGCGGGTGCGAGATGGTGGGCGCTCGGTATTTTCATTGTCGCGTGCCTGACGGACTTTGCCGACGGCTACATCGCCCGCCACTATAATCAGATCACAAATTTCGGCAAGTTCATGGACCCGCTGGCAGACAAGATGCTCGTCATGGCGGCGATGTGCTACTTTGTCGAATGCGGGCAGATGCCCGGCTGGTGCCTTGCCATCGTGCTGCTGCGCGAATTTGCCGTGTCCGGCATGCGCCTTGTCGCCGTGGAGCAGGGGCGCGTCATCGCGGCCGCGTGGTCAGGCAAGGTGAAGACCGCCTCGACCATGGTGTGTTTGTGCCTGATGCTGGTCTTCCAAAGCAACCTTTTGAATGTCGTGTGCATTGCGGTCATCGTGGCGACGACCGTGTACTCCGGCATTGAGTATTTCGCAAAGAACCTCGACGTCTTCAAAGAGGCGGACTAAATCCGTTATTTCATCTTCTCAAAGGAGATCTATCATGTATTTATACAATTCCGCGACCCATAAAAAGGAAGAATTCAAGACCCATACGCCGAACCATGTGGAGATGTACACCTGTGGCCCGACCGTGTACCACTTTGCCCACATCGGCAACCTGCGCTCCTACATCATGGAGGACGTGCTGGAAAAGTACCTGCGCTTTTCGGGCTACAGCGTGAACCGCGTCATGAACATCACCGACGTCGGCCACCTGACGAGCGATGCCGACGAGGGCGAGGACAAGATGGTCAAGGGAGCCAAGCGTGAGCACAAGACCGTCATGGAGATCGCCAAGTTCTACACCGACGCATTCTTCGCCGACTGCAAGAAGCTCAACATCAAGCGCCCCGACGTCGTCCAGCCCGCAACGGGCCTGATCGACGATTATATCAAGATCATCACGAAGCTGCTCGACACCGGCTATGCCTATATCGCCGGCGGCAATGTGTACTTCGACACGAGCAAGCTCTCTCGCTACTATATCTTCAACGACCACAACGAGGAAGACCTCGCCGTCGGCGTGCGCGAAGGCGTGGAGGAGGACGAGAACAAGAAGAACAAGAACGACTTTGTCCTCTGGTTCACCAAGTCCAAGTTCGAGGATCAGGCGCTCAAATGGGATTCCCCCTGGGGCGTCGGATATCCGGGCTGGCACATCGAGTGCTCCGGCATTTCGATGAAGTACAACGGCGAATACCTCGACCTGCACTGCGGCGGCGTGGACAACGCCTTCCCGCACCACACGAACGAGATCGCGCAGAGCGAGAGCTACCTCGGTCATCCCTGGTGCCTCCAGTGGTGCCACGTGGCGCATCTCAACACCTCGCACGGCAAGATGTCCAAATCCAAGGGCGAATTTTTGACGGTCTCGTTGCTTGAGGAAAAGGGCTATGACCCGCTGGCGTACCGCTTCTTCTGCTTACAGAGCCACTACCGCAAGAGTCTTGTCTTCACGTGGGAAAATCTTGACAATGCGGTCGCCGCGTACAACAAGCTCATCGCGAAGATTGCGAATATTAAGGACGAGGGCGGCGTGGACGAGGCCGTGCGTGCCGAATACCGCGCGAAGTTCATGAAGGAGATGGACAATGACCTCAACACCGCCATGGGCGTGACCGCGCTCTACGACGTGCTCAAGGCCAAGACTACGGGCACGACGAAGCTCGCCATCATCGGCGACTATGACACGGTGCTGAGCCTCGACCTTCTCAAAAAGGCCGAAGCCGAGCGCGAGAAGAAGGAGAAGGCTGCGTCTCAGCAGAGCGCGGGCGGCTTCACGGTCGTCTCTGAGGACGGCACGGCGGACGAGGGCATCGAGAACCTGATCCGCCAGCGCGCGGAGGCCAAGAAGGCGAGGAATTTTGCCGAGGCTGACCGCATCCGCGACGAGCTCAAGACGCAGGGTGTCGAAGTGACCGACATGCCCGGCGGCGCAAAGTGGAAGCGCGTGTAAAAGGAAATTTTTAGAAAACGCAGGCGCGGCGGATCATCCGCCGCGCCTGTTTGCCTCTTTGGGGCAGAATAAGAAGCAGCGAAGCAGCATCACGGAGGACGCCATGAGCAGAAAAGCGAGAAACCGCATGACAAGAGAGACCATCCCCGAGGGCTTCAGCGCCCCGATGGCGTTCGTCGATTTGCTCCCTGTCGTATTTTTCGGTCTCTCCGCGGTGAAGACGGGGAACCTGTTCCACAGCGGACTGTTTGTAGCGGGTGCGGTAGTCTGCCTGCTCTCGGGTGTTGTGAAGGTGGGATAGAAGCTCATCGCGGCCGTCTCCCAAAGGAACATCTGGCCGATGTTTGTGCAGATGCGCGTCCTGATGCCGGTCGGCTTTTTGACGATGTTCGCGGCACTGATCGTAGACCGCGCAGGGCTGAACGAGGAAGCGATGCTTGCAAAGCTGAGCGGTTTTCCGGCATGCCTTTTCTTCCTTGCGGGCGCGCTTGGGATGATTTTGATGCTCGTTTTCGCGTTCCGGATGGATTCGAGCGACCCGAAGGTGAACTGGATGGAGCAGACCGTCAACAGCCTTGCGCAGATCTGCTTTTTCATCGGGCTGATGCTGGCCTGACGCTCTGCATCGAAAGAAAGAAAAGGGCCGCCTGTGGACGACTCCTTTTGCCTCAGATTATGAAGAAAAATGAACGTGAGCACAGTTTCGATGAATATCGAAAATGAATCAAGGTAAAGGATATTATTCAATAGTCGCAATGCGCGGAGCGGAATTTTACTCGCTTTTTGGCGGCGGATATGATATGCTTTTCCCAAATGATGGTCAGAAAGGACAAGGTTTCCATGATCAATATTTTCGATATGATGGGGCCGGTGATGGTCGGTCCGTCTTCGTCTCACACGGCGGGCGCGGCGCGCATCGGCAATATGGGAAGAACGCTGCTCGGCGAAGAGGTGGCGCGCGCGGACATCGGCCTGCACGGCTCGTTTGCTGAAACGGGCTTCGGCCACGGCACGGACCGCGCGCTTTTGGCGGGACTTCTCGGCATGAAGCCGGACGACCTGCGCATCCCGAACGCCTATGAAGAGGCGAACCGCGCGGGTATGGCGTATTCGTTCCGCACGGTGGAGCTGCGCGACGCGCACCCCAACACCGCGCTTTTGGAGCTGACGGGCAAAAGCGGCAAAAAGCTGACGCTTCAGGCGTCGTCCATCGGCGGCGGCGCGATCGTCGTCAACAAGATCGACGGCATCGACGTAAACTTTACGGGCGACTTCAACACGCTGATCGTACGCAATCAGGACGAGTCCGGCTCGGTCGCGGCGATCACGTCGATTTTAAGTCAGGTGCACATCAACGTGGCGAACATGAGCGTGAACCGTCACTGCCGCGGCGGTGACGCGCTGATGGTCATTGAAACGGATCAGCACATCAAGCCCCGGCAGGTGGAATTTCTCTCGGAGCTGCCGGGCATCCTGAGCGTGACCTATTACGATAAGGAGGACGATGAAGATGGCGCTGGATTCGATGAAGGAAATCTTTGAGCGCTCGGCGCGGGAGAATATCCCGTTCTGGGAGATCGTTTTGCAGTATGATATGGAGGAGCGCCAGGTGAGCCGTCAGGCCTCGATGGCGAAGATGCTGTCGACCTGGCAGGCCATTCAGGATGCGGCGGACTCCTATACCGGCACGCAGCGCAGCGTGAGTGGTCTGGTCGGCGGCGACGGGCTCAAGATGCGCCTGTACGCGCGCCGCGGAGAGAGCATCGGCGGTGAATTCATGGACGAGGTCATCGTGCAGGCTATCTCCATGGCGGAGTCGAACGCCTGCATGCGCCGCATTGTGGCAGCACCGACGGCGGGCTCGTGCGGTGTGGTGCCGGCGGTGCTGCTGCCGCTGTGCGAGCGCGAGCATTACACGCAGCATGAGCTGCTTGAGGCGCTGTATGTCGCCTCGGGCATCGGCGCGGTGATCGCGTACCGCGCGAGCATCTCCGGCGCGGCGGGCGGCTGCCAGGCCGAGATCGGTACGGCGTCGGCCATGGCGGCGGGCGCGCTCGTGTCGCTGCGCGGCGGCACGAATGAGCAGATCGGCCACGCCGTGGCGATGGCGCTCAAAAATCTGATGGGCCTTGTGTGCGACCCCGTCGCGGGCCTTGTCGAGGTCCCGTGCGTCAAGCGCAACGTCATCGGCGCGGTGAACGCGATCTCCGCGGCGGATATGGCGCTCGCGGGCATCGAGAGCCGCATCCCCGTCGACGAGGTCATCGACGCGATGGGCGAGGTCGGACGGCGCATGCCGGTCGAGTTCCGCGAGACGGCGCTCGGTGGTCTTGCCGCTACGCCGACTGGCAAGGCAGTCAAGGAGCGCATGCCGCACGGCGCGCAGTAAAAGTACGCAATAAAGTGAGAAAAATGACTTCCGTTCAGGGAAAACCTGAACGGAAGTCATTTTTTATAAACCGCACAGAGATACGGGTCATTCCAGATTTATTGATGGGCATAAAATTATGAAGCTTATATAGATAATCAATCGATGATTTTGAAGCAATTTGTTGAAAATGCCTTAAAAGATACGGTATAATCGCCGTCAGGATTAGATAGGAGGGCAACCATGAAACCTGACACAGAAAAGGTCCTGAGCATTCTTGCCTCGCATGAGAATGACCCATCGAATCTCATCGCGATTTTGCAGGATGTTCAGGCGGAGTACAACTATTTAAGCGAAGCAAACCTGACGCTCATCGCCGATACGCTCGGATTAAGCGTGTCGAAGGTGTACAGCGTGGCGACGTTCTACGAGAACTTCTCGCTCGAAGCCAAGGGGAAGCACATTGTCAAGGTCTGCGCGGGCACGGCGTGCCACGTGCGGAAGTCCGGGCCGATCTACGATGCGATCTATGAGTATCTGGGTCTGCATGGAAAGAAAAAGACCTCGGACGACGGCCTCTTCACGCTTGAAACGGTCGCATGTCTCGGCGCTTGCGGTTTGGCGCCGGTCATGACCGTGGATGGCGAGGTGCATGCCAAGATGGACCCCGAGCGTGCCATTGAGCTGCTCGAGACCATCCGCAAAGAGGAGGTGCGAGCGTGAGCAAGCTGACAAGAGAAGAATTCCGCGTCCTGCGCACAAGAGCGGAGCACGACCTCGCGCAGAGCCGCGAGGTGCCGTCCATCCTCATCTGCGCGGGCACGGGTTGCATCGCCGGCGGCGCAATGAAAATTTACGACAATTTCAAATCCGAGTGCGAGGCGCGCGGGCTGAAGGTCTACGTCGGCTTGAAGCACGACTCGGACGAGGAAAAGAGCCTGCACGTCAAAATGAGCGGCTGCCACGGCTTTTGCGAGATGGGCCCGCTCGTGCACATCGAGCCGATGGGTGTGATGTACATTCACGTCAAGCCCGAGGACTGCCACGAGATCTTAGAGAAGACCGTACTCGGCGGCGAGGTCATCGACCGTCTGGTCTACCATCTCGACGGCACGGCGTACCCGAAGCAGGAGGATATCCCGTTCTATAAAAAGCAGCACCGTGTGGTGCTGGAAAACTGCGGCACGTCGGACGCCGAGGACATCGAGGAGTATATCGCCAAGGGCGGCTACAGCGCGTTTGAAAAGGCGCTGTTCGAGATGACGGACGAGCAGATCTGCCGCAATATTCTCGATTCCGGCCTGCGCGGCCGCGGCGGCGGCGGATTCCCCGCCGGACGCAAGTGGGATGGCGCGCGCAAACAGAAGAGCGCGAAAAAATACATCGTCTGCAACGGCGACGAGGGCGATCCCGGCGCGTTCATGGACCGCAGCGTGATGGAGGGCAACCCCCACAGCGTGCTCGAGGGCATGATGATCGCGGGCCTCGCCGTCGGCAGCGACGAGGGCTATATCTATGTGCGCGCGGAGTATCCGCTGGCGGTGAACCGCCTGAAAACGGCCATCGCGCGCGCCGAGGAGATGGGCCTTCTCGGAACGAACATCCTTGGCAGCGATTTCAATTTCCGCATCCACGTCAACAAGGGTGCGGGCGCGTTCGTCTGCGGTGAGGGCAGCGCCCTGACCGCGTCGATCGAGGGTAACCGCGGCATGCCGCGCGTCAAACCTCCGCGCACCATCGAGCATGGCCTGTGGGCAGAGCCCACGGTGCTCAACAACGTGGAGACGTTTGCCAACGTCCCGCTCATCATCAAAAACGGCGTGGAGTGGTACCATAGCATCGGCACGGAGAAGAGCCCCGGCACGAAGGCCTTCGCCCTGACAGGCAACGTGGTCAACACGGGCCTCATCGAAGTGCCGATGGGCACGACCATTCGTGAAGTCGTTTTCGACATCGGCGGCGGCATTCCCGACGGCAAGAAGTTCAAGGCCGTGCAGATCGGCGGCCCTTCCGGCGGCGCGACCACGGCGAGCGACGAGCATCTTGACCTGCCGCTCGACTTCGACTCGCTCAAGAGCATCGGCGCCATGATCGGCTCGGGCGGCCTCGTCGTCATGGATGAGGACACCTGCATGGTCGAGACCGCGCGCTTTTTCATGCGCTTTACGCAGAATGAGAGCTGCGGCAAATGCGTGCCCTGCCGCGAGGGCACGAAGCGCATGCTGGAGATTTTAGACCGCATCATCGCAAACGAGGGAAGCCTTGAGGACCTTGATCTTTTGCAGGAGCTCTCCAGGACCATTTCGGAAACGGCGCTGTGCGGCCTCGGCCAGAGCGCGTGCAAGCCCGTACAGAGCACGCTGCGCCACTTCCGCCAGGACTATCTGCGCCATGTGGTCGACCACCACTGCCCGATCTGCAACGGCCGCAAGCGCCGCCTTGTCATCAAGCCCGAGCTGTGCAAGGGCTGCGGCAAGTGCAAGCGCAACTGCCCGATGGAGGCCATCTCCGGTGAGATCCGCATGCCGCATACGATCGACAACGACAAGTGCATCCACTGCGGCGCATGCTGGGGCGCGTGTCCGTTCGGCGCGATCGACGCCATTGAAGAGGAGGGCTGAGACATGGCAAAAGGTATGATGATCGTTGACGGTCAGCGCGTCAACTTCGATGGGGAAAAGAACGTGCTCTCCGTCATCCGTAAGGCCGGTATTGAAATGCCGACGTTCTGCTATTACTCCGACCTCTCCGTTTACGGCGCGTGCCGCATGTGCGTGGTGGAGGATGAAAAGACCGGCAAGATCGACGCGAGCTGCTCGATGGAGCCGCGCGACGGCATGCGCATCAGCACGAACAGCGCGCGGCTTCTCAAGCACCGGCGCGTTATTCTGGAGCTGCTGCTCGCCTCGCACAACTGCAACTGCACCACCTGCGAAAAGAGCGGCCACTGCCGCTTGCAGGAGCTTGCCCAGCAGTTCGGCGTGCGCAAAATCCGTTTTCCCGATACGCGCGAGCACTACGAGATCGACAGCTCGTCGCCTGCGGTGTTGCGCGACCCGAACAAGTGCATCCTCTGCGGCGACTGTGTGCGCGTGTGCGAGGAGATGCAGGGCATGGGCATTTTGAACTTTGCCTACCGCGGCAGCAATTTACAGGTCATGCCCGCGTTCGACCGCAAGCTCGCCGAGACGAAGTGCGTGAGCTGCGGCCAGTGCGCGGCGGTGTGCACCACCGGCGCCATCACGGTGAAAAACCAGATCGGCGAGGCGTGGCGTGCCATCCACGACCCCAGCAAGCGCGTCGTCATCCAGATCGCGCCCGCCGTGCGCGTGGCTGTGGGCGAGGCATTCGGCTTCCCCGCGGGCGAGAACGTGCTCGACAAGCTCGTCACGGCGCTCAAGCTCATGGGCGTGGACGAGGTGTATGACACGACGTTCGGCGCGGACTTTACGACGATCGCCGAATCCGAAGAATTCCTCGGGCGCCTGAAAAACGGCGGTCCGTTCCCGATGTTCACCTCCTGCTGCCCGGCGTGGGTGAAGTATCTCGAAAACGAGAACCCCAAGTATTTGAAGAACATTTCGACCTGCAAGTCGCCGATGGAGATGGTCGGCGCGATCTTCCGCGACAAGTATGCCGCGAAGGACGCTGCCGATGGCCGCACGACCTATCACATCGCCATCATGCCCTGCACGGCGAAGAAGATGGAGGCCGCGCGCCCCGAGTTCATCCACGACGGTCGACCCGACGTCGACCTTGTGCTTACCACGCGCGAGGTGATCGACATGATGCAGGAGACGGGCATCCAGCTCGGCGAGCTGGAGCTTGAGTCCCCCGACCTGCCGTTCGGCCTCGGCTCCGGTGCGGCGGTCATCTACGGCACGAGCGGCGGTGTGGCTGAAGCGGTCGTGCGCCACTGCCTGCCGGATAAGAGCAAAAACGCCCTGCGCGAGATCAGCATCCTCGGCCTGCGCGGCGACGCGCCGATCAAGGAGGCGAGCGTGACGATCGGCGACACCGAGCTCAAGCTCGCGGTCGTCAACGGCCTTGCCAACGCAAAAAAGCTCTTAAAGGAAATCGACGAGGGCAAGAAGTTCTATCACCTTATCGAGGTGATGACCTGCCAGGGTGGCTGCGTCGGCGGTGCGGGCCAGCCCTACGGCCTCAAGAAGAGCAAGGAAAAGCGCGGCGACGGCCTGCACCTTTCCGACAACGCGGCAATGTTCAAGCGCGCGGAGCGAAACCCCGTGGTCGCCCAGATGATGGCGGAATACGGGGAAAAGCGGTGCCATGAGCTACTGCACGTGAGTTATACTTCAAATCAGTGACGGTGTCACTGATTTGAAGAGATTTGCACTTCGCTTCGTGCCTTGCCGCCCGCAGGGCGGCTGCGACACGCGCTGCGTGAGAGGAATTTGTCCGACGCGCTCACCCCAGGGTGGTTTCTCTTGCCGCTATGCGGCAATTCACCTTCTGTCGTCGGAAAAATGATCAAGATTATTTCGCGTCTACGGACGCGAAAATGAGATGTGGAAAAGATGCGAGTGAAATAACAAAAAGGAGTTGAATGCCTTGGCATTCAGCTCCTTTTTTGCTTGCGTTCCGTTTGGATCAGTCGAATTCAAGCGCGGTGGCGCGCAGCTCGCTCACTTCGCCGACGATGGTGCTCCAGGGGGCGAAGGTCTGGAGCTCGCGAAGAAGCGGCTCTGCGTCCTCGCGCGGGAGCGCGACGAGAAGGCCGCCCGAGGTCTGCGGGTCGGCGGCGAGGTCAAGGAAGACCTGCTGCGCCGTGGGCAGCACCGTGAGATGCGGCTTCACATAGTCCATGTTGTGGTAAGCGCCCGCGGGGATGATGCCCATCTCAGCCATATCGCGCGCCTCGTCCATCAGGGGGAGCGTTGCGCCGTGCAGGCGGATGGTAACGCCGCTGCCGCTCGCCATCTCATAGCTGTGACCGAGCAGGCCAAAGCCTGTCACGTCGGTGCAGGCGTGGACATTTTTGGCGCTTCGCACGGCATTGCCCGCCTTTTTGTTGAGCGTCGCCATGTGGGCATAAACCGCGTCGCGGGCGGCTGGGGAGATGAGGTCTGCTTTGATGGCGGTCGTGAGCACGCCGCTGCCGAGCGGCTTGGTGAGCACCAGCACATCGCCCGGCTGCGCGCCGACATTTTTGAGGATGCGGTCGGGATGGACGAATCCCGTGACGCACAGGCCGTACTTCGGCTCGTTATCCTGAATGGTGTGGCCGCCCGCGATGACGCATCCGGCCTCGACGGCTTTGGCATGCCCGCCCTCCAGAATGGCGCGGATATCCTCTTTCGGCAGACAGTTCGGCACGCACAGGAGGTTCATCGCAACTTTCGGCTCGCCGCCCATGGCGTACGCGTCGCTCAGCGCGTTCGCCGCGGCGATCTGACCGAAGAGGTACGGGTCGTCCACAATGGGGGTGAAGAAGTCGACCGTCTCGATGACGGCGACCTCATCGGAGACGCGGTACACGGCGGCGTCGTCGCTGCTGTCGTAGCCGACTAAAAGCGCGGGATTCGACACATTCGGCAAGTCAGCAAGAATTTCTGTCAGGGCACCCGGCCCCAGCTTGGCGGCTCAACCCGCCGCCTTTGTCATCTGCGTGAGACACAGCTTGTCGTTCATGGCGCGCACCTCCTCCTTGAAAAACTGCTTTTATTGTAGAGAAGCGAAACGCCTTTGTCAACTCCGCCGTGTTTTCGCCGTCAGCGCGGGAAGAGGGTGTGGAGCAGATCGAGAAAGCTCTCCCAAAGGTCTGTCGGGCGTCCGTCGGAGAGAGTCACGTCGCCGGAAAGACCGTCGCAGAGGACAAAGTAGCGCTCGGCGGAGGAAAGATTCGTGAATTCGCAGCGCGCGGTGCGTCCGTCGACCTCGTAGAACATGGCCGGGTAGGGATTTGTGACATCGGTGATGTTCCAGAGCGTGATCGTGCCGTTCTGCGGCGTATCCGCGCGGAAGGTGACGGCGATGCGCGTGCTGTTCGTAAAAAGACGGCGGCCGTCGCAGCTGTCGGCAAAGGTTTGTACCTCTCCGGCGGCAAGGTTGCAGACGCTCTCCTCAACCACGGGGATGTAGGGGTGCTGTGCGCGGACAAGGTTCATCCACGCAGCGGCGGCGAGCGAGAGCAGCACAATCAGGGCGATGACACCGACAGTCAGGCAGGTGCCGCGCTTCTGGCGACGGTGCTTGACCTTTTGCGCGTAGTCGGCGACGACGGGCGGGTCGATGGCCTGCGCGGCGGGGAGAAATTGCTCGCTTTTCATCCGCGCGAGCGTTTCGCGGCAGCGGGGGCAGGTTTTGAGATGATCGTCCACGAGAGCGCGGCTCGCGTCCGAGCAGCTTTCGTCGGCGTAGAGCGGTAGCAGGTCGCCGATGACACGGCAGTCAATGTTCATGGTGTTCCTCCATATCTTCGATCAGCTTGACCTTGGCGCGGTAAAATGTGACCTTTGCCCAGGACTCGGATTTGCCGAACAGGTCGGCAATGTCGCGAAAGTGCAGCTCGCCGAGCACGCGCAGCGTGAAGACCTCGCGGTACGGCTCTTTGAGCCGGTGCAGGGAGGCGTGGATGCGCATGGCCTGTTCTTTGTCGGCCAGCAGCTCAAAAATGTCGTCCGGCGCGGCGAGCTCGTGCGTTTCCTCGAAGGGGACGGCGCGCCTTTGGCGGCGGAGCTCTTTTGTGAGGGCATTTTTGGCGATCTGGCAGAGCCATGATTCGACGCGGCAGTTGCCGCGAAATGTGTCGATGTGCAGATACGCCTGATAGAACGTCTCCGCCGTTAGCTCGTCGGCGAGGGAGGCGTCCTTGCAGAGCGAGAGCAGGAAGCGGTAGACAACGGGTGTGCAGCGCCGGCAGATCTCGTCAAATTCGTCCATGCAGGGCCTCCTTTCCGCTTCTTTCTGCCTGTTAGAGCGCGGAATGCGCAGAAAGATACAAACTTTTTCTCATTTTATCAATTTGCTGCAAACGGCGCAAGGCGGAGACTGCCATCGAAAAAATCAATGATAACAGCACGGTAAAACGGGAAAAACCATGAAAAAAATTCGCGGCGGGAGAAAAAGTTGTGTCACTTCGCGCAGAATCTGTTATAGTTAGAAAAAAATAACGGGTGCAAACCCTGTGATAAGGAGCGATAGAAATGACGATCAAAGTCAATGCCATGGGCGACGCCTGCCCCATCCCTGTTGTGAAGACGCAGAAGGCGATGCAGGAGCTCGGCGGCGCCGGAACGGTCGAAACGCTGGTCGACAACGAGACTGCGGTGCAGAACCTCGGCAAGCTGGCCGCAAGCAAGGGCTGCACGTCCAAAACCGAAAAGCTCGGCGAAAACGAGTACCGCGTGACCATCACCGTGGGGGAAAACGCCAAGGTGGAGGAGCAGAGCGGCGAGTGCTACACCTGCGGCAAGCCGAAGACGGTCGCGGTGCTGTCGTCTGACAAGATGGGCAGCGGCAATGACGAGCTCGGCGGCGCGCTGATGAAGGCGTTCGTCTTCGCCCTGAGCCAGCAGGAGACTCTGCCCGACACCATCCTCTGCTACAACGGCGGCGTGAAGCTGACGTGCGAGGGCTCGGAGTCTCTCGAAGACCTCAAGGGCATGGCCGCGCGCGGCGTGGAGATCATGAGCTGCGGCACGTGCCTCAACTTCTACGATCTCAAGGAAAAGCTCGCCGTCGGCGAAGTGACGAACATGTACGTCATCGTCGAAAAGATGAGCGGCGCGGACCGCGTCGTCCGTCCGTAAGATGATCTATCTTGACAACGCGGCGACCACGCTGCGAAAGCCGCCTCAGGTCATCGACGCGGTGGTCGCGGCGATGGGGAGCTTTGGCAACAGCGCGCGCGGCACGCACGAGGAGGCGCTTGCCGCCTCGCGCGTGATCTACGACACGCGCTGCAAGCTCGCCGCGCTCTTTGGCTGCAAGCGGCCTGACCACGTGGCGTTCACCTGTAACTCGACCGAGGCGCTGAACATCGCCATCCATGGCTGCATTCACGGGGGCGAGCATGTGATCTCGACCGACCTCGAGCACAACTCTGTCCTGCGACCGCTTTACCGGCTGGAACGGGAAAACAATGTCAAGTTGAGCTTTGTTCCCGCAGACCGGCAGGGGAACATCGACTACGCCGATTTTGAACGGCTGCTGCGTCCCGAGACCCGCGCCGTCGTCTGCACGCATGCCTCGAACCTGACGGGCAACACGCTGGATCTGGCGTGCATCGGCGCATTTGCGCACGAACACGACCTCTTGTTCATCGTGGACGCTTCGCAGAGCGCGGGCGTGCTGCCCATCGACATGGAGCAGATGCACATCGACGTGCTGTGCTTCACGGGGCACAAGTCGCTGATGGGCCCGCAGGGCACGGGCGGACTGTGCGTGCGCGAGGGTGTGGACATCAACCCCTGGAAGGTCGGCGGCACGGGCGTGCAGACCTATCTCCACGAGCAGCCCGAGCAGATGCCGACGCGGCTAGAGGCGGGCACGCTCAACGGCCACGG
>NZ_JPJG01000057.1 GCF_000765235.1 Oscillibacter sp. ER4 | reverse complement strand
AGTTTTTCATCTGGTGCTTGTCAAAGTTTCGTTGTTTAATTTACAAGGTGCACGCTCCATTCGCGGAACAGGTGTTATCTTAGCACCTACCATCCCTTTTGTCAACACCTTTTTTCACTTTTTTCAAATTATTTTTTCAGAGCTAGATAGAGACAAATCTATCCATAGATGTTATAATAGGAAAACCGTTTCATTTTGGAGGTATTTCCATTGGATTTCCAACATATTGAGGCAACTTTCGGGAAACTGGAGCACCGTTCGCTCTCGTTTTCGAAAGGTCTTAATATTATAGAAGCGCCGAACGAGTCCGGCAAGTCGACGCTGCTCGCGTTTCTTCGCGTGATGCTCTACGGCTTTCCGCCGCGGGAACGTGGTGCGATGGCAGATAAGAACCGCTACGCTCCCTGGTCGCTCTCGCCGATGCGCGGCACGCTGGCGCTCACATGTCAAAAGGGCGACATCACACTGCAGCGCGACACCGCGCGCGCGAACAGTCCCATGGGGCGCTTTTCCGCCGTCTACACTGGCAGCGGCGAAGCGGTCGACGGTCTGACCGCCGCTGACTGCGGCGAAACGCTGCTCGGCGTCCCGTGCGAGGTCTACGAGCGCAGCGCGTTCATCCGCCAGAGCAGCCTGACGGTCGACGCGAGCGCCGAGCTTGAGCGCCGCATCGCCGCGCTCATCACCACGGGCGAGGAGGGTCAGTCGTTCAGTGAAGCGTCCACCGCGCTCAAAAAGCAGCTCAACGCCCGCAAATACAACAAGTCTGGCCGCATCCCCGCGCTCGAGGCCGAGATCAGCGCACAGGAGCGCGCGCTCGACGAGCTCTCTCAGCTCACGCGCAGCAAGCGCAAGGCCGAGGAAGCCCTCGCCGCGTTCGATGCCGAAGAGACCTCACTTCGCGAGCAGTTTCTCGCGCACGATCTTTGCGATGCGCAAGACGCCCGCCGCGCCGCCGCAGAAGCGCGGCAGGCATGGCAGAGCACCGAAAGCAAAGCCGAACATCTCCGCCGCGCACTGATCGAGCAGAATGTGCCCGCGCGCGACGCGCTGGAGCAGGGCCGCGCAAGGCTCAACGCGCTCTCTTCCCTCAAGGTTGAGGCCACGGACGCGCAGAAGCGCTGTGATGACGCCGAAGCTGCTCTGTCTGATTTTGACGCAAGACCCGCCGAGCGCCCGCGCTCACTATTACCTTATATAATAGTAAGCGCCGTGCTATTGCCGCTCTTTATATTTGTTTCCGCATTGCCCAGCCCTGTCGCTCTGGCCGGGTGCATCGTCTCCGGCGCTGCGCTGGCTGCACTTCTTGTCTTAAACTGGAACAACGCACGCAAAGTTCGCGCCGCACATGAGGAAAAGTGCGGCGTCTTAGAGCAAGCCCTGCGCGATGCGCGTTCCGACGCCGCCGCACAGCAAAAACTGTATGATGCCGCCGCGCGCGAGCTGCTCGTGCTCATCCCCGCGGGCGACATCTCCCGCGTTGGCGCATATCTCGACGCTGCGCTGCAAAAATACGCCGAGCTGGACGCCCTGACGCGCGAGGCGCGCGATCTGTCGCTGCGCTGCGAGCTGCTTTCCGCCCGCGCGCCGAAGGGTGACGTTCCCGACGAGCCAGTTGTGCGCCCCGCACGCTCCCGTGCGGAGCTGCAAACTGCGCTCGATGCGCTCGCACGGTGCCGTCGTGAAGCGCAGAGCACCTTTGACTACACCTCCGGCCGCTGCCGCGCCATCGGCGACGCCGCCGAGCTTGAAGCCGCACTCACGCAGAAGCGCGACGAGCTTGCACAAAAACAAGCGGAATACGACGCCATTGCCCTCGCGATGGAATCGCTGCAAAGCGCGAACACCGCACTGCAAAACCGCTTTTCTCCCGCGCTCAGCCGCCGCGCCGGCGAGCTTTTCTCCCGCCTGACGGGCGGCAAATACGAAAGCGTCCTGCTTGACCGCACGTTTTCCGCGCAGGCGGGCGAAACGGGCGAGAGTGTTTCCCATGACGCACAGCTTTTGAGCCTCGGCACGCTCGACCAGCTGTATCTTGCCGTGCGCCTCGCCATCTGCGAAAGCGCTCTGCCCGCGGACGATCCCCCGCCCATCGTGCTCGACGACGCACTTGTCCGCTTCGACGACGAGCGCTGCCGCGCCGCGCTCGAGCTTTTATTAGAGGAAAGCAAATCCCGTCAAATTCTGCTTTTCACCTGCCAGCACCGCGAGAGCGCGTATCTCTCCGGCCGCGACGGCGTCACATTCCTGTCCCTATAATTCCAAATTGATAAAGGAGAAATTGAATGACCACACTGCAAGCCCTTCCCCTGCCTTCCAACTTTGAAGACCTCTGCGAGCTGTTTTTGCTCTACATCGCGTACAGCACCCTCGGCTGGTGCGGCGAGATGCTATACTGCTCCATCCCCAAGGGCCGCATCTGCGAAAAGCGAGGCTTCCTCAACGGCTTTCTCTGCCCCATTTACGGCCATGGCGCGCTGCTCGTGCTGTATCTTCTGCACGGCGGCTTCCAGAATCCGGTGCTCACGTTCATCTTCGGTGCGATCGTCACGTCGATCCTTGAATACTTCACGAGCTGGATTATGGAAAAGCTCTTCCACATGCGCTGGTGGGACTACTCCCATTATAAATTCCAGATCAATGGCCGTGTGTGCCTTCTGAACTCCACATGCTTTGGCCTTGCGTGCGTGCTGCTGTGCCACCTTGTCCAGCCCTGGCTGTGGGAGCACATCGTGAATCTCGGCCCTACCATCACCGTGCCGCTCGCGTCCTTCATCTTCGGCATCTATCTGATGGACACCGTGCTCTCCATCCGCAGCGCCATCCAGCTCAGCGCCCAGATGGGCAAGCTGCGCGAGCTGCAATCGGAGCTCAAGGACTATGTCGCCGAAAAGCGTGAGGAGAGCCAGGAGCGCAAGGCCGAGCGCCGTGCCGAGGTACGCGAGCGCGCCCGCATGCTGCGTGACGGTGCGGATATCTTCGAGCGCCGCCTGCTCCACTCCCACCCCGACATCCGCAAGTCGCGTGAAGACCTGCTCACCGCGATCCGCGCCCGCCTGAACGAGAGCGAGACCGAGGCCAAGAAAGCTACCGACGAGCTCTTCGGCGATGAGCGCAAGGCGTAATTTGCCAAGCCGCGCGCGGTTGACTTCCGCGCGCAAACGGTATAAACTAAGCGCGCCGCTGGCCAACCGGCGGCACACCACGCAGCAAAGGAGAATACTGATCTATGAGCGAATGCACGCATAATTGCTCTACCTGCGGCGAGAGCTGCGCTGAGCGTGCAACGCCGCAATCCCTGCGCAAAGCGCCGCACCCCGAAAGCCACATCGGCAAGGTGTTCGGCGTTGTGTCCGGCAAGGGCGGCGTCGGCAAGTCCATGGTCACGAGCCAGCTTGCCGTCACGCTGCACCGCCGCGGTTACAAGGTCGGCGTCATGGACGCCGATATCACCGGTCCCTCCATCCCGCAGGCCTTCGGCGTGCACGACAAGGCCGTCGGCACGCAGACCGCGCTCTACCCCTGCGTCAGCCACAGCGGCATCGAGGTCATGTCCATCAACCTGCTTTTGGAGGATGAGACCGATCCCGTCATCTGGCGCGGCCCCGTCATCGGCGGTGTCGTCCAGCAGTTCTGGACGGATGTTGCCTGGGATGTGGACTATCTGTTCGTCGATATGCCCCCCGGCACGGGCGACGTGCCGCTGAGCGTCTTCCAGTCCATCGCGCTCGACGGCATCATCGTCGTCACCTCCCCGCAGGAGCTTGTCTCCATGGTCGTGGAGAAGGCCGTGAAGATGGCTGAAAAGATGGACGTTCCCATCGTCGGCGTCGTGGAGAACATGAGCTATGTCGCCTGCCCTGACTGCGGCAAAAAGATCTACCTCTTCGGCGAGGGCAAGAGCGAAGAGGCCGCAAAGCGTCACAATCTTCCCCTCCTCGCCCAGATGCCCATCGACCCGAAGCTCGCCGCCCTTGTGGACGCGGGCAAGATCGAAGAGTTCGAGGGCACATGGCTGAACGCCGCCGCCGATGCGCTCGAAAAGACGCGCAAGCGCGCCGAATAACAAAAAACAAGCGCAAAAAATCGCACCTCGTTCGAGGTGCGATTTTTTATGTTCTGTTTGTGGCTCAGTCGTTGGAATAGTTGTCGAAGTAGCCCTGAATGTAGACAATGGGCGTGCCCTTGTCGCCGCTGCCGCTCGTCAGGTCGCAGAGCGAGCCGATCAGGTCGGTCAGGCGGCGGGGCGTCGTGCCCTCGGACACCATGTTGCCGACCAGGCTCTCGCTGGTCTTCTCGCGGATGCGCTCTTCGATGGCTTCCTTCAGCGCCTCGCCCTTGAGATCGCCGAAGTCATTGTCGGCGAGGTACTTGAGCTTCAGCTCGTTCGGCGTGCCGACAAGGCCCTTGGTGTAGCCGGGGGAGACGACGGGGTCAGCGAGCTCCCAGATCTTGCCGACGGGGTCTTTGAACGCACCGTCGCCGTAGACCATGGCCTCGATGTGCTTGCCGCTGGCCTTGCTGAGTCTCTCGCCCAGCTCCTCGGCAACGGCCATGCAGTCGCGCGGGAAGAGCTTAACGGTCTCCTCGGTCGCCTTGTTGGAGCCGAGCAGTCCGTATTCGGCGTTGTAGCCGCTGCCGTCGACGCTTCTGTTGAGCAGATCGTCGAGGCCGAGCACCACGCGGGCGCCAGCGGCCTTGAGCAGGCGTTTGCTGCGCGCGCGGGTGTGGATGTCGCAGGTGATGACGGCGTCGGTGTAGTCGCACAGCGTCTGCACGCGATTGCCGAAGATGACCTCGACCTCAGCGCCGGCGTCGGTGATGATGCCGGAGTAGAAGTCGATGTAGTCGACGCCCGTGAACGGGTGCACCGCCGCGCCGAATTTCTTGCGGAATTGTTCGAGCGTCAGAACATCGCTGTACGGGTCGACGCCCGCCTCGTCGAGCTTGTCCCAGTCGACAAGGCCGTTGCCCACCTCGTCAGAGGGGTAGGAGAGCAGCAGCACGATCTTCTTGCAGCCCATCGCCATGCCGCGCAGCAGCAGGGAGAAGCGGTTGCGGCTCAGGATCGGGAACGCGACGCCCACGGTGCCGCCGCCGGTCTTTTCGTGCACGTCTTTCGCGATCTGGTCGAGCGTTGCGTAGTTGCCCTGCGCACGCGCCACGACGGATTCCGTCACGGCGACGACGTCGCGGTCGCGCGGCTCGATGCCCGCTTCCTTCCACGCTTCCATCACGGAAGCGGCAGCGACCTCAGCAATGTTATCTCCCTCGCGGATGATGGGTGCGCGCACGCCGCGCACGACAGTTCCGATCGTTCTCATCTTGATCTCCTTTTTATTTTATAGTCAGCGCACAAGGCGCTCTTGCAAAGTCATACAGTTTAGTATTATAATCACGGTATAGGGATAAGTAAAGCATCGTTTTTTGATAATAAATATAAATCATTCTTATGGTTTAAGATCAGGAGGGTTTGCCAAATGGTCAAGCTGGAGCTTTACCGCGTCTTCCGCGAGGTCGCCGAGGCCGGGAATATTTCCCTGGCAGCGGAGAATCTTTACCTTTCGCAGTCCGCCGTCAGCCAGAGCGTCAAGCAGCTCGAGCAGCAGCTCGGCACGCGTCTTTTCCTGCGCTCGCCGCGCGGCGTCACGCTCACCGAGGACGGCCGCCTCTTATTTGAATATGTGCGCAGCGCCATGGGTCTTCTCGAGACCGGAGAAGATAAGCTCCAGCAGTCGCGCACGCTTCAGGCCGGCACGCTCGTCATCGGCGCGAGCGACACGGTGACAAGTCAATTCCTGCTGCCGCATCTCGACGCCTTCCACCGCCGCTATCCCAACATCCACATCCGCATCATCAGCGGCCGCAGCTATAAGGTGCTGGGGCTTCTCCGCGCCGGAAGGGTCGATATCGCCTTTGCGAGCGCCCCCGGCGACGCGGACGACTTAGATCACATCCCCTGCTTTGAAACGCATTCCTGCTTTGTCGCCGCGCCGGACTACCCCTGCGACTTCACCCGCGCCTACACGACCGAGGAGATCGCCGCATTCCCGCTCATTCTTCTTGAAAAGAAGGCCTCCTCGCGCACTTACCTTGAAAAATACTTTCTCCAAAGCGGCGTCAGGCTCACGCCGGAGATCGAGCTCGGCGCGCGCAGCCTTCTTGTCGATCTGGCGAAGATTGGCTTCGGCGTTGCGGGCGTCACGCGCGAATTCGTCCAGGGCGAGCTCGCCGCGGGCGAGATCCGCGAGCTTTCCACCGCTTTTTCCATCCCGCCGCGCACCGTCGACCTCTGCATGCTGCGCAACGTTTCGCCCAGCGCCGCAACCGAACGTTTTGCCCGCGATGTGCTTGAAAAATTACAGGGCAAATCCGTTTCCGTTTAAATTCTGCAAGGTTTCCGTCATTTTGCACATCGAGTCTGCATAATTTTTGTCATTTTCGCTAAGGCGATTTTCTTGACAAGATTTTTGCGGCATGTTACCCTCTTTTTCGCTTCAACGAGCGAAGATACACGGTTTTCAGAATCTTTTTGAAACTGAAAGCGCTGGAAAACTCTGGAGAACTCATTCAGTTGGGTGCCGAAGGGGCAAGGCCTTGTCTAAAATTGTTAAGGCTGAATCTCTCAGGCAAAAGGATGGAGAGCATCGGCACCATGCCGGTTTTTCCGTCCTCACTTTTTCTCTCTATTGTTTTTTAAGCTGTCGATCTTCTGTTGGATCGGCAGCTTTTTATTTTTTGCATTTTCGACTTTACAATATAAGGAGAGCATCATGGCTTCATCATTCGAGACCACCCTTTTCCCTATCGTTCAGACCATCAACGAATACCTCAGCAACTACGTTTTGGTCATCCTGCTGCTCGGCGTCGGCATCTGGTACACGATCAAAACGCGCTGCGTGCAGGTCCGCTACTTTAAGGAGGGCTGGAACCGCGTGTTCGGCAACATCACCCTCAACGGCAAGAAGGGCGGCGGCGGAATGAGCTCGTTCCAGGCCCTTGCCACTGCCATCGCCGCCCAGGTCGGCACCGGCATCATCGTCGGCGTCGCGGGCGCGATCCTCACCGGCGGCCCGGGCGCGGTGTTCTGGATGTGGGTCATCTCGTTTTTCGGCATGGCCACGATCTACGCGGAAGCGACGCTCGCGCAGGAGACGCGCATCGTCGAGCTCGACGGCACGATCAAGGGCGGTCCTGTCTACTACATTACGACAGCCTTCAAGGGAAAATTCGGCAAGTTTCTCGCGGGCTTCTTCGCCGTCGCCATCACGCTGGCGCTCGGCTTCATGGGCTGCATGGTGCAGTCCAACTCCATCGGCGCAACGATGGAGACCGCGTTTGGCATCCCGTCCTGGGTCGTCGGCATCGTGCTGATCGTCATCTGCGCCTTCATCTTCCTCGGCGGCGTGCAGCGCCTTGCGTCCGTGACGGAAAAGGTCGTGCCGCTCATGGCGGCGGTATTCCTCTTCGGCGGCCTCATCGTGCTTGTCGTTCGCATCAAGTACATTCCCGAGACCTTTGCCATGATCTTCCGCTACGCCTTTGAGCCGCAGGCCATCGTCGGCGGCGGCTTCGGCTACGCCATCAAGCTCGCCATCTCCCAGGGCGCGAAGCGCGGCCTGTTCTCCAACGAGGCCGGTATGGGCTCCACGCCCCACGCCCACGCGCTCGCCAACGTCAAAAATCCGCACGAGCAGGGCACGGTCGCCATCATCGGCGTGTTCATCGACATGTTCGTCATCCTGACGCTCAACGCCCTCGTCATCATCTCCACACTTTACGCAGGCGACGGCCCGCTCGCCGGCTGCGGCGTAGCGGCGCTGAGCAGCACCTTCAATAAGACGAACCTTGCCCAGTGTGCGTTCGGCACGGTGTTCGGCTACAAGGCGGGCAGTATGTTCGTCGCGATCTGCCTGTTCTTCTTCGCGTTCTCCACGATCCTGAGCTGGAACCTGTTCGGCAAGATCAACATGGTCTACCTCTTCGGCAAAAAGGGCGCCAACGTCTACACGCTGCTCGCGCTGATTTTCATCTTCCTCGGCACCACGATGTCCAACGACCTCGTCTGGGAGCTGAGCGACATGCTCAACCAGCTCATGGTCATCCCCAACGCCATCGCCCTGCTCGCCCTGACGAGCCACGTCGTCAAGCATTCCCACACGCCCGACCGCCTGTCCGGCCGGGAAAACGGCTGATATTCCCCAAAAAAGCGCAAAAGAGCGTGGCTTTTGATAAAAGCCGCGCTCTTTTTTCATGCTCCACCCGCATTTTTTAATATTTTGCGGCGTGATTCCTTTTCGGAATGGTATTCTATTTTCTATTCATTAAAAATAAAAAAGTTTATCATCAATTTGCATAATATTTTTGATGAATCTTTGGCGGTTTTGAAGCCGCCGCTTCTCTTGACTTCTTCTTTACGGCATGTTACGCTTTTACTGCTGAAACAAACGAATATCTACCGATGACGCTTTCGGGATCTCGCAAACCGGAAGCCGAGGAAACTCTGGAGAACTCATTGAATTGAGTGCCGAAGGTGCAAGGCCATGGTGGCCGAATCTCTCAGGCAAAGGGACAGAGAAGCAGGACGTTTTTTGTCGTGCCGTTTCTTTCCTGCTCAATTGAATGACACTTCCGGAGTTGCTGATTTTCGTATCGGCAACTTCTTTTGTTTTTAGAGGAGAGAGAGAAATGTTTGCATCCATTGAAAGCGCGTTATTTCCCATTGTAACCAAGATCAACGAATACCTCAGCAACTACATTCTTGTGTTCCTGCTGCTCGGCGTGGGCCTTTGGTACTCCATCAAGACCCGTTTCGTGCAGGTCCGCTGCTTCAAAGAGGGCTGGAACAGCGTGTTCGGCAACCTGTCGCTGCGCGGCAAGAAGCATGACAGCGGCATGAGCTCGTTCCAGGCGCTCGCCACCGCCATCGCCGCTCAGGTCGGCACGGGCAACATCGTCGGCGCGTCCGGCGCGATCCTGACCGGCGGCCCTGGCGCCATCTTCTGGATGTGGATCATCGCCTTCTTCGGCATGGCCACGATCTACGCGGAAGCGACGCTCGCCCAGGAGACCCGCATCGTCGAAAAGGACGGCAACGTCAAGGGCGGTCCTGTCTACTACATCACGACGGCCTTTAAGGGCGGCTTCGGCAAGTTCCTCGCCGGCTTCTTCGCCGTCGCCATCACGCTGGCACTCGGCTTCTTCGGCTGCATGGTGCAGTCCAACTCCATCGGCTCCACGATGCAGACCGCCTTCGGCATTCCCTCTTGGATCGTCGGTATCATCCTCGTCGCGATCTGCGCGTTCATCTTCCTTGGCGGCGTACAGCGCCTCGCCTCCGTCACGGAGAAGGTCGTCCCCATCATGGCGGCTATCTTCCTGCTCGGCGGCCTGATCGTCCTGATCGTCCGCATCAAGTACGTCCCCGCCACCATCGGCATGATCTTCAAGTATGCCTTCCAGCCCCAGGCCATCATCGGCGGCGGCTTCGGCTACGCCATCAAGACCGCGATTTCTCAGGGTGCCAAGCGCGGCCTGTTCTCCAACGAGGCCGGTATGGGCTCCACTCCGCACGCCCACGCCCTCGCGAATGTTGACTGCCCGCACGACCAGGGCGTCGTCGCCATGATTGGCGTGTTCATCGACACCTTCGTCGTCCTGACGCTCAACGCGCTCGTCATCATCTCCACCCTTTACACGGCGGACGGCCCTCTCGCGAGCGGCTATGTCGGCGATGTCACCGGCGTGCTCGGCAAGGCCAACCTCGCCCAGACCGCCTTCGGCGTCGTCTTCGGCGAGAGTGCGGGCAACATGTTCGTCGCCGTCTGCCTGTTCTTCTTCGCCTTCTCCACGATCCTGAGCTGGAACCTCTTCGGCAAGATCAACGTCTCCTACCTCTTCGGCAAGAAGAGCACCGTGGTCTACACCGTTCTCGCGCTCGTGTTCATCTTCCTCGGCACGATGATGTCCAACGACCTCGTCTGGGAGCTGAGCGACATGTTCAACAACCTCATGGTCATCCCCAACGCCGTTGCGCTGTTCGCTCTCACCAGCCTTGTTGTCAAGCACGCCGATGACCCGAACCGCATCCCCGGCAAAAAGTGAACCTTTCCATTCTCTGTTAAAATAGGCAAAAGCGCCCCCGATTCGTTCGGGGGCGCTTTTCCTGTCTTTACTTCTATCAAACAGGCCGCCGAATCATTCGATGCGGCGGCCTTGTTCCTCTTTGCCTTTTTATGCTTCCAGCAGCTCCCGGAACGCGAGGCCCAGTCCCCGCGTCACGAGCTCCCGCGGGCTCGCACAATACGCGGTCATTTCCTGCGCCAGAAGCTCTCCCGCGCGGCCGTGGAGCCACACGCCGAGCGCCGCGGCCTCTGCCGCGCCCATGCCCTGGCACAGAAGCGACGCGATCAAGCCTGTCAGCACGTCCCCGCTCCCGCCCTTTGAGAGCGCCGAGCAGCCGCTCGTGTTGACGAGCATCCGCCCGTCCGGCAGCGCAATGCGCGTCCGGTGCCCCTTGAGCACCAAGATACAGCCGTGCTCGCAGGCAAAGCGGCTCGCAAGCTCTGTCCGTTCGCTCGACGCGATCTCCCGGAGCGTCCGGTCCGTCAGGCGCGCAAATTCGCCGTCGTGCGGCGTCAAAATCGTCACGCGTCCGCGGCGGACGTCCAGCTTTTCCGTGCAGCCCTGTAAGGCGTTCAAACCGTCGGCGTCCAGCACCAGCGGCTCTTTCACCTGCCACAAAAGCGCGTGGACGAGCTGCTCTGTCTCTTTTCCGCGGCCAAGGCCGGGACCGAGCGCTAAAACATCACAGCCTTTGAGCTTGTCCTGCATCTTGTCGAGCGCGGCGAGACAGAGCCTTCCGTCTGTCTCCGGCAGCGGGAACGGCATTGCGCTCACGCACTTTTGCGCCTCAACCGCCCAGATGCTCTCCGGCACGCCGAGATACACGAGCCCGCAGCCCGAATGCACCGCCGCGCTCGCCGCCAGATACGGCGCGCCCGTATAGCCCACGCTGCCGCCGAGGACTAAGAGCTTGCCGAAGTCGCCCTTGTGCCCATCTTCTTTGCGCGGCGGCAGAAGCGTCTTGGCATACGCGCGGTCGACGATCGTTTCACGCATCGCAGTTTTCCTCCGTCAGTTCGAGTTTTTTCGCGCGCGGCAGCTTCTTGATGGCGGCCTCGCGCCGCAGCGCCGCGCCCTTGTCGCTGCATTGCTCGCGGTACACGACCGCGACAGGCGGGTGCGAGCGAGTGTACTTCGCCCCGTGCCCGCTCTTGTGCATGGCAAAGCGCTTTTCCACGTCTGAGGCAATGCCGGTGTAGAGCGAGCCATCCTCGCAGCGCAGCATGTAGACGTACCAGTCCATCTCAATACTTGAGCACGCCCGTCGTGTGCAGCGCGTTATAGAGCGCCGCCGCAGCCTGCTCGCGCAGGATGGGGACCTGGGGCTCGATATCTTCAAGGCTCATGCAGTACATATTCACAGCATCGCCGTTCTCATCGAACACGGAATTCGTCAAAAGCTCCGCGCTGCGGATGGCCCAGTGTGAAAAGCTCTTATACTTCGGCAGCGGCTGCAAAATGGCCAGCGGGTTCTTGTCCAAAAACTCCCGCGCATCCAGATTCACGAATTCCACGAGCCTGCCCAGCACCGTAATGAATTCCTCCTGTGTCATCGTCGCGTTCGGGTCGAATTTTCCCCCGCCCACGCCGGAGACAAGACCGATGGCCGCCATCGCGTTCACAGAGGGCGCGTACCAGCTCCCCTTGGCAACGTCGGTAAAGTACCCGTTCGCCGTGGAGTAGAGGTCAAGCGCCTGCGCGAGCAGCGCACAGACCTCCGCGCGCGTCATCGTCGCGTCGGGGCGGAACTTGCCGCCATCGCCAAAGACGATGCGGCTCGCCGCAAGCGAATCGATCTCCTGCGCGTACTCGCTGTCCGCCACGTCGGAAAAGTCGAGCGCGGACGATACGGCAAAGCCGCACTTTTCGCGCGCCTGCGCGAGCGTGAGCTTCCTTTCGCCGCCGTTTTCGCCCCAGTAAAGCACGGCGTCCGGCGTCAGCGCCGCCAAAATGGCCTCAAGCGCGGCGGAAGAGCTCTCCTTCCCCGCGGGAATGTCGATGTAAAAGTCGTAGCCGTTCAGCACCAGGCGGAGATACGCGCTGTCTTTCGTCTTCTCGCCGCTCAGCAGGCGCGCCGCCGCAACGGCCTGATCCTGCGGGATGTAGAGCGTCGGCACCACGCCGATGCGGTCGGTCGTGTTGCCGCCCGCGCAGTAGAAGCGGTACGCCGTCACCTTCACGGCGTCGCCGTGCAGATACGGGCAGTTCGACTCATCGTATAGGACCTGCGCCACGCCCTTGCCATAGCTGCGCGTGCCGATGACGATGCCGCTGCCCGTGCCGAGCACGCCGCCCGCAAAGATCTCCGACGCGCTGGCACTGCCGCTGTCCATCAGCACGATGGCGGGCTTGTCCGTCAGGTCCTTGCCCGAATAGCTCTGCGCGGTACTCTCGCCATCCTGATCGACAAAGTAGATGAGGTCTCCCTCGCCCGAAAACGCGCCGAGCGCCGACACCGCCGCGGAGGTCAGCCCCCCGCCGTTGCCGCGAAGGTCGACGATCCACGCGTGCACAGCGCTGTCATTCCCGCGCACGCCCTCTTGAAAATACGTCCCCGTCTGCGTGCCGAAGCTGTCGCAGTCAATGTAGCCCACGCCGCCCGTGACCGAGACGGTCGTATTCGTCTGCGTGACGAGCGCGCGCGTAACGGTATAATCCGCCTGCGTGCCGTCCGCGTGGCGGACGGTGATGGTCACGCTCGTCCCCGCTTCGCCGAGGAGCTTGGCGCGGTGCTCCGCGCCGCCCGGCGCGCAGGACTCGCTCTCAATGGCGATGATAATGTCGCCCGCGGCAAGGCCCGCCTTCTCCGCGCCACCGCCCTTGAGGACGGAGACGATGCGGATGCCCTCGGGCACATAGGTGATCTCCGCGCCGATGCCGGCGAAGCTCACATCACCCTCGACGCCCTGCAAAAACGCCTGATACTCCTCCGCCGTCATGTAGTACGTGTAGTCGTCCGTGTAGGAAAAGAGCTCGTCGAGCGACTTCGCGTCCTGCGCGGCGCGCGGCAGCTTATCAACATAGCTGCGCTGCAAAATATCGTAGGCCTCCTCCACGCTGAGCGCCTGCGCGCTGGTCGTTATCGTCATCGCCGCGGCGCAGCAGAGCGCGCCCAGGCGGAACAGTCTCTTTTTCATGCCCGATTCTCCTTTGTTCGGCAGTTTTCTCCATTAT
>NZ_JPJG01000056.1 GCF_000765235.1 Oscillibacter sp. ER4 | reverse complement strand
CATTTGATAGGTGTTCTCATTCTTTCCAATCCAACCTCTTACAGATACCGGTATCTGCATACCATCAAATAGAAATGTTTCTGCATTATGTTTCAAAACTTTATTCATGAAAATTTCTGCATCAGTTACATTCTCAAATGGTGTTACAACTGCAAATTCATCTCCACCTATACGAAACACAAAAAATCCTTCTTCGGTATATTTATGAATACGTTGTAATGCAGTGATTATCGCTATATCTCCTGCGTTCCTTGAAATATCATTGATTTGAACAATTCCGACAATATCGAAACAGACCACATAACTGTCCTTACTTTCTCGTAAAACGTTTACCAAACGGCTGCAATCTCTTGTAACTGCATCTTCAAAAATATCCACCACAGTAAACAGTTCGCCATGCCTTGCATCCTTTTTGTACTCTGATGGTAACACACCATACACCTTATGGAATGCTCGACTGAAAGATTCAACTGTATTGTACCCATATTCAAAAGCCACATCGGTTACTGGTGCATTTTCCAAAACAAGTCTTGTGGCAGCCTCTGACATACGCCTTTTCATGACATACTCATTGATACTATATCCCAAGCTATGCTTAAACAGCTTCTGTAATGATGAAAGAGACACCTCTACACTCCTTGCAATATCTGTTTGCTTCAGGTTGTCCATTAGATGATTTTCGATATATTCGATTGCGTTCTTTAATTCAAAATAATGCTTCAAGTGGCTCCTCCTTTCCTTTCAAAATTATCACAGTAAGGAAATATTCACTTGACTATTTGAGCATATTTCTGCAATTTTAATGTCTTTGTAAACTTCAAATTTTCCTAAGCCTTATGACCACCAATCTGTGCGTTGCGATCCTTCGCCGTCGCGCCTTCCTCTAAGTTCATGCCCTTGAGGACAGCGTTCTTTCCGAACTTCTTCTTGATGCTCAACATGGCTTGCTGCATTTTCTTTTCACGCTCAAGCTCGGCGCGTTCCCGTTCCTGCTTTGCCTCAAGAGCTGCATAGTCTGTGAAGAAGTCAAGCTGCTCAAAGCCGTCGTTCTTCTTAGGTGCATCTGCTTCGGGCAGAACATGGTTTGCGACGATGTTCAACCGGCGCACGAGAAGGTTTTTATCGACGATCCGGTCAAAGAGTTCTGACACAGCACTCATTATTTTCTTCGTAGATGACGTGTGACCGTCAAGGTTGGCAGTGCCGTGCGCGTGTTTCGGTATCTGCCGTCCGTAGTGATCCTTCACGATAGCTCCGTGATACTTTTTGCTTCGCTCAGGATCGGTGAGATTTTCTATATCATAGCCAACCGTGACAACGATCTGATCTGTGACAAGTCCCTTGTCCACCAAGTCCAAAACGAGAAGGTCAGCCATCTCGCGGAGAACGAGCTTGGCTTTCTCGGCAGTGTAGGGCTGGTGCAAAACCTGACCGGAGCCGAGACTGTTTGTGCTTGGCCGATATGCTTTGATTGCTTCAATGGTGCAAGGCTCCCAACCCCACGCATGGTCAATCAGCAGCTCCGCATTTTTGCCGAAGAGCTTGTATTGCTATCCTCGGCGTGTTCCGCCTGAAACTGACGCTGCTGACTGCGCATTTGCACCTTTTTCTGTTCCTCCGCAGAAATTGGTTTACGCAGTTTGACTTTCCGGATAAAAACGGCAAACCCTATCGTTCCTCCGGCGGCGAAATGATCTGGAATGATCAGCTCAATCGCGAGATTCCGAAGGGGTGGAACGTTGGTCAATTGTCGGATATTGCAAATATTGCCATGGGACAGTCTCCAGCAGGTGAAACATACAATGAAAATGGAAATGGAATGATTTTTTATCAGGGATGTACTGACTTTGGCACTCGTTTCCCTGTCCCCAGAGTATATACAACAGCACCAACGAGGTTTGCAAAATCCGGTGATATTCTCATGAGTGTTCGTGCGCCTGTCGGGACATTGAATGTGGCAATTGAGGATTGCAGCATTGGGCGTGGCCTTGCAGCTTTGAACAGTAAAATAGGATCACAGCTTTACCTATGGTATACATTGGCGGGTTTCAAGCAGTTATTCAACGTACTGGACGGCAATGGCACCACATTCGGTTCTATTACAAAGGATACCTTATATGAAACGAAAGTGGTTATCCCTAATCCCGTACTGGTAAAATCTTTTGAGGAAATCGTACAACCTATTGAACAAAAAATTCGTATTATCGAAGAAGAAAACCGCGAACTCACAAAACTCCGTGATTGGCTCCTTCCAATGCTCATGAACGGACAAGCTACAGTGGAATGAAAGGAGACAGTATATGAAAATATCCAGTATATCCGTCAGTAATTTCAAAAGTTATAGAGACGAAACCATATCGTTTGGTGACTTGAATATTCTGATAGGTTCCAATGCATCAGGCAAATCCAATACAATTAATATTCTGCGTTTTATTGATCATATTGTGGACTATGGCATTGAAAACGCCATATCACTGTCTGGCGGAATTGAATATGTGCTGAACACATCCATTGGAAAAAGCAAACCTCTTTCGATTGCTTTTTCTTTTGATTGCGAAGAAGAAAATTGGATTAGATATGTTGATCGAAAACAGGATATCAGCCTCTTACTGGCCGGATTCGACTACCAATTTCAAATTACACCTCATAAGAGAGGATCCGGTTTTACAATAACGCAAGATTCTTTATGCCTGAAATACTATCAAGTTCTTGATTTTGTCAAGGGTGAAAAATGCATTACTGCTGCCGATAAGCAATACATGATTCGTTATAGGCGTAGCGGTAATCGTGTAGTTGCAGATATTAAAAACGATACAGATTTTCTTCATTCCGAAGATTTGAGGAGCGGGTTAGACTCGGATTTTATAACACGTTATTTGAGTGAGCAGGAGCACCGGAAGGAACTGATTCTTCATTTTATCATGTTATTTATGCCTCCGATGTTCTACTCGAGAGATTTGATCAGAATTTATGACTTTGACCCTAAACTAATACCTGTACACAAAAATGCCCGACAATCTGGCTCTCTTGTTGTCCCAACCATACTTTTGGGTCAGTTCATAGGCGCTGAAATAGACGAGTTGCTGTCCCATCGCGGACTCTTTCTGGCTCCCAGGCTGCCGGATAACACAGAGCCTCATTGCTGCCAACAGGCAGGCCGCGCCGCGGTGGAGCCGCAGTGTTTTCTTCCAGCTGCCATGTCCGTTCTCTGGAGCCAGCGCATGACTGTGGACGCGCTGCGCCCGTCCGGGACTGACCCGCTGGAGCTGTTTCGATCCCAATTCCGTCAAGCTCAGGGAGCGAACGATTCTGCGTCGATACCCCTTTATGCGCCGTTCCTTTAAGTAGCCCTCCCGTATCAGCGCTGTCACCACATGCCGATTATAGTCATAATATCCCGGCAGCATTCTTACCAGAGAAACCGGCACTTCGCCGCACAGGCCTATAAAATCCAGCAGCTTTACTGCCATACATTCATTTTTTAATTGCATCAATATATCCTCATTCTTGTTCGGTCAATTATTCTCTCAACAGCGCATCCAGCCAACTCACAGGGGCAAGCAGAAAGCCTGATCAGCAAGGCTGCCGGACACTTCACACGCGCAGCCTATGATCGGCAAGCATACTTATCTCAGACTGCCGGAACGGTCTCTTTACCGTTATCCAAAGTCCTTACCCTATAAACCCTACCCCCGACCGTTTTTAAGGCCGAGAGTCCTTGCGCCGCAAGGGTTTTCCTCTGCTACAGAACACCGAAAATCCGCACTGCCATTTGAACAGGAATTGGTAGGCGTTTTCGGGTTGTCTCTTACCTATTTTCGGTGCTGCCATTCCAACATTCACGGTGTTTTTTCAGCCATTCGAGAAATTGCTCCGGCGTCAGTATCCAAATGCGGGCGCTGTCTTGCGGGCCCCGATGACTGCATTGAAACGCAGAGCAGAGCGCTGAGGTGTCGTTGGTCAGGAAGGCTGCTTCCAGCACATCCTGACAATGCTTCAGCTCCAGGTTATCGTGGTCGATAAAGCGCCTGCTTTGGCTGAGATCGTAGATGTGCTCATACACCAGTACGCAGGTGTAAA
Source organism: Oscillibacter sp. ER4 (assembly GCF_000765235.1). Lineage (GTDB taxonomy): Bacteria > Bacillota > Clostridia > Oscillospirales > Oscillospiraceae > Hominicoprocola > Hominicoprocola fusiformis. The sequence continues at coordinate 49,194 of NZ_JPJG01000056.1, read as the reverse complement.
ATCTCGGCTGATCATGCTTCGGAAATGCCCGATGAATCGCATTCCACAGCAGTCCTGCCAGGAGGCGGGATCGGTTATTGTCCTCTCGCCGCGGCATGACGCAGGGGAGTTCCATTCTTAGCCAGTCTTCCGCCGCGATCTCAATAGAGGCAGGCAAATCGGCGTCACCGCTTATTTCGGGAATCTCCCGCACGGGCGGCAGCGTTGCCACTGCGTACTGTCGGAGTTGGATGGCTGCGTCCTCCGCGGAGTGGACAGCCTCTAAAAGCATCTTCCTGCTACGGAAACTGAATTGGTCCATTTTGTACCCTTTCGCCAAGTGGAAACGAAGTCTAAACTTTTTTGTATAGACTGTTTGATCCCATTTGGCTTTATTTGATACCAATTATCCCAATCCTATGGGGTATCCGACTTTCTGCTATCAAAAAGCTATCAGGGGATGCTATCAATAGCGGAAATTTGCTGTGTGAGATATTTATATTATATCATGTATGTTGAAGAATTGGCAATATGGTTAGAATGGGAATTCGTCACCCTCGTCCTCTAGTTCAGGAGTATGCTGCGTTGGAGATGGTGTTTCGGACAAAATAGCAATAAGATCTATAACGCGCTGATATAGCTCATCAAACGTTAGAATTTGCACTCCACTTAAGCTATTGCGAAAGCTCTCAAAAGCTGCAATTTGTGTCGAATTCATGGACGCAAGTTTGCCTATTATAACAACGCATTTAGGAGATAACACCTCAAATTGAGAAGCACTTTGGTGACATATGGTATAGTAGGATTTTGTGAGATTATCACGGTAATTCAAAACCTGATTTACTGCACCGCTCAATTCGTGACTGAAGCTATAAGTGCCGCGATACGAGTTTCCAATTATCTCTGTACAAGGGGTTTTGATTTCAATCAGCGCTACATTTTGTGATAGTCGATTTTGATATATGAAGTCACACAAATTACCGCCACTATTGTCTACACCCTTGCCTCCAACATAGGCTTTATCAGAAAAAATTGTGCAAGGGCACGCAAATATTTGCGCCAGAACCCACTGGTTTTCCTTGAAAACAGTAGTTTGCCAGAACTCTTCGCTATTGTTATCGAGGTTGTCTGCCATGAGTGTGGCAACCCGTTGAAGTTTTTCAATATTCAGTGTTGTCGTTAGATGCTGCAAATTATCGTCCTGCAACTCCATAAGACTCTTCTTCAGAGACTCAAGAGATTCGGTTTGAGTAATCAGCCTTAGCAGTGTTTTGACGAGATCAAAATTTTCCTCATTTCCAATCATTCGAGCTGCTGAAGGATCATTTTGAATTATAGACAAGAATTGACGGAAAGCATTATCAACTCGAGTATAAGTAGCTGTTCCATACGGTATGTCTTTCATATTGCCGTATAACGCATATAGCTGTGCTAGCCCATGGTATAATTCATAGGTTTCACTGGTGTCCAACTGAAATTCCATCCAGTCGCCAGCTTTAACAGAACCGCGTGAGACTTTGGAAGATACATCACCGCTGTCGGTAGGGAAAACATCATCCTTTTTTCGCTTTTTCTCGTATAGAAGTTTTCCCGAAACGGATTTCTGCGGTTCTTTCTCATTCTTCACAAGGCTTGGAATAAATTTGAATCTAAGCATATCCGTTTGATGTAATACAACAGGAGATGCGTTTGCTGTTGAAGAAGAAGTAGAGACAACATCAACTGTGGTTGCTGTCATATCACGCATATGGGGCGTTTGCAAAGGAACTCTCACACTTTTCTGCTCTCCTTTCAAACCTATGGGATTTGCTTAATACTATGAAGCTTAACTGTTGTCGTGCTTAGGAAATGATAAACACCTCTGACAGCCTATCAAATATGGCATTCTCTAATTTTGTTTTCAGGATGCGAATATTGTCATATCGTTCGGCGTTTTTTATGAACCAATCCAAAATATCTGTTTTTTCAATTTCCTCTTTTTCATCAGCTTTAAGGACGGACAGAATAGATTCATACCAATTATGAACAATGGTCTGTTTCTGTTCTGTAGAAAGCTCTTCATATGCAATGCAACATCCTATCCTTGAAAACATAGCTGGGCCTAGGATTTTTTTGATTTCTTCCTCGCTACCGAAATTGCAAGTTAGTAGAAAAATGGCTTGTCCTAAGTTTACATCGTAATTTGTATCAACATAGCGCCCCTCGTCAAACAGTTCATAGAAAGCATTATAAAAGGCTGGATTAACTTTATCAAACTCATCAATTAAAATAACATTTGACTCTCTTGCCATCATGTCCCTTGCAAAACTACCTTTTGAATGTTCAGCACCAAATACATAATTGTATGCTTCTGTAGTCTGCATCATTGAGAACTGGATTCTTAAAAGCTCACCGCCCATTGTTTTACTTATACTCTTAGCACTCTCGGTTTTGCCGACTCCTGAGGGGCCATATAACATTAAAACAACTGGCTTGTTATTTGCCTTTGCAATCAGGCGATACATACCACTGATGATCTGCTTCTTACAATTACTTTGTCCTAAAATATCCTTTTCAATATTTGAATAGACTTCCTTTAGCTTTTCTCTTGACAAATCCGGATACTGGGTTCCTAAATATTCTATATCATCACCATAGGCAGAGCGTAAGGAATCTCTAACTTTTCTTGGTGGGTTGTGAACAAACAAGGTTCCAATGTCATGATTGAGTGTAACCACATTAACAAAATTAGAGAGAACATGTTCTAAAACGGAACCATAATCATCAGCTCTGACAACGCAATTATCTACATCAATATTGCGACTAAGCGCAGATTCTCTTACGCCAGATTCATTTGGACGCAATCGCGCATTATAGTGCTGAATAAGTTCCATAAATGGAATGGTAACTTGTTCTTTGCTCGTCTCCGTTGCTACCAATTCCTCAAAATCCTTTTTAGAACCATAGAATATTACAATTCTATCAGTCATCTGCTTCAACTCCTGCAAGTAAGACATCGAATACATCTAAAGTTGGACTGGTGGCAGCGGCTTCTTCAGCATCCGCATTGGGTTCGTAAGATGGATTATCCTTTGGAATTAAAGAAACTTTCATTCCCAGTTCTTTGTTGACATTAAGATTCTCTAGAGAAGTTCTACCAACTTTTATAGCATAAATGCTCAAGTCCATTTTTAGCAAATCACTAATGGTATAACTGTTTCGGAAAGAGTTAATGTTGAACCGTAATATTACACGGCTCCTTCCTTTTGTTCCAACAAATTCATAATATCCTTTGGCGTGCCTAAGGGCATTGTCGAGTTTATCGACAGCAATATTGAATTCACCAGCAGGGATGGAGCTTCCGCTTTTTAACATACTTAAATATGGAGATACCATTACCATGTATGACAACGAGTCCTCTACTGCACTAATTTTATATCCTTTAAATTGTTTAATGGTGCCTTTGGGAAGCCGTGAATTCGTTCTCCCTTGGCTGACATCCTCGATTGTTTTCAGAAAGTCCGTTAAAATCGTGTTCTTAACGATATTTTTTACCATCTTGCTGCTATTGAAAGATAGCCCAGCAGATACATCTGCAGAAGCTCCAGCCTCCCAGCCTAACAACGCCTTAAAAATTCCACTAATTCCAACTTTTCCGTTGGCTTGAACGCTTTGCGCTTCCTGTGCATCCCTTGATTTCAATAATTCAGTCGTATTTTCAAGTTCTCCACCAGCTACGATTTGAACATAATCGGTAACCGAGTCTTCGTCAAAGTACACTATTTTACAGATCTTTTCCATTACCTCACCGCTTTTCAATATGTAAGTTTAATCCACAATCATCAATCCATCAGTAAATGCTGACGGGTAGGATAACCTCATAATGACTTTTGAAAAAACAATTACGTACGCGTATGCAATTCCTTCTCCAAAACGATCATGCATCAGATTTCTCCCGTCAGGGCAGAAATTTACATCATCAGGCAAAGAATGTAAATATGGCAATTCGATTGTTGCGGAACACTCCGGGAAGTGTGCCTCGATCGCTACAACCTGCCCCACACCAAACGTTGTATGGTGAACAATAGCACCGGCAGGAATGAGGGGTGCTTCATCTGCATTTTGTGCTACGTCTCCATTTGTGATCTCAGTCACCTTGTCGGAAACCGTTGCATCAATATACTGCTTCCACGCAGGTGCCTCTAATATATCCCGTCTCGACTCGCATTTAAGAATTAAATCTCTAAGCTGTTCAGGATTTGCCTTTTCTGCCTCAAACATTGCGATGAAATACTTCTGGAATTGTGCCAATGTCAAAGGTACGATGTCCAGACGTTGCTTTACATCTCCCTTTGCATACCAAATGCCATGTCGAAATGTCTCGGCAGTGTTAGTGTCAATACGCACTGCAATAAACATTCCGTAGACAGGCTTAGCATATTTCAGAACTGCATCCGAAACATGACGGCGAACGGGCTCACCCTCCATAGCTTCTTGACGAGAGGACATAGACATAGTGACTTCCGTTAGAATAGTGAAATCATTAAACTCGCAGTACAGATCACCCTTGCCGCCGCCCGCTGCTGAAACTGGCATAAAATCAGAATCCAATTTGAAACCACGGACTTCATAAGGCTTATTAACCATGTGATCAATGGCTAAAGCAGCTCGCCAAAGCGTCCACTCAAGGTAGGCAGGAGTTTCGTCCTTAGGTACCTCAATGGCGTTATCTTCGTCATATACCAGCTTGCCCCCGCCTCTAATCAGCAGAGTCATGTAGTCTCTGATTTCCTGCCACTGGTTGCACTGATCATTTGCATATTGGATTTCATCTGTTTGAGCAAGAATATTCTCAAGCCGCTGTCGTGCAATATTGATTTCTGCGGCAGTGTTTAGTGGGAGATCAGAAATGTCAAACAAAATGTGCCGCTCTCGCATTTGCTTAATCAGATCGTCAAGCAAAGACTTTGCAATATCTGCGTTATCAGTAGGCAGAGGCGCACCGTTGCAGAGTGTTTTATACTGCTCCATTATCGGCACGGCACTCGCATTTGCTTTTGCAAGTTTTTCTGCCAACACATGCTTTGTCGGGACAATAATAAGCCCTCTGCCTTTTCTTTGGAAAATTCCAGAAATACGGAGATACCGCATATTCATATCGCTATAATCTAAGAAATTATCAGGCTTTTTGTCGTAATTTTCGCCTCTGGCTGCAATTTCTTTCTTATCAAAAGAGCGCTTGGCAGGGGCAGCAGCTCTTCGTTGACGCAGATCAAGAATCCTATCAACAACCTCATCCACATTATAGCTGGGATTAGTGGTATGTCCCCACAGTGCGAATTCGATTCTGCTCAATTCAGAAGAACCGGTTCGCCGCTCAAGTTCCAGCATGACTGCCAGGAGCCATCTTAACGGAGAAAAATAGTGCATACCATCAGGCATTGGATATTGTTCAACGCTCATTGAACGAAGAAAGCACTCTTGCACTGCGGGATATGTGTCTGCTTTCAGGAAGGTTCTGCCAAATGGCGTGATTTCATCAAGCGGTCCTAACTCTTCCTGCTCGCCATCTTTTTTCTTGAGCTGAGGATAAATAAAACCGTTTCTGGAAAACATCAAGCGCCACTTTCGTGCGTGACTTCCGGATTCGTCCTTTCCAGCTTCATTTTGAATAATGCCTTTTTCATTTAAGAAATTCATGAAGGCAACTTCATTTTCTTCTCGTAGATTTCCGACGAAAGGAGAGCTGGCATACGCTGCGAATCCCTCCTGAATTCGATTGGGGTTACGCAGACCGGTATTTCCAACTAGCCATATTTTTATCTTTTCGCTCATGCTGTGCCTCCGATCAATACCCAACGAAAAGGTATTCCTGTACCGAATTTCTGTGTGTTTTGGCATCACTCTGATTTCCGAAAGAATACTTGTAATCTACCGGAACAACTTCAACATGTTTCTTGTACTTTGCCATGATTGCCACCATTTCATCTTGCGTGGGAAGACTATTTGAAGAATAGGAGACGATTAAAACACTGTTTGCAAATTTCTTGAATAGTCGGTCAAACGCATCTGCTGCGCCTTTCCTTGTTGAAAATGGGGTTGGATAGGATTTGAATTTCTTCGTCTGCGTATGCTCCTGAATTTCTACGCCTTTCCAATCTCGGGCAAGCCCCTCCACAAAATGATACCGGCGCACATACTCATTATCGGAGAGCGGTGAATAGTATGGGGGGTCTATGTACACCAAATCAGCCTGTTCAATGCGGAGATCCATTGCATCACCATTTCGTGACTTATTCGGCTTTCCATTATCAAAGACGGCTTTATTTACTGCATCAACTGCTTCAAGGAATTGCTGGGAGAGTGCCTTTTGCAAATCTTTTCGTCCATCATTATAACGGTTTCCAGTGTATGTAAAGATACCGCGAGGACGCTTTTTGGTACAGGCGCGAATCAATGCTGTCATTGCAATCGCGCGCTTGTATTGGTCGTGTATTCCTGCAATATTGGTGCGAAGGGTATCAATGAGATCATTCTCATCGTCCGTATAGTACAAATCCTTAAATGTGCTTGCAACAAAATGATCGGATTCCTTGTGCGTAACCAGCAGACTCTTTGCCTCATTGAGCGGCAGGGTAACATTATTGTTCTCGACCATTGCTTTTGTAAAAGTTGCCGACATAGACATATAATCATTGCTGATTACCGTTTTGCCTTGCGCCTTGAACATATACCCGACAATGCCAGAACCAGAGAATAAATCCACTACTGTTTCGGCTTGGAACTGAGAAGCAACCGACCATATCTCAGACAGTAGTTTGCTCTTTGAACCCATAAACCGTGTAGGAGGATATGCAGAAACCTGTTCCGGTAAAGGCTTAGGGGCAAGTTTGATAAGAAAGTGCTGCTTTGGTGGAACGGTTACAATCACGTCCTCGCCTTTTCGTGTACTTCCGTTGCAGGAAATGTGACGCTTAGTTTGGATAACATCAATTTTGAACGGAGCATATAATTCATGCACAAGAGGATGGTTTGAGTTTGTCAGGATGACGTGACAGCCTTTTTCGTGCAAACGCATGACTTGTTTTGCAAGTTCAACATGATCTTCTTCATAGAATTGTTCTTTAGTGTATCTCTTAAAATCCGAATACTCGGAAATCGGGAGATATGGAGGATCTAAGAAAATGAAATCACCCGGCTGAGCATAATGCTCCAGAACAAGGAAATAGTCTCCACAGACAATATCAGCTTTCCGCAAAGCCTGTGACGCCGCATGAAGCGCTTCAGTGTCACATATTTTTGGATTCTTGTACTTTCCGTATGGTACATTAAACTGTCCTTTTTTGTTGACACGATAAAGTCCATTGTAGCATGTCCGGTTGAGATAAATCGTCCTTGCGGCAGCTTCTGCCTTGGGCAAAGTCTCCCAATCTAAACTGCGTACAGAATAAAACATTTCACTTGTATTTTGGTATTTTTCAAGGTAGCTGATCACATCGTCCACATGGTCTGCCACTTGGCGATACATATTGATTAGCTCGGGGTTACTATCTGCAATGACAGCATTTTCGGGCTGCAATGCAAAAAACAAGGCACCACCACCGAAAAAAGGTTCAATGTAACGTCCATAGGAAGAAGGAACCTTTGGAAGCAGTTCTCCCAGCATTTGAGTCTTGCCGCCTGCCCACTTGAGAATCGGTTTGGCGGCTATTGTAGAAATCTGTGCTGCTGTATTACTTCGCATTTTGCCGTCTCCTCTCAGGCTTTGACCTCGGGTGTAAGTTCCATTATATCACCAATATCGCATTGCAAAGCGGTACAAATCTTCACAAGAACATCGGTTGTAACATTTTCATTTTTACCGAGCTTTGCCATTGATGCATGGCTGATGCCTGCTGCTGCGCAAAGGTCCTTTTTCTTCATATCCTTATCAATTAGCAGCTTCCATAATTTCTTGTAACTTACAGCCATGTCCTTCACTCCAACAGTAAATTGAATTCATATTTTAATGAGTAAAAATCAGCTTTCGCTGAACTTGTTATCAGTATATCATACTTTGGATCAGGGAACAAGTACGTAATTACCAATATTTCTTGCTCACAACAATGTCCATAGGAGCTTGGCGGCTCCTATGGACATTAGCAGATAAATCACTTACTTCCGGTTCTATCTCGTCCTTTCAGTCCGTTTCTCTTGGCAAGCTCACTTGCTGCCTGTCGGCGCGTATCCGAATACGGCGCGGTCAGACGGACGGCAAAACGCTTGCGGTCGATCTCGAAGGTCAGACCGCCCTGTTCATCATCGTCGGTCTGCCTGCACAAATCGGGATGCTTTGCTGCATACTGTGCCAGCCGCTTTTTGAGCGCGGTATTGTGTGTCTGGATTTCAACGGTTTTGCTGGATTCGTCAAAATAGATGCAGGTCGTTTTCTGCCGTTTGGTCAGTCCGGTTTTCATGTTGCCTCCATTTCTGCCTGTTCTGTAAAAACAGGCGCATTTTCAAGATTCTTTGTCAGCTCTACACTTGCAAAAACAGGTTGATTTTTGCATGGGGAGCGCCCAAATGATACGCGGCTCGATCTGGACGCTCCCATTCGGTAAAATCCGTTTTTCTCAGTTCAACACGGCATCAGCGGACATCTTCACGCGTTGCCACTTTTTCTCTGTGCGGACGGAAGAAATGCCAGAGGTTATTGCGCTGGATCACATCCTCGTAGCGCTGCACTTTTCCTCGAAGCTCTGCGTTCTCGCGTTCCAGATCCGATGTGCGGAGCTTGCTGCGAACGGATTTGTACTCGGAAAGCTCCTGCTTCAAACCGGTGATCTCCGCCTTGAGCTTTGCAATCAGCCTGTTTGCAGCGTCAAGAGCCTTTTGCAGTTTGGATTCCTTTTTCTCGGCTGTAATGTACTTCTTTGCCGCTATTGCCAACGATTCGTATTCAGAACGCTCCAATATCACCTTGGAGGACAGTGGAACGGGCTTGGCCTCAATCTTTTCGATAGCCGCCACATTGACCTGCTGATTCCGAATTTTCTCGATCTGCTTGCCGAGCGTCGCTACCTGCTGCTCCTGCTGGCGGTTCTGCTCTGTGAGTTCTGCCAGCCGCGCCTGCTCCTGCTGCACCTTGAACTGCGTCACCGTCAGGTGTTCCTCGGAGCTACCGCGTTCGCCGCGCTCCACATCGTCGTACCCGGCGTCGCGCATATACCGGAAGAAATCATCCTGCAAAACGCTGTAGGACTTCTTGAGAATGGGTTTGCCCTTGGAACTTAAAATCGGCTCACCGTTCTCGTCCAGCGCAGGCTTGGAAGCCCACTTCTTGCTCATGCTGACCTGCTGAATCGTCTCCTTGACCGTCCCCACCATAGATTTATCCTTGCAGCGTTTCGACCACAGGATTTGTTTCTCCACGACGGGGATATAGATCACATGAAGATGATAGTGGTACACGTCTTGTCCCAGCGCGTCGGACATGGCGCGGTTGCGCTCGTCGGCGTGCATGACTGCCGAAAGGACGTATTGCTCACCGCCGACAATTTTGATTGCAGCTTTGTAGGCATCGGCGTAAAATTGTTTTGCAAATTCATAGCCGCCGTGGTTGAAGAAGTAGGCAGAGTTGACATCGAAGATCAGCTCTCCGAATTTCTCGGCATCCGCTTTCAGACCGCGTGTTGAGATCACGCCGTCAGAGCGCATCTGCTCGAACATCTCCTTATACCCGGCGGTTGGTGTTTTGAAATGGACGTTGTATGGCGTCCGTTCAGGAATGATGTCCTGATTGACATACGACGATTTTTCGCGCTCATTATGCGCCTGTGCGTTGTCGATGTCTGTATCTTTCATTCTTGCGTTTCTTGCGCTGGTACGGTGGATACCGTCGCCTCTTGCCATAGGCAGTTTACCTCCTGATTTCAGATTGTGCAGGACGGGTAGCTTTCGGGGAGGCACTTCTGCGGAAGTGTAATAACCCACTATGATACTTTCATCCTGCGGCTGCAAAGTATCGTGGGCTCTCCGAGGGGGACGCGGGGAATATGCGGCATCTGCGGATGCCTCTGCCGGTTTTGCGGCTTGCAGTGTGGATACAAACCGCAAAAACCGGCGTGGTCAGCAGCTTATTTGCAGACAGCTCCTGCGCATAATCTTTTGCCCACATCCATCTCAAACTCTGCGGATTTTTCGATGGGGACGGAGGACGCGAGGGGATAGCAGCCAATGCTCTGCCTTGTTTGCCAGCCACAGGAGCGTGGCACGCTCCTGTCACAGCTTCCACGGAGGAACAGTCCACCGATAGCTCTGCGGAACACCGCGCCGGTCAAGGTATTCCTGTCGTGCCTGTTCCCGTTCTGCCTCGGTCGGTGCCGTTTTATACCGGGAATAGAGCTGCCGGTTCAACATGGAGTCGAGCTTCTGCTCCAAGCCCTGACGGATTTCTTCTTCGTAATCATCCTCGCCCCGCAGATGGTACATGGCAAGGTCGAGAAACAGGTCATAGGGGATTTGTACGGTTTTCATTCTGTATCGCTCCTTTCCGCGACGGTCGCAACGATTGCGACGGTTGTTTTGGCGGTATCAGATTTACCGTCGCAACCGTCGCAGCTGTCGCGCGGCTTATTCGTTTTCGGCTATGAAGGTCAGTGTGATACGCCGCCCTTCGTGCCGAACCTTGTTCTCATAGCGGACATGGTATTCATCCAGCAGCCTGCCGGATTTTACATTCAGATACTTGCTCAGCGCATTTGCCGCCATGCTGACATGGACGGCATCGGCAAGCTCGGAGGGCGAGCCTGTCCACACCGGTTGATCTGCGGACACCAGCCTTGAAACAGCTTCCAGAACGTGATCAGGCGGTTCCTTGTGCAGCTCGTTTTCCAACTTTTCGAGATTCCAAATCTGCGTATCGGCGTCCTTTTTCAGATAGAGGATCTGATCCTGCTGGTCGCGTCCCACCACGTCGATAGTTGCCTCCAGCGCCGTGCGCTTTTTCTTCTGCATAAGCAGCGAGCCGTCTGCGCAGCCGAGCAATCCCGTTGTACCGGAGATCATTTCGAAGCTGTCACCGGCAGGCTGTTTGCGGGTGTGGTGGACGGTCAGGACGCAGATGCAATGCTTGTCGGCAAACTGCTTGAGTTTGCCGATGATCTCATAGTCGCTGGCGTAGCTGTACGCCTCGCCGCCGACCTCGCGTATTTTCTGCATGGTGTCAATGATAATGAGTTTGGTGTCGGGATGCTCGCACACGAAATTCTCAAGCTGCTCGTCCAGCCCGTTTCCAATCTTGCCCGCAGCGGTTGCAAAGTGCAGCCGGTCGGTGTCGTTGACGCCGTACATCATGAACATACGGCTCTGGATGCGCTGAAAATCGTCCTCCAAGGCAAGGTACAGCACCGTACCGGGATGGACTTCGTAGTCCCACAGCGCTTTGCCGGTGCTGACATGATAGGCAATCTGCGCCACCAGAAATGATTTGCCGATCTTTGGCGCACCTGCGAGGATGTACGCGCCCGCGTAGAGCAAGCCGTCGATAATGGGCGGCCTGCTCTGATACGCGGTCTGGTACAGCTCGGTCATGGAGATCGTGTGCAGGTAATGCGGATCGGTCAACCTCTGTATCCTGCGATAGATTTCGTCCAGACTTTCCGTGCTGTTTTGAAAATCACCGTTGATTTCTCCCTCAAAAGCGGATATACTGTTTTCAGTTGAATTGTGAAGCGGCTGCCCATCATCTGCGCCAACAGATGTGTCCGGGGCGGTCGTTTTCTTTTTGCAGAGTTCATTCTCCATAGGCATTTTCCTCCTTCATGCCGTCCATGATGGCGGCGATCATTTCGATCACATCCAGCAGCTCGTCATTTACGCTGCCGCCCTCTTCAATGCGCCGCAGCTCGTCCAGCACGGCGGCAAGCTGGTCGCGCAGTGCTTTGTAAACCCTCGGATTGCCCTGTACTACCACGTCCTTGCAAGTCAGACGGCGGGTGATGTAGTCCTGTTTGGTCAGCCCGGAGAGCTTGACAAAGGCTTCGATTTGCGTATCTTCCTCCGGTGATACCCGGAAGGCAACAGTCTTGTTGCGCCAGCGGTTGTGATTGTCTCGATTTTTTAGTGACATTTTCAATTACCCCTTTCGACGTTCAATTTATCTGCCATTTCCTTCTGAACGGTTGGGAACAGGTGTGCGTACCGGTAGGTGATCTCCACGCTTTCGTGCCCCACGCGATTGCCGATGGCAACGGCGGAATAGCCCATGTTGATAAGTAAAGAAACGTGGCTGTGTCTCAAATCGTGGATTCTAATGACCTTGACACCAGACGCCTTGCAACCAAACGCCATCCCACGCTTTAAGGCATATTTGGACAGAGGAAAAATACGGCTGTCCGATTCCAGTCCGTAAAGCTGCTTGAAATAGTCCTGCATCTCGTCACAGAGAAAGTCCGGCATCTGGATTACGCGATTGCTTTTCTTCGTTTTCGGCGTGGTGATAACGTCCTTGCCCTGTAAGCGCTGATAGGATTTATTGATGCGGAGCGTTTTCTTCTCAAAATCGAAGTCCGCAGGCGTCAGTGCCAGCAGCTCACCCTCGCGGATGCCACACCAGTACAGGATTTCAAAGGCGTAGTACAGCATGGGCTTGTCCATCATGGCGTCGATAAATTTGAGGTATTCTTCCTTCGTCCAAAACAGCATTTCCTTCGGCTGCTCGCTGCCCATATTTCCGGCCTTTGCAGCAGGATTGATCTGCAAGCCATAATACTTGATGGCGTGGTTGAAAATACAGCTCAGTTGGGTATGGACGTTCTTGAGATAGTCCGGGGAATAGCTTTCGCCGCTTGACTTGGTGTGCTGCCGTATCTCGTTCTGCCAGTCGATCACATCACGGGCGGTGATTTCCGAGAGCTTGCGTTTTTTGAAATACGGCAGAATCTTTGTGCGGATGATATGCTCCTTGCTGAGCCATGTGTTGAGCTTCAGCTTGGGCTTGACGTCTTTTTCGTAAAGCGCCACAAAGCTCTCGAAGCTCATATTGATGTCAGCCTGCTTCTGCATCAGAAACTCGCGCTCCCATGCCTGCGCCTCTTTTTTCGTGGCAAAGCCGCGCTTTAATTTCTGCTGGCGCTCACCGCGCCAGTCGGTATAGCGAAACTGCACATACCATGAGCCGTTCTTCTTGTCCTTAAACGCTGCCATTTGATTCCCTTCTTTCCTTCGGTTCTCTCGTTCCGTAGAACTTCTCATGGAAGAACTTGCGGTCGATCCTGCCTGCAATGGTGATGCAGCCGGTCTTTCGCAGCTCTTCGTTCAGCTCACGGATGAGCTTATACGCATACGGAACCGATACGCCAAGCTCTTCCGCAACTTCATTTACTCTCATAAAAATTTCTCCTGCCATAGGCAAAATACCTTCCTTTCCTGATTTGTGGTTGATTGCTTCGCCGTTCTATCCGCAGGACTCTGACAGGCAACCCTTTTCGGCGCTGTGCCGTTTTCTTTTCTCCTTGGCATGCTCATTTCATCGCCTGCTTCCCCGGAGAAAGTATCCCTTGGACGGTCATTCAATTGTGCGGCTTTTGGATTTCACCCCCCTCACTTTACAACGGACATTTTTTCTGCATTTGTTGACTATCCTAATTGTAAAATTTCTATGAATTAAGCTAATATGCTTAGCTTATAACTATTGTACTATACATATGAGTTTAAGTCAAGCCGGTTTGCAGGAAAATATTAAATAAACTTGCTTAGATTTTTCTTGACGAAATTAAACATATCTGCTATACTCATTATCAAAGACAACCGACACAGGAGATGGCTATTATGGCGATTGGTGAACGCATCCACTTTTTCCGCACGATGCGGGGCATGACGCAGAAATACCTTGGCATGGCGCTGGGTTTTCCGGAGAAATCCGCAGATGTCCGCCTTGCGCAGTACGAGAATGGTTCCAGAACGCCCAAAGCGGACGTGACCGCTGCGCTGGCGCAGGTGCTTGACGTTTCGCCCAAGGCGCTGGACGTACCGGACATTGACTCCTATATTGGACTGATGCACACGCTGTTCACGCTGGAAGACCGCTACGGTCTTGAGGTCTGCGACTGTGAGGATGAGGTACATCTGCGCGTTCATATCCACAAAGGACGCGACGCAGCGGAGCTTCACAAAATGCTTGCCGCGTGGGGTGCGGTTGCCGCCAAGCTGAAAGCGGGGGAGATTACCAAAGAAGAATATGACCGCTGGCGCTACCGCTACCCTGAACTTGACACCTCCGGTCAGTGGCACAAGATCACGCCATCGCAGGAGCTGAGTGACCTGCTCCTTGCTGATCTCAAGGAACATAGCGAAGAATAACAAAAGGCTCTGCCGACCTTCTTTTACAGAAAGTCAGCAGAGCCTTTTTCGCTCTCAATATAGGATTGGATGCGACAGCAAACCTGCAAACCATTCGCTCGCCAAAACAAGAACAAACAAAATGGCTTTAGTATCTGCTATCATTTTGCTATCAAACAGGAAATGAGATTTTCAAAAAGTAAGTGTTTTCAAGGCTTTTCAGCCCATCATATTCACTTTTTTCTCATTCCCTTTCATTCATTTCGGCTGACTCATTTTTGTGCAAGAGAAATGCCGATCTTGTATCAAAACAGTACAAGTGACCTCCGTTCTGTCAGCCGGCACTCATTCTAAAAGACATAACCAGTGAGATTTTTTACGGCCCGCCCTTGTTTCCATCCGAGACAGATTTACTACATATAGCCATGGGGGTATGCGAACGAAGGGGTGACGGCGGCAGCTTCCAACTCAGGCAAAACTCATATCGGTTTGGTTCGCGTGTGGGCTTTCCGGAATAGACTCTGATAAAACGGGCAGCTTCCAGCTCGTTGATGTGCTTCCACAGGCTGGAAGGCGCGATCCCGTACTTTTTTGCGTCCTTTTGTGGAAGAATGAAATTCTTCCCTCCGCCGCTCTCCATGGCCATGCAGAAATAGAGAAACCGGCTGCCGGTGCTGAGTGCGTGGAACTGCTTGGAGAGGAGCAGTGAGTTTCCAACCTGAATGAATCGTTTTTTTGTTATCCACCTTGGCGGATAAGGCCGGTACAATCGTAGGTCCGTGTTTTCGTTTGCTCAAATCAAACCCCTTCTTTCGTGTGAGAATAGGGGGTGGATGTCTCATCCCTTCGTAATAGATGTAGAAAACCGGCCCTGTTTGACCACCCATTCAAGGCAGAAAAAATTACACTCAATGTAAACTTTCGTAAACACAGAATGGTCTGAATCTACATTAGGTCTACACTGAGTGTAATGCTTGTGAGTATGTTTACTTATTCCAACATTAAGCGTAGTGCGGCATCGAATGGGTATCTTCCGGTACACAGCCGAGAAAGGCGACTCTTTTTGCGAATCGGTCGCGGAACACTTCTCCGGCAGGATCTGCGCCGCATGCTCAGCTGCCAATATCCAGCTCGTAGGTGCAGAGGTAGATCAGGAACGACGTCATCTGGTAGCGGCTGATGGGGGTGCCAGCGGACGCCAGCAGCTCGTCAAGGTTGCTGTCCCGGGTGGTGATGTCTTTCTCGTCGCACCAGAGCATCGCTTTGACGGCCTCTCTGCCAAGATCGGGGGCATCCCGAAGAAGCTGCCTGAGCTGCGTCTGATCCACGCCGGTATCGACGCCTGCCATGATCGCGTAGCGGCGGATTAGTACGCACGCCGTCTGATAGTCCACCTTGTCATCGTATTCGGCATTGGGATCATTTTGCCGGAGCAGCCTTGTCTGATAGGCCCAGCACACGGCATTATAATAGGGATGGGCCGCGTTGAATTCCTCGTTTTCGTAGTCAGCCGGAAGGGCGGTGTTGTCCGTTTCCGGCCGGCCCGCGATGCGGTAGAGCACATCGACAAACTCACCCAGTCTTGCCGTGGCCTTGCCGCCGAAGGTGTCCGGTGTTTCCGGATCCACATAGCCCTTGCGGTACATGTAGAGGACGCTGGCCTGATTGAAGATGCTCTTGATGTCCGTGAACACCACCGTGTCCGCAAGGCTCCCGCCGCTGGACTCTTTGGAAAAGACGTGGGCGTAGTAATCGCTGTTGAGAATGTTGCCGGAGAGCTGGAACCGGCTGTCCACATAGAGCCGGTAGGCTTCCGCCAGCTCGTCGGAGACTGTGGTATTCTCGTCGGCGGGGATCACGGTTTCCGTACCGGCGTCATAGCGGAAGGTCTTCGTCAGAAAGGACTTATCCGACAGCACCGCTACATGGAGGCCGCTGGAAAGCACGTCGGTGCCCGCCAGCAGGCGGGAATCGTAGTCCACGCCGAAGAGATTCAGCAGTGTCGGCAAGATGTCCGCCGTGGAGCAGTATTCATCCACCACGATGTTCTCTGAAAGGCCGGGAACATAGCAGATGAAGCTGTTGCGGTACTTCTCAAAGGTGGTGTCCAGCGTCTGCCCGGCCAGCTCGTTGTACTCGTCTTCGGTCAGGCCGTAGGGGTAGTGGTCGTTGGTCAGGACGATGCAGGTCTTGTCGGCAACGCCAGCCTGCTCCAGCCGCTGCATCAGGTACTCCAGTGCGTATTCCAGCTCCAGATTGCAGGCAATGTACGCCTTCACCGGCTCGGAATAGGGCAGATCTTTCACCGCGTCGCGGTTTTTGGCGCTCATTGCGTTGTCCCAGTTGTACTGGTAGTGACCGCTGAAGGTCATGTAATAGGCGTGGAAGGGTTCTCCGCTGTTGATGTAGTCGTCTATGGAGGCCTCCATCATCTCCAGATCGGAGGAGGGCCAGTCGATCTTCATGGCCAGACCAGAATCCGCCGCCTTGAACGTGTAGCCCATGTTGGCGTGGGTGATGTTCCGGTTGTAGAAATCCCCGATGTAGTCGTGATAGCCCCAGGCTTGATAGCCCATGCCCTTGAGCGCATTGCCCAGGCAGAACGGCAGATAGTTGGTGCCCGCCACATTGAAGCTGGAATCCGTCTTCGTGCGGGACATATCCGGATAAAGCCCCATGCACATGGTGTATTCGCCGTTGGTGGTGACGGACTGGAACGTGCCGTAGTAATTTTCAAAGAGAATACCCGTATGGCTCAGCTTGTAGAGCGTCGGCGTCAGCTCCTCGCTGATAAACCACGGGCAGAAGCTCTCGGCGCAGATGGTGATGAGGTTATAGTCCTTAAGAAGTCCTGTGTAGTTGTTTTTGCGGGTGGGTGTTGCATTTGATAGATACTCGTCTGTGGCCTTGAGAATATCGCTGTCGGTACTGTCTGCAAGAGCCGTAAAATCGATGCTTTCGATCACGTTATAGGAGTTGCTGCTGTATGTCCGCGGAACATCGCTCATATTCAAGGACGACGGCGTGATCATAATGCTGCCGCTGCCGCTGAAGAGCATGTATCGAAGCTCCTGCGCCGTGGTGGCCAGCATACCGATTTTTTTATAACTGCTGTCGGTGGAGGTGTTCACATTGGTGAAGGTACGATAGACGGAAAAGGCGTTGTCCCGTCCAACATACATGAGTCCCGTGACCGTCAGCAGCAGTGCGAGGAGCACGGCAGAGGAGGCCATAGTCTGTTTCCAGCGCAGCCGCAGCTTCAGAGCCTGCCCCCTTCGCAGGGCAAGGCAGAGGATCACGGCAATCAGCGGCAGCAGGAGGAGCAGGATCTTCAGCAGATTTTGGCGGATCCCATAGAGAAGCTGCGAGTTGAAATTGACGACCACATTTCCGCCCATGCCGATCTGGCTGACGGGCATGAAATCTCCGAAGATGCAGTGATAGACCAACTGCACCTCGGCCAGCAGCACCTGTGCCGCGACCAGGAAAACCCCTGTGATCTGGCGCAGGACCTTTGGCAGGCTTGAGACTACCAGCGTGCAGAGTGCGCCACCCAGCAGGCCAAACAGGACAGGATATCCCGCGTACCGGTCCATCGAGCCGAATACGCACAGATGCAGGCACAGCTCCACATAAACGCCGGTCAGGCAGAACAGCAGGAGATTTTTGCGCCACGTATTCCAAAGGCCACGGCTCATGGGCACTGCCGCTTCAGCAGCAGTGCCAGAGCCTTGATTCGTATTTGTCATGGATACATCGGATGTTTTTTCTTTGAGCATATTGGTTCTCCCGTTGGGACTTTTTTAAAAAGCTTTGTAGAATTTCAGCTGAATATGACAGACAGAGAGCTTATCTTAGAACAAATATTGAAAAAAGGCAACGGTTTCTGTAAAAAATCAGGAAAGATTTACAGGTCACGCGGAGAATTCTATGCACCAAAGTCTGTCAACCGCAGCTTTGCAGACCGCCTCCGGGCCGCAAATAAGGACTCTGCACCTGAAAATTGTACAAGATACATACAGACACATTGCAAAAGCCGTGCTATACTGTACGGAAGATTGAGAGTACCATTGTTTCAAGGAGGTGTGTGATGTGACGGAGACTTTGTTTCGCTTAAAGCGGCATTTGACTTCTTTTCAAATCATGATCCTCGGCTTTGCGGGCGTGATCCTATTGGGGGCGCTGGTGCTGATGCTGCCTATCGCCACAGTACAGCGTGTCTGGACGCCGTTTCATGAGGCACTGTTTACCTCCACTTCCGCTGTCTGCGTGACGGGGCTGGTGGTGCAGGATACCGGCAGTTACTGGTCCGCCTTCGGTCAAACAGTCATATTGCTGCTGATCCAGATCGGCGGGCTGGGGGTGATCACCGGTGCGGTGACCTTCCTGATGCTCGCTGGGCGGAACATCACGCTCAAGGAGCGCAGCGCCATGCAGGACGCCATCTCCGCCCCTGCGGTGGGCGGCATCGTGCGCCTGACGAGATTTATCCTCAAGGGGACCTTTCTGGTCGAGCTGCTGGGCGCGCTGGCGCTGCTGCCAGCCTTTTGCCGGGACTATGGACTGCGGGGCGTATGGATGTCCGTTTTCCATTCCGTTTCCGCCTTCTGCAATGCGGGCTTCGATATTCTGGGGCGGACGGATTCCCTCTACCCCTCGCTGACGGCCTATGCCGCCGACCCGCTGGTCAACATTGTGATCATGCTGCTGATCATCGTGGGCGGCATCGGCTTTCTAACGTGGGACGATGTCTGTACGCACGGGCTGCACCTGCGGCGTTACCGGATGCAGAGCAAGGTCATTCTGAGCGCGACGGCGCTTTTGATCACGATTCCGGCGTTTCTCTTTTTCCTGACGGATTTTGCGGACCTGACGATAGGAGAGCGGATATTGGCCTCCCTTTTTCAGTCGGTCACGCCGCGGACGGCCGGCTATAACACAGTGGATCTGACGGAGATGACGGATGCCTCTCAGGCGGTCACCATTCTGCTGATGCTCACCGGCGGGGCCCCCGGCTCTACGGCGGGCGGCATGAAGGTCACAACGCTGGCCGTCCTGATTGCCAACGCCGTTGCCGCCTTCCGCAGGCGAGAGGATCCGCAGCTCTTCCACCGCAGATTGGAGACATCCGCCGTCCGCAACGCCGCCGCCATTCTGCTGCTGTATCTGGGGCTGACCTTTGCGGGCGCGGCGGTCATCAGCACAGCGGAGGAGCTTCCCCTCGGTGCCTGTCTCTATGAAACAGCGTCCGCCGCCGGTACGGTGGGCCTGACGCTGGGGCTGACGCCGCAGCTGGGAGTCCTGTCGCAGAGCATTCTCATCCTGCTGATGTATTTCGGGCGCGTCGGCGGATTGACCTTGATCTACGCCGCATTCTCCGGGTCTGATCTGACTTACGCCCGCTATCCGCAGGAGAAAATTACCGTAGGCTGAAAGGAGCATACAATGAAAACGGTATTATTGATCGGACTGGGCCGCTTCGGGCGGCATCTTGCCATGCAGCTCAACGAGCTGGGCCATCAGGTGATGGCGGTGGACAAAGACGAGGAGCGCGTCAACGAGTGCATGTCCTTTGTCACCAACGCGCAGATCGGCGACAGCACCCGTGTGGACTTTCTGCGCTCGCTGGGCGTGAGCAATTACGATGTCTGCTATGTCACCATCAGCGGAAATTTTCAGAATTCGCTGGAGACGACGTCGCTGCTCAAGGAGCTGGGAGCAAAATATGTGGTATCCCGCGCTGAGCGGGATGTGCAGGCGAAATTTCTGCTGCGCAACGGCGCGGACGCGGTCGCCTACCCGGAAAAGCAGCTGGCGAAGTGGGCGGCCATCCGCTATACCGCCAACCATATTTTTAGCTACATTGAGCTGGACGAGCAGCACGCCATTATCGAGGTTGCCGTGCCGGAGGATTGGCAGGGCCGCAGCATCGGCGAGCTGGACATCCGCAGAAAATACGGCGTCAACATCCTCGGTGTGAAGCGGAACGGCAAGACCGATGTGAACGTCTCACCGGAAACTGTGCTGGACGCTGATATGACGCTGCTGGTGCTGGGGGAAAACCAAGAACTTAAGAAGCACTTCCGGCTGTAAAGCAACATAGAGTCTTGCACGTATAAGGGCTTGATGCGCCGGAGAGGCATCTCAACAAAAGCGCGCAGATTCTGCGGCAGGGAATGCCGCATTGCGCAAAAATAGAGAAAAATGAGGGAGAATCGTCCTCCCTCATTTTTGCTCTGTGCTTTCACCGTCCTCCTCGGCCAGCTGTTTTTCCAAAGAGGTCTGTCTGGCGAGAATGGCGTTTACCTTGTCGTAGAGATCCTCGATCATGATCTCCGTTTTGAGGTTGACTCGGTAATCGTTCTCCGCGCGGCGGCGGTCCTTTTCCTCCTGCCGGTTCTGGCTCATCATGATGAGCGGCGCCTGAATGGCCGCCACGCAGGAGAGCGCCAGATTGAGCAGGATGAAGGGGTACGGGTCGAACGCCTTTGCCGCCAGAAGCGTGTTGACAAGCATCCACAAAATCAGCACGCCGGTGAAGGCAAAGATGAACGCCCAGCTGCCCGCAAATTTCGCGATGGCGTCTGCCGCGCGCTGGCCAATGGTGTATTTTTCCTTTTCGCCTGCGAGATTTTCGGAAATTTTACTGTCCGCCAGCAGGTTCAGCACTTCCTCGTCCGTCATGTCGTGGCAGATGTCCTTGAGGACTTCTCTCAAAAGCTTTCTGTTTTCCTTCATGATATCATCCTTTTCTATCTGACCGGCGCGTGATCGCGCCGGTTTTATGCTTCATTTTTCGGCGCACGCAGAAAAAAGTCCGGCCCCTTGATCTCAAACAAAATGAGCGACACGCCCAGCAGCAGGTCGGCGTGCTGGGACGGCTCCTCCAGCGAGATCGCGAAATTCTCCTGCAATCTGCGGATGCGGTAAAGCACGGTGTTGCGGTGGGTATAGAGCGCGTTGCTGGTCTTTTTCAGTGAGTGGCAGCAGGTGAGGTAATGGTAAAGCGTTTCGCAGTACTGGGTGTCCTTTTCGTGGTCGTGGGCGGCAAGGCGGCGCAGCGCGATCGGGATCAGGTCGCCGCGCCCCTCCAGATTTTTCAGCAGCAGCGGCGTGCGCAGCTGCTGCGCTGTGCAGACGGCCTCACCGTGGAAGCGCTCATCTTTCATCAGCTCCAATGCCTCGCGCGCCGTGCGGTAGAGCTGCGGGAGGGTGAAAAGGTCGTCGATCGGCGCAGAGATGAGAATTTTAAGCTGAAATTCCTCCGCAAGCTCGGAAAAGATGTCGCCATCCCCCTCCCGGTGCAGGAAGAGAAAAACATCGCCCTTATATAAAAAGGGGTGGGAATCCGCAATCTGCGCTTCCAGCTCCTCTTTCAGATGCTGCTTTCCCATGTAAGCGCTGTGGTAGGTCTCAAGGTCGATGAGGGCGAAGGCGCGCGGATGAAAGTCCGCGGGGTAGGTGCCGGAGGCCTGAAGCTGAAAATGCGCGGCGGCGGAAAACCCGCCGTCCAGCAGGTGCATGAGGATGTCCTCCACCGTCTCGGAAGGCTTGTCCTGACGGCTCACCTCCATGAACAGCTGCTTGGCGGTGATGTGCTCCACCATCTCCCAGGTATGCGGAGGGGTCTGCTCCAAGTGCCCGTCCGTGTCCACGCAGATCAGGCAGCCGAGGCGCACGCCCGTGCTGATGAGAGGTGCAAAACGCCGCCGATAGGGGCTATCAGCCAGCTGGACATAGTCCGCCCAACCAGCTGTGAGCATCGCATTTTTGCTGATGATTGCGCCGGCCTCGTAGGTGATCTCGCCGCAGCGTACGGCGGTTTCAAAGAGCGCATCGGAAAAGCCGAGCGGCAGGTAGTGCGCCGCGACGTGGAAGGTGTCGTCCAGCACCAGAAGCGGGCAGCCTATCAGCTCCCCTGTGCTCAGCGCTAACTGCCGGAAATTATCCTGCGAAAAGAACTCATCCAGCAGCGCCTCTGCATTGCACGATTCCAAGCGTTTTTCCTCCATGGTCTGTCTCCTTCTTCGGCTTGTGCATTCGGTACAAGTCGTTTTTTCTTTGTTGTATCGGCAGCTTCTTGTTTTTGCAAGAGGAAAAGCTAAACTGTGTGTCAGAAAGGAAAGTTTGAACGATTTATATACAGATTCACGGAGGGATAATTATGAAATGTGAAAATTGCGGCAGAAATGAAGCCAACTTCATCTATCGCAGCAGCATCAACGGCAGAACGGAGGAGCATCACCTCTGCCAGGCCTGTGCGGAGAAGCTGGGCTATACCCAGAGATTTTTCTCCAAGCGGCCGTCCATGCTGGACAGTTTCTTTGGCAATGATGCGTTCTTCGGCTCCACACCGTCCCTGATGGGGCGGATGCTGGAGAGTCCTTTTGATGATTTCTTCGATACCATGCCCGCCATCGGCGCAGCACCGGTGCAGGAGGTTCAGGAGGAGAAAAAGGACAACCTCATGAGTCATGAGGATCAGAACCGCTTTTCCTATCTGCGCCAGAAGAATGCGCTGAAGCAGGCGCAGGAAAAGGCCATTGCGGAAGAGGACTTCGAGCGCGCCGCCCAGCTGCGGGATGAGATCCACAAGCTGGAGGAAGCGCACAAGGACGCTGAGAAGTCCCAAAAGGACAATCAAGAAACCGCTTAAAGCACAGATGAAAAGATAAAACACACCCCAAAATAAAAGAGGTATTGAACGATGGATGAAAATAAATTCACTCCTACTGCGGAGGAAGCCCTGCAGCTGGCTCAAGAGGCTGCGGGCGAGCTGGGTCACGGCTACATGGGCACGGAGCATCTGCTGCATGGCCTGATGCGGGAGGACGAGGGCCTTGCCCACACTGTACTGACCGAAGCAGGTCTGACCGACGATCTGCTGACGGAGATGATTCGCAAGAGCGCCGGTACCGGACTGTCCGGCAGCAATTCCGCGCAAAGCCTGAGCCCCCGCGCCAAGCACGTATTGGAGATCGCCATGGAGGACGCCGCCCGCGGCGGCTACGCCTGTATCGGCACAGAGCATCTGCTGGCCGGTATCCTCCGCGAGGGCAACAATATGGCCGTCCGTATTCTGCGCTCTGCCGGTGTGGACGCCCGACAGCTCTACACCGCGCTGATGGAGAAGCTCAGCGCCGCGTCCCGCGCTCAGAGCGGAAGCGGCGATGCTCAAACCGTCGGAGGCGTTGAGGAGAACGGCAAAAACAATAAGACGCTGGCGGAATTTACCCGCGACCTGACGGCGGACGCCCGGATGGGCAAGCTGGATCCTGTCATTGGCCGCGACGAGGAAATCAGCGCGTCATTCGGACCCTGTCCCGCCGCATGAAGAACAACCCCTGCCTCATCGGCGAGCTGCACATCTCGACCTCGCCCACTGCTCGGCCGCACCGTGCCGCGAATTCCTGTTCGGCACGGACACGATGGGGCGCGACATCTTTTCGATGATCTGGTACGGCGGGCGGCTGTCGCTGTTCATCGGCGTCGGCTCGACCCTCATTTCGACGCTGCTCGCCATTTTGTTCGGCGCGGTCAGCGGACTTTCGCCCAAATGGCTCGACGCGCTGCTGATGCGCCTGACCGAAATTCTTCTCAGCGTGCCGAACCTGCTGCTTGTCATCTTCCTGCAGGCAGTCATCGGCACGCCGAGCGCGTGGAGCATCGCGTTCGTCATCGGCCTCACGAGCTGGACGAGCATCGCCAAGGTCGTGCGCACAGAGGTGCAGCAGCTGCGCGCGAGCGAGTATGTCATCGTGGCTAAGTGCATGGGCGGCAGCTTTTTCCACATTCTGCGGTGTCACCTTGCGCCGAATTTCTTCTCGTCCATCCTCTTCATGATGGTGATGAATGTGCGCAGCGCCATCATCGCCGAGTCGACGCTCAGCTTCATGGGCCTCGGCCTGCCCATTGAGGTCGTGACCTGGGGCAGCATGCTCTCACTCGCGGAAAAGGCGCTGATGACCGACGCGTGGTGGATCTTGCTCATCCCCGGCGTATTTCTGGTCGTGACACTCCTTTGCATCACAAACCTTGGCGACTACCTGCGCAGCTGCACGAGCAGAAAAGAAAGCAACCTGTAAATAGAAAGAAAGGCACAGCCAAACGGCTGTGCCTTTCTTTCTATTTATGGAGTTTACTGCGCATTCAGGATGTTCATGAACTCTTCGCCCGTGATGGTCTCCTTCTCGTAGAGGTACTGCGCCAGCTCATCGAGCTTCGCGCGGTTCTCGGTGAGGATGTTCACAGCCTTTTCGTGCTGCGCTTTCACCAGCTCCACGACGCGCTGGTCGATCTTCGTCTGCGTTTCGGCAGAGCAAGCGAGCGATGCGTCGCCGCCGAGGTACTGATTGTTGACCGTCTCAAGCGCGACCATGTCGAAATCGTCGCTCATGCCATAGCGCGTGATCATCGCGCGGGCGAGCTTCGTCGCCTGCTCGATATCGTTCGACGCGCCGGTCGTGACGGAGTGGAACACGACCTCCTCCGCGGCGCGGCCGCCGGTCAGCGTGGCGATCTTGTTCTCCATCTCGGTTTTGCTCATGAGATAATGGTTGCCCTCTTCGATCTGCATCGTGTAGCCCAGCGCGCCCGAGGTGCGCGGCACAATGGTGATTTTCTGCACGGGGGCGGAGTGCGTCTGCATCGCCGCCACGAGCGCGTGGCCGATCTCGTGGTAGGAGACGATCTTCTTTTCTTCGTCGGTCATGATGGCGTTCTTCTTCTGGTAGCCGGCGATGACGACCTCGATGCTCTCTTCCAGGTCTGCCTGCGTGGCAAAGCGTCTGCCGTCGCGCACGGCGCGCAGCGCCGCTTCATTGACGATGTTCGCAAGCTCCGCGCCGGAAGCGCCGGAGGCCATGCGCGCGATCTTGTTGAAGTCAACGTCCTCGGCGACCTTGATCTTCTTCGCGTGGACCTGCAAGATAGCCTCGCGTCCCTTGAGGTCGGGCAGCTCCACCGGCACGCGGCGGTCGAAGCGCCCCGGGCGCGTGAGCGCGGGGTCAAGGGATTCGGGGCGGTTCGTGGCGGCGAGAATGATGACGCCGTTGTTGCCCTCAAAGCCGTCCATTTCGGTGAGCAGTTGGTTCAAGGTCTGCTCGCGCTCATCGTTGCCGCCGTACTGGCCGCTGCGCTTCTGGCCGATGGCGTCGATCTCGTCGATGAAGACGATGCAGGGGGCCTTTTCCTTGGCCTGCTTGAAGAGGTCGCGCACCTTGCTCGCGCCCATGCCGACGAACATTTCGACAAATTCAGAGCCCGACATCGAGAAGAACGGCACATTCGCCTCGCCGGCGACCGCCTTGGCGAGCATCGTTTTACCGGTTCCCGGAGGGCCGACGAGCAGAATGCCCTTGGGCATCGACGCGCCGATTTCCTGATACTTGCTGGGGTCGTGCAGGTAGTTGACGACCTCGGTGAGGTTCTCCTTGGCCTCATCCTCGCCCGCGACATCGTCAAACTTGATGCCCTCGGCGGACTTGACATACACCTTGGCGTTGGACTTCCCCATGTTGAACATCATGGAGTTGCCTCCGCCGCCCATCTTCTCCATCATCTTGCGCGACATATACTGTCCCAGCGCGACAAAGATGATGATGGGCAACACCCAGGCGAGAATGCTGACGAGCGTGGACGTCTGCTCGATCTCCTCACCCGTGGTGGAGACGCCCGCGTCCAAAAGGCGCTGCACCAAACCGTCGTCAGGCACCATCGCTGTCTTGTAGACGGTCTTTTCATCGCTGCTGGTGAAGAGAATGCGGTTGGACTGCTCCTGGATCTCGACCCGGCCGACCTCACCCTGCTCTGTCATGGTGACGAAAGTGTTGTAGTCGACGTCCTTGATCTGGTGCTCAGAGATCCACGGCATGGCGATGAAGTTGAAGAGCATCACAAGCAGCATCGCCACAAAGTAGTAGTACAGCAGCGGCTTTTTCGGGGACTTGACTTCGTTCATGAAAATGCGTTCCTCCCATCATTGAAATTTCCGGCAGGAAGTGCATACAAACGGGAAAAACTGAACGTAGCAAAAAGCCGGAGTTTTTGCTACGCTGAAAGAAGAGACGGGCGGTCGAAACCGCCCGGAACTTAGATTAGTTTGGAGTATAACACGGGAAAATATCCCTGTCCAGTACCCAAGATAAGAGTTTACAGTTTGGATACAAGGAGGTTACAGTTATGAAAAAAACGGCAAAGGCGGCTATATTCGTCACGGCTGCGGCGGCACTCTACGGCGCGGCGGCCTACGGCGTGACGAGAACGCTCATGGACGTCGCGATGAAGCGCGAAGCGCCCAAGGCGCTCAAAAACAAGGGCAGCGCCCAGCTCACGGGCGAAAAGCGTGACGAGCCCTACCGTGAGGCGCAGCGCGCCGCCGCGAAAAAGCTCGCCTCTTCGGAAACGGAGACAGTGCTGCTCGAAAACCGCGATGGCTTGACGCTCGTGGGCCATCTTCGTGAATGCGAAAAGGCCGAGCGCCTTGTGATCGCGTTTCACGGCTGGCGCTCAGCGTGGTACCGCGATTTCGGCCTGCTTGCGGACTTTTTAAGCCGCGAGCAGTGCAGCGTGCTCTATGTGGAGCAGCGCGCGCAGAACGAGAGCGAGGGCGAATACATCGGCTTCGGCCTGACCGAGCGCTACGACTGCGTCGACTGGGCAAACTGGGCAGCCGAACGCTTCCCCGGCCTGCCCGTTTACCTTATGGGCGTGTCGCTCGGCGGGGCGACGGTGCTCATGGCCGCAGGCGATATTCTCCCCGCCGCGGTGCACGGCGTGATCGCCGACTCGGCCTACACCTCGCCGCGTGCGATCTGGCAGCACGTGATGGGGAAGAACCTGCACCTTCCTGTCCGCGCAGCAACCGTCATCGCCGATCTTCTGTGCCAGAAGAGACTGAACGCCTCGTCCGGCAGCTACTCCACCGTCGAGGCGCTCAAAAATACCGATGTTCCGATCCTGCTCATTCACGGCGAGGACGACCACTTCGTCCCGCTCAAGATGGCGTTTGAAAACCGCGACGCCTGCGCCGCGCCCTGCAAGCTGCTCGTCGTGCCCGGCGCGGACCACGCGATGAGCTACTATATGGGCCGCGGAGCATACGAGGCCGCCGTGCGCGCCTTCTGGGAGCATTTTGACAAGTGAGGGGCCACCCTCACTTGTTTTCGCTTTCCTGCTCAAGGCGGGCAAAGCGCCTCGAGGGGCGGTAGAAGAGCACCGCGCCGCAGATCAGGATCGCCGTTGCGCAAAGGCTGATGGGATAGACCCACATGACGGTCTGGAACGTCATGCTCATCGGGAAGACGAACTTGACCCACGCGATGCGGATACCGCACACGCCGAGCATCGTCAAAAGTGCGGGCGCGAGCGAAGTGCCGAAGCCGCGCAGATACCCGGAGAGTATTTCGTAGATCAGGCAGAAAACATACGCCGGCAGGATCGTCGCAAGGCGAATATAGCCGATGGCAATGACCTCGGGATCGCTGTTGAAAATGGCGAGCAGCGACCTTGCGCTCAGCAGCAGGACAACGACCGAGACAAATGTCGCGATGGCCCCCTCCAAAAAGCTGAGTTGCATCGTCTTCTTGCAGCGCTTGATCTGCCCTGCGCCGTAGTTCTGGCCGACAAAGGTCGTGCAGGCCTGCGAAAACGAGTTGAGCACGTCGTAGGCAAGAATTTCCACATTGAACGCCGCGCTCGACGCCGCGATCGCCACCGTGCCGAGGGTGTTGATGGCCGACTGGATGACGATGTTGGCGAACGAGAACACCGCGCTCTGCACGCCCGCGGGAAAGCCAATGCGCAGAATGCGCTTCAAGCTCGCGCCGTCGATGCGTAGCGCTTTCCGCTCCACGCGCACGCATTTATCCGTGCGCGTCAGGCGGACGTAGAGCAGTGCCGCGCTCACGGCGTTGGCCGCCACCGTGGCGATGGCGACGCCGTTGACCGTCATATGCAGCACAATGACGAAAAAGAGGTTCAGCAGCACGTTCAGCACACCGGAGATCGCAAGCGCTGCGAACGGCACTTTCGTGTCGCCAATGCTGCGGAAGATCGCGGCCTCAAAGTTGTAGAGCAATATCACCGACATGCCGAGAAGGTAAATGCGCAGATACAAAAGCGCATAGGGGAACACGTCCTCCGGCACGTTCAAGATGTTGAGCAGCGGCGAGGCGATGAACTGTCCGAGCAATGCGACCGCTGCGCCGCCGCACACGGCAAACACGATGGCCGTGTGCACCGCGCGCTTGACGGCATTGTCGTCGCGGCAGCCGATGGCGTTCGCGATGACGACGTTCGCGCCGAGCGCGATGCCGATGAAAAGATTGACGATGAGGCCGATGATCGGGCCGTTTGCGCCCACCGCCGCGACGGCGACTGTGCGCGCATCGCCCGTGAAGTTGCCGACGATGGCAACGTCCGAGGCGTGGAAGAGCTGCTCCAAGATCGCCGTGGCTGCGACCGGCAGGGCAAAGAGTGGCAGCTTATTCCAGATGGAGCCGTGCAGCATGTCGATCTCATGCTTTTTGACTGTAGTTCCCATGATCTCTCTCATTTCTTTCTGTTTTCCGCTTGACCGAGCACCAGTATAGTGCCGCCGCGGCAAAATGGCAAATGTTTTTTGCATGACCGCCCTGTCAGCATTGACAGGACGGTCGTTTCGCTGTAATATAAGGCCCGCTGACGGCAAATTTCCCAAAAATATGAGGATTTTTTATGGATTATTACCTTTTGACCGATCTGGCCGCGCGCGTCGGCTATCATCTGGCGCTCAGCGGGGCGGAGACGTTCCGCGTCGAAGAGACGATACGCCGCATCATCGGTGCCTACGGCATTGAATGCGAGGCCTTTTCCATCCCCAACTGCGTGATGGTCAGCCTCGAGGCGGCCAACGGCAAGCCTTTGATGGTGATGAAGCGCGTCGGCTTTCACGGCAATGACCTCGAGTCGGTGGAAAAGCTCAACGCGCTGTCGCGCCGCATCTGCGCCGAAACGCCTGACCCGAGCGTCGCCGCGCAGTGGCTCGACGAAACGCTCAAGGGGCGGCGGCACTACTCGGTGCCCGTTTATTACCTGGGCAATTTCTGCGCCGCGGCGGGCTTTTGCCCGGTGTTTGGCGGCACGCTGCGCGACAGCCTGTTCGCGGGCCTTCTTGGCCTCATCATCGGCTTTGTCTCGCGCCAGATGGACAGGCGCGAGACGAACCCGTTTTTCAGCACCATCGTCGAGGCGTTCGCCATCGCGGTGCCGGCGTATCTCGCCGCGGGCTTCCATCTGGTCGACTATATCGACTTTGTCATCATCGGCACCTTAATGATCATGGTCCCCGGCCTTCTCATCACGACCTCCATGCGCGACATCATTTACGGCGATACGAACTCCGGCATCAACCGCATCGTGCAGGTGCTTCTCTCGGCGTTCGCCATCGCGCTCGGCACGGCGGCGGCATGGCGCGTCACGTCCGGCGTATACGGGCTGACGGTCGCGTCCGGCTCAGCGAGCTATCCCGCCTGGGCACAGGCCGTGATGATCTTCGTCGCCTGTACGGGCTTTTTCATTCTCTTCAATGTGCACGACTGGGGCAGCATTCTCTGCGCGCTCGGCGGCGTGTTCACATGGATGACGTACCTGCTCTGCCGTGATCTGGGCATGAGCATTTACAGCATGAATTTCTTCGCCGCCGTCGTCTCGGCGCTGTATTCTGAGCTTATGGCGCGCTCGCGCAAATACCCCGTCACGTCGTACCTCGTCATCTCGCTCCTGCCGCTGGTGCCGGGCGCGGGCATTTACTACACGATGAGCCTCGGCCTGGGCGGCGATGTGCAGGCCGCGGTGCACAAAGGACTTGAGACCGCGGGCGTCGCGGGCAGCATCGCCGTGGCGATCCTGCTGGTGTCCACGATCTTCCGCCTCGTCACCGCGCAGAACGGGAAAAGCAGAAAGTAGTGTTCGAAAAGTAAAAACTGCCGCCCGTTTGGGCGGCAGTTTTTTATTGCAGTGCGTCAATGTAAGCGTTCAGCGCGGCAAAATCGCCGCGGGGATAGGCGTTCAGGTCGCGTTTTTTCGCGTTGATGAGACAGTCGGTCAAAAGAAAGACATCCATCCCGACCTCGCGTGCGGCCATGTCCTCGGTCGCGTCGTTGCCGACCATCAGGCACTCCTCCGGCTTGACGCCGAGCGTGCGCGCGACCTCGAGGTAGTAAGCAGGATTCGGCTTGCAGAAGGTCGAGGACTCGTAGGTCGTGTAAATTTCAAAATCCTCCGGCACAAGGCCCGCCCAGCGGATGCGGTTCTCCGTCGCCATGTGGGGAAAGATCGGATTCGTCGCCAGCGCAACGCGGTAGCCGCACTCTTTGAGCTTATGGACCGTCTCCACCGATGCGGGATTAAAGCCGCAGATGTCGCGCGCGGCGTTGAACTCATTGGCGTAGAAATCCTCGAAAAGGCCCTGGTCGCTTTGGCACTTTTCCTCGCCGTAGATCGCCGCGAACTTCTTCCAGAAGGCCTGCTCGTTCGTGCAGCTGCCGTCGTTTTTGACCATGGCCGCCGTGCCCGCCCAAATGGCGTCGACGAGGGATTTGGGCTCGTAGCCGTAGGGCGCGAGCTTTTTGGCGAGGATCTTAAAGTATCCGGTCGTGAACGCCTCCTGATCCATCGGCAGCAGCGTCCCGTCCAGGTCGAATAAAATGGTCGTGATGTTCAATGCGCTTCTCCTGTTCATGTAAAGTAAGTCCATCATAGCCGTTTTTGAGGAGAATGGCAAGAGCCTGGGCAAAGATGCCCGCTCACTCGCCGCGCTCTTTCAAAAGGTCGATGATCTTCTGAAGGCCGAGAAACGCCATGCCGGTCAAAAATGCGGGAGCCCAGCATCGCAGCGCGTCGGAAAACACGAAATGCCACGAGATGGTGTTCGGCCCCGACGCATAGCCTTGACTGCCGGCGGGCAGGCCGAGCAGGAACCCCACGATCCAAATGACGACCGTGAGCTTGCCGAAAAAGTCGTCGTCCACAAGGCGGCTCACGCCGCCGCTCCTGCGTTTTTGATTCGGGTAAAGCAGCTCGTTCGGATCGGTCGCGAGCGCGTCCTGCGAAAGACCTGCCCTTTTCCGCAGCCGCCGCAGGTTGGAACTGAAATCAGACATAGATCGACCTCCCTTGCTGCTCACATCATAGCAAAAAAGCCACGAGCAGACAAGCAAAGGTTCTTTGCGGGCGGCGTAGAATGAAAAGCCCCGTAGAGTTTCGTGCCGCGCACGGCACGAAATAAATTCAAATTCGTTTTCTGCCGCGACAGAAGGTGAATTGCCGCAGAGCGGCAAGAGAAGCTGCCCTGAGGTGTTTATTTGCCCCGAGTATTTTAATTTCTAACGGAATCCAAAAAAAAGAGACAGCTTAAAGCCATCTCTTTTTTGGTGCCTCGTCGGGGATTCGAACCCCGGACACCCTGCTTAAAAGGCAGGTGCTCTGCCAACTGAGCTAACGAAGCATATTCTATTCCAAACCACCGAAGCGGTAAAAATCTGGCAGGGATGGCTGGACTCGAACCAGCGAATGAGGGAGTCAAAGTCCCTTGCCTTACCGCTTGGCTACACCCCTATTGGGAAGAGAGGGCTGGGACCAAATCCCATCCCTCTCTTTTTGTGGGGTGGGTAAAGGGACTCGAACCCTCGACACCCGGAACCACAATCCGGTGCTCTAACCAACTGAGCTACACCCACCACATATTCTGTATCCGTGCGATATTTGCTGCTTTGCTGAGGGACGCCTTGTAAATGGTACGCCAGGAGGGATTCGAACCCCCGGCCTACTGCTTAGAAGGCAGTTGCTCTATCCAACTGAGCTACTGGCGCGAATTGAATGGAGCAGGTGACGGGAATCGAACCCGCATCCCCAGCTTGGAAGGCTGGTGCCCTAGCCATTGTGCTACACCTGCATGCGCCCTCCGCAAAAATCGTCAGCTCTGTTATAATAGCATCAGTGTCCCGTTTTGTCAACGTTTTTTCAGAATTTTTCTGCACTTTTTTATGTTATCTGAGTAGAGCGCGCAAAAGCCTTGCACCGTCAGCACTTTCCGGCCGCGCGAACGCGCCGCACAGCCGCTCAGGATGCCACTGCACGGCAAAGACGGGGAGCGTCCTGTGGCCGACGGCCTCGACCGTGCCGTCCTCCGCGCAGGCGAAGACCTGAAGCCCCGTCCCTAGCCGCCAGACGGCCTGATGGTGTGCACTGTTGACCGTGCAGCGCGTGCCGTACAGCTCGCGCAGAAGGCCCGGCGCGGTGTTGATGGCATGCAGCCGGTCAACGCCGTCAATTTGACTGTGGCCCTCGATGTGCTGACACAGCGTGCCGCCAAAATAGACGTTGAGGACTTGCAGCCCGCGGCAGATGCCGATGACAGGCTTTCCCGCGCACAGGAAGTTGTCAATCAGCGTGAGCTCACGCGCGTCGCGTGCTTCGTCGAGATCTTCCGAGCCGTTCAGCGCTTGACCGTAAAAGCGCGGGTGCATGTCGCCCCCGCCGGGCAGCAGCAAAACGTCCGCGTTCTCCGGCGTTTCGGTGAGCGGCGCACCGACCAGCGCGAGCGCATTTTCGTAATTTTTCAGGCGTACCGATAAATAGACAGTCTTCATACGCACAGAATATGCCCCGAATGCGAAAAAAGACCTTGCAAGACGCAAAAAGTTATGGCATAATAGTTTGGCTGATAACAGCGAACTGAATATGCAGCGGTATCGAAGTGGTCATAACGGGGCTGACTCGAAATCAGTTTGAGGGAAACCTCACGAGGGTTCGAATCCCTCCCGCTGCGCCAAAACAGGAAGAGACGCATTCGCGTCTCTTCCTGTTTGTTTTACACCTTCTCCCGCTTCTGCCGCCAGAGGTTGATCGCCAGCATGACCGCGGCGTAGATCAGCGCGGCGGCGAGGATAATGAGCGAGAAGTCGCGCTGCATCTGGTAGCTCGTCGTCGTGAAACCCTTGACGAGTAGATGACCGGCAAGATAGCTCGCGGGAATCAGCGCGAGATAGCCGAGCGCTTTGCCCGTTTTCTTCCTGCGGCAGGCGAAAAATGCAATACCCAGCGTAATAAGGAGTGCTAACGATAGCAAAACGTAATAGCCCAACGCCAGCCTCGGCAGCGAAATGATGCCGCCGTTCATGCTGCCGCAGAGCAGCACATCGTCCTGCCCGTTGTTCTGAGAATAGCAGACTGCCGCGCAGTTCGCGGCGTCGAGCGTGAAAAGCGTGCGCGCGGACTCCGCCTTGGCGAGCACGCCTTGCAGTGCGTCCGCCTCGCGCTGTGTGCGATCATTTGCGCTGTGTGTGTTCGGAGCGCCCCCAGTTTTGTCGAATGCGCCGCGCCATGTGTCGAGCGGCGTGCGCCATGCGGTGATGAAGTAGATGGTTTTGCCGCTGTTGGGGTCCTGCGTGTTTGTGACCTCTGCGCCGGAGACCGGCACGAGCAGGCTGACGGAGATGCTCTCCGCGCCGCTGAGATCAGAAAGCCCATCCGCTGCCGAGCCGTCGTCCGCGAGCGCGCTGGGCGAGCGCGAGATCGCCCACTCTGTCTCGCTGTACGGCAAATACTGCGGCGCGGTGAGATACGCGAATCCCGCCGTCGCCAGCGTCAGCGCGAGTGTGACGGCCAGCAGTACGGCGGTCAGCTTCTTGCGTCGAAGCTGCCGCTTCAAGTCGCGCAGCGGCTGCGCGCTGACGGGCGCGGGCTTCACGTCCGCCTTCAGCGCGTCAAGTTCGGCGCGGCAGGCCGCGCACTGCGCTAAATGCCCGTCCACAAATTCCTTCGTCTCCACGCGCAGCATGTCTTCCTCATAGAGCGGCAGAAGGTCCTGCACGATGCTGCAAGTTTTGTCCATTTCAGTCGTCCTCCAATCCCTCGCGGATCATGCGCTTGGCGCGGTGATACGTCACGCATGCCCAGTTTTCCGTCTTGCCGAAGAGCGCGCCGATGTCGCGGAAGCTCTTCTCACCGTACACGCGCCACATGAAGACCTCCTTGTACGGCTCTCTGAGCGCGTGCAGCAATTCCTGGATGCGCGCGGCCTCGCTGTGATCTTCTAACTCCTCCTCGTGGCGCTCCTCGGCGATCCGGCAGTCTTCGAGCGGGGCAAGCCGCTTCTCGCGCCGCAGCTGCGAATAATACAGATTTTTCGCGATCTGGCACAGCCAGACGCGCACGCTGCACTCGCCCCGAAAGTGGTCGAGGGCGTCCATCGCACGGAAAAACGTCTCACTCGTCAGCTCCTCGGCGACGCTCTCGCTCCCGGACAGCGAAAGCAGATACCGATATACGTCGTCGAAGTACACGGCGTACACCTCTTCAAAATTCGTCAGCGCCCTCACCCCTTTCTGTCTATAAGACGGCGGAGAATTGATTTTCTTACAAAAAAATCCGTCCCGCGGGACGGATTTTTTCTTTCACGTTTTGACGACCTTTTTCTTGCCGCACTTCGGGCACGTGAGCTCGACCTTGCCGATGTTTTTCGGCACGCGGCAGTACGCGCCGCAGGAGCAGCGGACGTATTTGTGCGCCTTGTCGGCGCGGCGTGCCTTCGCGCCGCGGATGGCGTTCGCCTTCGGCGTCCACCAGGTCAGAAACTTCGCGTTTTCGGCCTGACGGCGCGCGAGATTGCGCGAAAAGATGCGGATGAGCACAATGAACATCAGCACCATCGACACAAAGTACAGGGCTTGGGAAACGCCCTGCACGCGGATGATCGAGCTCAGAATGCTCACGGCCAGCTCAAGGATCACGAGCGCCCAGTTCAGCGCATCCACGCCGTTGCGGCCATACATGAAGCGGTAAAGGGCATCGCGGAATTTGTTCACAAAAAACACTCCTAAAATCTTGATGTTGCCATTCTACACGCTTTTTGAACCCCCGTAAAGGCGTTTGAACAAAAGTTTACAGAATAGAAAAGAGTAAACGCAACCCGCCCGACTCCGTCGGGCGGGTTGCAGGGGGGCAAGGGGGGCCCACCACCCCAACCGCCTCGCAGAGTTTCGCCGCTCCCGCGGCGAAATAAATTCAAATTGTTTTTTCTGACGACAAGCGCGTCAGAAAAAACACCTCTCGCTCCGCAAACGTGCGCGCCTACGGCGCGTGCGCTGCAGCGGAGCGCAAGAAATAAAAAATGCCGTCCCTTTCGGGACGGCATTTTTTAAGTTATTTTACTCCGTTGACGTAGCGATACAGGAACGTCACGGCCTCGCCGCGCGTGCAGGAGGCGTAGGGGGAGAAGGTGGTCGTGCTGGTGCCCTGGGTGATGCCCTTGCCGACAGCCCACAGGATGGCGTTATAGTAGCTCGCCTCGTTCACGGAGCTGACGTCCTTGAACGGGTTGTAGGTCGTGGTGTTGGTCGCCTTGGCGTAGCGGTACAGGAACGTCACGATCTGGGAGCGCGTGCACTCCTGATACGGGGAGAAGGTCGTCGCGGTGGTGCCAGCGGTGATGCCGTTCTGGCTGGCCCACAGGATGGCCTTGTAGTAGCTGGCGTCTCTGACGGACTGCACATCGCTGAACGGGTTGCGGGTAATGGTCGGCTCCGGAGACTTGGCGGCGCGCCACAGGAAGGTCACGATCTCGGCACGGTTGCAGTTCTTGTACGGGGAGAAGGTCGTGCTGGACGTGCCGTTGGTGATCTTGTTGTTCACGGCCCACTTGACCGGCTCATAGAAGAAGTCGCTCGCCTTGACGTCGATGAAGTTCATCGTCTGGGCGATGGTGATAGCCATCGTACCGGAGGCCTCTTCGCCCTTGGTGCCGTAAACGGTGAAGGGGATGTAGACGGTCTTGCCGGCCTCGGCCCATCTGGTGGTGTGGTAGGCGACGTCCGCAAGGTCGTACTGCGTGCGGGAGGGCTCATAGTAGAACTTGTCGGTGCTGTCGGCCAGCTTGCCGGTGGAGTAGCTGCTGTAAGAGCGGTACAGACCGCCATAAGCGTAGGAGGAGACGTTCTTGCCGCTCACGTCGAACTTGACATAGTCGAGCTCAGCCTTGCGGTAAGAGGTCCTGGCGTCCTGCAGGAAGTTGACGAAGTCGCGCGCGGTCAGCTGGACGGTGTCGTCGATGCCGACGGTGTAGGTGATGTCTTCCTTGACGACGGAGATCACGACGTTGACGTCATAGTTGACCTTGTCGGGCTTTTTGCTGTTGGGCTTTTCGATCTCGCCATAGACGCGGAAGGTCAGGGAGACGGTGTCCTTGCTGGGCTTGGAGACCGTGTCGAAGCTGACCTTGTCCATGTCGGTCATGTCAGTCTTGCTCTTGTTGGAAGAGGTGATCTCGGTGCTGCCATAGTACAGCGTGCCCTCGTTCTTGGTGCTGGGGACGGAAGAGGTCAGGACAGCGTGGTCAAAGGAAATGTCGTCCTTCTTGGGGTTGTACTTGCCGTCGTCCTCAGCGTAATCCTCGAGGAAGTCCTCGAAGTCCTTCTGGGAGAAGCTGACGCTCTTACCAGCGACAACGTTGTAGTTGATGTCGTAAGACTTCTGAGAAACCGTGATCGTACCGGTGGAGGCGATGCCGTCATCCACGGCGACGACATACAGGGTAGCCTTGCCGTTCTTGTCGAACGCGCTGGTAGAAACGGTATAGTCCTTGTTCTTGGACACGAGTTTCCAATCGGTGTGGCCGCTGGTCTTGCTCCAGTCGCCGTCATACTTCTCGGTCTTGAAGCTGGAACCCTCGTAGATATAGAGGGAATCGTAATCGCTGTTGGTGAAGGTCACGGACTTGTTGGCGGAAGTGCCGGTCACGGTGTCCTTGATGTCCTTGTCGCCGTCGACGCGGACGGTCAGGGTAACAGTGTAACGATTATTGACAATCAGCTTGAACGTGGCATCGCCGATGTAGCCTTTCTTGGCAGCAATGGTCAGAGTACCATCAATGCTGTTGCCGGTTCTCAGGGTGGTACTATCATCCTTGAGAGTCAGATAGCCAGATGCATTTTCAACAAGCTTAATGATGGTGATATCATTGGAAGAGAAAGACGAATAAACATCGTCAATTGCGTCTTCCAGAAGATTCTTCAGCTCACGCTGGGTGTACTCGATCTCATCACCGTTGGTAACGGAAGAAGTGTCGGCATCAAGGGAAGTGACGTTGATGGTGTACTCAACAGTATACTCTGCACCGCGGAACTCAACGGTAGCAATGACCTTTGCAGTTCCCTTCTTGAGACCGGTGACATCGTGACCGGAGATCTTGACAACTTTGCTGTCACTGCTGTCCTTGTAGTCCAAGCCCTTCCAAGTAACAGTGTTGGGAGCAGTATCGCTCGTACCATAGACGACCTTGCTGTCGGTCTTAGACTGAATGCGCGGGGTGTTAATGTAAACGGTATTGCTATCGGGCGTAAGGCTAAGAGTGGTCTTGCCATCGTTGGAAGAGATTGCCTGATAGGGTTCAGCAACAACGGTGTAGGTCTCATAATGCGTTGCAGCCGGAGAAGAACCCTCAGTTACAGTACAAGTAATTTTGTATGAACCCTCGTCAGTAGGTTTCCAATTAAAAGTAGAACTCGTGCTTGCAGACGTGCTGTTCGAGCTGCCGCCGTGTTCAACCGTCCACACATACTTGACAGTACCAGCAGTAACGTCCGTGCTGTTGTAAGTATTTGCATAGTTGGCAGACATGGTGTAAGTGTGACCCTTGATGGGACTGTTCGCACCGAAGCCCGGAGTAATGCTGACGGTAGGAGTGGTCTTCTGAGAATTGATGGTAATTTCTACGCTGGGAGCATTATCTGCGTTGCTGGCCTTAACAGTATAGGTGTTGTCAGCCTTGTGCGTCAGCGTAGCATTAGAATAGGCAGAACCAGTCACCTCAATGCCAAGCTTGGAAGCGTCAAAAGACTCCTCAAAGTAGTAAACCGTAGCGCTACTACCGGTAACTGCATACTTTCTGCCGTTGTAAGTAACTTTCTTAGCAGCCGCTTCAAAAGCTGCCTGAGCAGAAAGTACGGCGATCGAGTCAGTAGTTTGGGAAGCACCGTCAACAGTTACAGGGTTTTCGCTACCTTCCGGCGTTGCAGATAAGTTCGCCGTGCAAGTGACAGTGAAAGCTGTACTGCCAACAGTAACGACATAATTGTCGCCGCTCGTTTGTCCAGTGCTGCCGGTTCCACTAACAGACCAATTCACATTAGACATAGTAGCGGCAGTTGCAGTACCACCGCTGGGCGTAACAGTTGCCGTTGCAGAAAAAGTAACGGTATCGCCTTGCTTAATGATTCCAGAGGCCGGTGAGCGAGTAATCGTAATCGCACCCGATGCTCCCTCGGTCGTTGCCGCGTTCGCCGGAACGATGACCAGACTTAAAATCATAGTCAACGCCAGCAGCGATGAGAGAAATCTCTTCATAATTTTCTTCATCCTTTCTTGTTGTTTCGATCTTGGCTCCGCGCGCACAGAGCCTTTCTCATACATCGGCATTTTACCATGCCGCGGGGAATAAGGGAACAGAAAAATGCAAAATTCATAAATTCTTCATCTTCCCGTTCGCCCGTCTTCCCCTTGCCTCACTGATTAGACGCAGAAAGCGTCGATTTTGTTTCACAAAATCTCAAATTTTTCAAAATTTTTTATGCCGCGAAAAACCGCACGTACACATATACTCCCAGAGCTAACTGGCAGAGTAAGATCGCCGGAATGCCGAACCGGAAGTACCAGTGCCGCGTCTTGTGGTGAAAGACCCTCATTGCGAAAAGAGCACCCGCGCTGCCGAGCAGCAGCGCGAGTGCAAATAAGGTCTTTTCGGGCACGCGCCGCGCGCCCGATATCTTGGCGCGGCGCTTGTCTGCGCCGTAGACGCAGAACGTAATTAGATTGATCGCGGCGAGATAGGTGACAAAATATCTCACTTTTCGAGCTTGCTGAGCTCCACAGCCGCCGCCGCGCCGAGGCGCGCGTTGTTGAACACGAGCTGGATGTTGGAATCCAGGCTGTCGCCGCCGGTCAGGTCCTTGATCTTGGCGAGCAGGTACGGCGTCGTGGCCTTGCCGTGGATGCCGTCCTTCTTCGCGTCCTCAACGGCCTCGGCAATCGCCTTGTCGATGACTTCCTTGTCCATGGAGTACTCCTCGGGGATGGGGTTCGTGACGAGTAAGCCGCCGCGCAGACCCAGCTCGCGCTTGACGTGGAACGCCTTGGCCAGCTGCTCCGGCGTGTCGAGCTCGTAGTCGACGCCGAAGCCCGACTTGCGCGTATAGAACGCGGGCAGCTCGCTCGTGCCGTAGCCGATGACGGTCACGCCGTGGGTCTCGAGATATTCGAGCGTGAGGCCGAGGTCGAGAATGGACTTCGCGCCCGCGCAAACGACCATGACGGAGGTGTTGGCCAGCTCTTCGAGGTCGGCGGAGATGTCGAACGTCTCCTGCGCGCCGCGGTGCACGCCGCCGATGCCGCCGGTGGCGAACACACGGATGCCCGCCATGTCGGCGATCATCATCGTGGTGGTGACGGTGCACGCGCCGTCCTTGCCCTGCGCGACGAGCACGGGCAGGTCGCGGCGGGAAGCCTTCGGGATGCCCGCGCCGGTGCGGCCGAGGTAGTCGATCTCTTCCTTGGAAAGGCCCGCCTTCAGGCGTCCGCCGATGATGGCGATGGTCGCGGGCACGGCGCCCGCGTCGCGGATGATCTGCTCGACCTTGAGCGCGGTCTCCACGTTCTGGGGATAGGGCATGCCGTGGGAAATGATGGTGGATTCGAGCGCCACGACGGGCTTGCCGGCGGCAAGAGCCTCGGCAACCTCGGGGGCGATATCCAGATACTTGTTCATGTTAAAATCCTCCTGTAAAGTAATAGGTGAAAGTTTCACGTTTACCTTTTGAGGTAAGATTGCATCATAACATACAACTTGTCAAAAGTCAATACAAAGCGGGGCTTGAATTTGCACGGGAAGTGGCATATAATACCTCTATTATCCCGTGAAAACCCACAAAAGGAAGGAAAATTATTATGGAACGAGTGAGAATTGCCGCGCTCTTCGCCGACAAAGAGCAGTACGGCGGCGCAAGCGTCACCGTATGCGGCTGGGCGAAGACCATCCGCGATATGAAGACCTTCGGATTCATCGAGCTGAACGACGGCTCGTGCTTCCGCAATTTGCAGGTTGTGATGGATGCGAATTCTCTTTCTAATTATAAGGAGATCGCCGCGCAGAACGTGGGCGCCGCCCTCATCGTGCGCGGCACCGTCGTGCTGACGCCCGAGGCCAAGCAGCCGCTCGAGGTCAAGGCAACAGAGATCGAGGTCGAGGGTGCGTCCTCCCCCGACTATCCCTTACAGAAAAAGCGCCACAGCGTCGAATATCTGCGCACCATCCAGCATCTTCGTCCGCGCACGAACCTCTTCTCCGCGGCGTTCCGCGTGAGAAGCGCGGCGGCCTACGCCGTGCACGAGTTCTTCCAGAGCCGCGGCTTTGTCTATGTCAACACCCCCATCATCACCGGCTCTGACTGCGAGGGCGCGGGTGAGATGTTCCAGGTGACGACGCTGGATCTTGAAAACCCGCCCCGTACCGAGGACGGCCAGATCGACTACAGCAAGGACTTCTTCGGCAAGAAGACGAGCCTGACCGTCTCCGGCCAGCTCAACGCCGAAAACTTCGCGATGGCGTTCGGTGACGTTTACACCTTCGGCCCCACGTTCCGCGCCGAGAATTCCAACACCGCGCGCCACGCTGCCGAGTTCTGGATGATCGAGCCGGAGATGGCGTTCTGCGACCTCGACGGCGACCTTGAGGTCATGGAGGCGATGGTCAAGCATATCATCCGCCGCGTCATGGAGCGCTGCCCGGACGATCTCGCGTTTTTCAACAGCTTTGTCGACAAGGGCCTGCTGGAGCGTCTCCAGCACGTCGAGAGTTCCGACTTTGGCCGCGTGACGTATACCGAGGCGGTCAAGCTCTTAAAGGAGAGCGGCCAGAAGTTCGACTACCCCGTCGAGTGGGGCATCGACCTGCAGACTGAGCACGAGCGTTACCTGACCGAGCAGATCTTCAAGCGCCCCGTGTTCGTCACGGACTATCCGCAGGAGATCAAGGCGTTCTATATGCGCCTCAACGACGACGGTAAGACCGTCGCCGCGGCGGACTGCCTCGTTCCGGGCATCGGCGAGATCATCGGCGGCAGCCAGCGCGAGGAGCGCATCGAGCTGCTCGAAAAGCGCATCCGCGAGCTCGGCATGAATCCCGAGGACTACTGGTGGTACTGCGACCTGCGCCGCTACGGCTCCTGCCGTCACGCGGGCTTCGGCCTCGGTTTCGAGCGCATGGTGATGTATTTAACGGGCATCGGCAACATCCGCGACGTGGAGCTGCATCCCCGCACCGTGGGCAACGCAGACTTCTAATTCTTCAAAAAACAAGGGACACGGAAACCGTGTCCCTTGTTTTTTGAGAATTACACTCCGCTTCGTGCCTTGCCGCCCAAAGGGCGGCTTCGACACGCGCGGAGCGAGAAGAGTTTTTTGGCACGCGCATGTCGAAGCCAAAAAACGATTCGAAATCATTTCCCGTCTGCGGACGCGAAAAGCTGTGACGCTTTAATTATTTGTGGTAAATAGTTACAAATGGGAACAAAAGCGTGAAAAGCGTAGTCAAAAGAAATAGAGTCTGCTATAATAGCCCCGCAGTTTTGAGAGAGGAGATTTTGACATGAAACACTTTTTTGCACTGCTGCTCAGCGTGCTGATGGTGCTGTCGCTGCTGACTGCCTGCGGCGACAAGACGACGCCGTCCGACGGCGACAATCAGACCGTCACGGACGAGAATGGCGGCGATACCGACAACAACACCGGCGACACGGCCGACCCCTATGACGCCGTGCGCAACTACTGGTCGGAGGACCAGCTCACGCAGGCCTGGGGACCGGATCAGGTGGTGGAGCACCTCTTTTTCCACCCGATCATCGCCTATCCGCAGTGGGCCTTCCACGACTGCAATGCCAGTCAGGACCAACGCTACGGCCTCGACGACTGGATGGTCACGGCGGACGAGTACAAGAAGATCTTGCAGTCCGTGTACGACAAGGGCTACATCTTAGTCGCGATGGAAGACGTGTGGAGCGAGGTGACGGACGAGTCCGGCACGCACATGGTGCGAAACACCCTGATGCTGCCAGAGGGCAAAAAGCCGCTCGTCATCAGCTTTGACGACGTGAACTACTACCCCTATATGCTCGACGAGGGCTTCACGAGCAAGCTCGTCGTCGGCGAGGACGGCGAGATCTGGGCGCAGTGCACCGATCCGTACACAAATGAGACCTTTTTGACCAAGGAACTCGACGCGACGCCCATTCTCGACCAGTTTGTCTACGAGCACCCCGACTTTTCACTCAACGGCGCGAAGGCCATCTTCTCGCTGACGGGCTATCAGGGTATTTTAGGCTATCGCACGCAGGATGACCGCGACATCGCGGCAGATTCGCCCGACCGCCCCGCGTTCGATGCCTACCGCGCGAGCGAGATTGAGGCCGTCAAGCCCGTCATCCAGCGTTTGAAGGAGACCGGTTGGACGTT
Organism: Oscillibacter sp. ER4; assembly: GCF_000765235.1. Taxonomy (GTDB): domain Bacteria; phylum Bacillota; class Clostridia; order Oscillospirales; family Oscillospiraceae; genus Hominicoprocola; species Hominicoprocola fusiformis. The sequence goes on along the minus strand of NZ_JPJG01000056.1, from coordinate 6,378 downwards.
CGGCAGCCACACCTGGGGCCACATCCGCCTCGACACGAAGCCGCTCCAGACCGTCATCAACGACACCGAGCGCTGGGCGGACGAGGTCGGCTCGCTCGTCGGTCCGACGCAAATTCTGTTCTACCCCCACGGCGGCCGTCCCGACGGTGACGACTGGCACCAGACCGGCGAGCGCTTCAAGTACCTGCAAAGCCAGGGCTTCCGCATCTTCGCGAGCGTCGGCACGAGTTCGTTCAGCTATGTGAAGCCCGACATTTCCGCCGTCATCTGCGACCGTCTGCATCCGGACGGCACCACGCTGCGCCACGCGCGCAGCCGCTATCTGCAATTCTATAACGCCGAGGACATCATGGATACGCAAGTCCGTCCTGATCTCGGCGTAGACTGGTGAGGAGGCGTTTTTATGGCAACGTTAGAAGAACTCAAGGCGAAGGCCGTCGCCATGCTGGACATGGCGTATGTGCCGTACTCCCACTTCCCCGTGGGCGCGGCGCTCGAATGTGAGGACGGCGCGGTCTTCACCGGCTGCAACATCGAAAATTCGAGCTACGGCCTGACGAACTGCGCCGAGCGCACCGCGGCGTTTAAGGCCGTGAGCGAGGGGCACCGGCGCTTCAAGCGCATCGTCATCGCGGGGCGCAGCGACGACTACTGCTACCCCTGCGGTGCGTGCCGTCAGGTGCTCTACGAGTTCGGCCCCGACATGGAGGTCATCTGCCTGAACAAGGACAACGAAGAAAAGCGCCTGCACATCAAGGAATTGCTTCCCTACGGCTTCGACCAGACGTGGCTTGCAATCGATGAGAAATAACGAAAAAAGAGAGCGGCGTTGCCGCTCTCTTTTTTCGTTCGCTTCAGTTGCTGCCCGAGGAAGAGGCTTCGATTGTCACCTCGCCGCTCATCGTTTCGATCGTAAGCTCGCTCACCGCGCCGCCGTCGAGCGCGGGCACAGAGTAGTGCGTCGCGTGGTCGTCGAGACAGGTGATGAGCGCTCCTTCGCGCTCGGTGAGCGCGGAGCGGAACGCGCCGCTTTTCGTTTCATAGTCGAGAGTAAACCCGTCCTGCGCGGGAAGGGTTAGATAGATGCTGCCGCTCTCCGTTTCGGCATCAAGGCGCAGCGCACGCTCGGTAGCCAAAATCAGGTCACTACTGACGCTTTCGAAGTCCAGCGCGCCGAGCGCGCCGGCGATTCCACCTTGCCGCTCGCGGTTTCGATCTCGGCATTTTCCGCTTCGCCCGCAAGCTCGATCACGCCGGAGACGGTCGAGAGCTCAATTTCCCCCCATGTGCCGTCCACCACGCCCACGCTGCCGCTCACCGTCTCGATCTCGACCGTGGGGCAGGTTGCGCCCATCACGCGCGCGTCGCCTCCGACGGTCGAAAGCTTGATCCTGCCGGAAACGTCCGCGCCCACGATGGTGTAGGCGTCCGTTGTTTCGACTTTTATCTCCTCAAAGTGACCGGCGCTGACCAGCTCCCTCGGAAGTCCCACGTCGAGGTACTTTTCCCCGTCGTAGCTGCCGCGGTAAGCGTCGCCGAGGAAGCGGATGCGCAGCGTGTCGCCGTCGATCGCGCAGACCATCTTCTCGCTCTCGGCGAGCGGCGCGGTGGATTCCTCCTTCACGCTGATCTGCGCGCTCTGCTCGGCGGCATAGATGTTCACACTGCCGCTGCGCCACGAGATGTCGATCTTGCGGATGTCTTCGCTCTCGCCGATGCTGAGCACCGCGCCCGGGTGGAGCTCTTCGCTCCCCTCCGCCTGCGTGCAGAAGGTGTAGGTCGCGCTGCTGCCGTCCCAGAGCGCGTCGACGGCGAAAATGCCGTCGCTTTGCGGCAGTTCTGCGCGGAATGTGCCGTTATCCTGCTGCTGGGCGGTCACGGTCTCGGACGGCATGCCGGTGCTGCCCCAGGCGTCGGACGGCCAACAGCGGAGACTGGCGGAATCAGGCGAATTATCGCCGAAATCGAGGGTCACGGTGTAGAAATAGGCGGCCGACACTGTAAAGGGCATTTCCAGTACAGGCGTGATATCGCGGCAGTTTTCGTCCAGCGGGTGCGCGCCGCAGGCAATGTCGGTCATGCTCTGTAGGCCCTGGGTGTAGGTCCAGTCGTAGCTGCTGCTTTTGAGGGTGACGCTGCAAGCGTTTGCGCTTGTCACCGTCAGTGTCGGCGGGGTTTGGCGCGCGGCCTCGTCTGCGCTTTTTTCGCCGCAGGCGGCGAGGGAAAGGGCCAGCGCGAGGGGGAGCAGGAGGGAAAGGAGGTTTTTCATCGGTCAGTCCTCGTTTCTTTCGGATACTTCTATAGACGCATGATAGCCGAAAAAGTTCCCGCGCACAACGGGGATCGTTGCACACAACGCGGCAATTTGTGGTATCGTGAATTCTAATACCGGAGGCGGTACAACTTTTTGCCGCGTTGTGTGCAACGCTGCTTCATGATACGGCGTATCATGAAAAGGCAAACCATGCAGCAGTGTCCCCGCGTTTGCAGGGGGGTGTGCGGTGCCTTTTCCAACATTATCAAAATTTGGGGGAAAGAGCATGGAGACGACACCAAATTACAAACTTCCGCAATGGGTCAAGGCGGATCAGATCAAGATGGACGACTTTAACGGGGCGTTCGGTAAAATCGACGCGGCGCTCAAGGCGAACGCCGACGCGATAAACCGCGCGGCGGACGCGGAAAGCGTGAACGCGCAGATCGCCGCCGTGCAAGAGCAGATCGTGGCGGTGGAGCAGGAGATCAAGCTCGTGTCGCTCGGCGATGTGCGCACGACGACGGCGGCGAACGGCAGCATCGTCTACGACCTCTCGGCGCTGAACATGGCGGACTACCGCGCGTTTCTGGTGTTTGCGTCGGTGAACGCAGCGGGCTCGAGCGTAAGTGACGCGGGCAAAATTGAACTGCTGTGCAACGATAAAAACCTCGGCGAGCTGGGCAACGCCACCGGCGGGCGCGCATCCACGGTCGCGTGGATTTTCCCCGCGTATAGAGGCGTAGGCGCAGGATATCACACGCCCACGCAGAACCGCAACAGCAGTTACGAAGGTGTCAGCGGCGCACTGCTCAATGAAGACGCGGTTTGGAACTCGATGCAAAGCCTGACGCTCAAATTCACTGGGCGCGCGGGCGCAAGCGCGGTACTTTATGGACTAAAGAAATAAAAAAAGAAGACCCCCGAGGGGGTCTTCTTTTTTGCTGAAATTAGATAGAGGGAACAAACTTAACAGTGTACACGGTAACGTGATCACCGCACTCAGCAGTAACGGTCAGCTTGCCATCAGCATAGGAAACCGTAGCGCCCGCGGGGACGGTCAGGTTAGCCTTGATGTTGGTAAGGGCCGTAGCAGCATCGGTCGACATGTCAGCGACATTGGGAGCGACCTTCATCTCAGTGCCCTCAATCTTGACGTTCTGCTGGTTCTTCGACTCTACGGTGCAAGCGGCGCTCAGCAGCTTCTGGCTGATCTTGAAGTAAGCAACCTTGCCATCAGCATTCTTGATGGTGAAGACAAACCAGTTGTCAGCAGCCTGCTTATACGTGTCGTCCTCGAAGTTCATGACACCATTGTTGCTGGAGTCGCGAGCGGTAGCGGCAGCCGCGTCGGTGTAAACAGTAACGGTCATGTCAGTGCCCTTAGCGACAACATCAAGGGTCTGAGGATTGGCAGCATTGACCTTAGAAGCGCAGCCGGTAGCGACCAGCTCAAAAGCGGTAGCAGCGGCCTTGCCGTCGCCCTTGTCGTTGAGCTTGCCGACAAAGCTGTTGACCTTGGCTTCACGCAGGAAGTCAGCAGCCTTCAGAACCTCAGCAGCCTTCTCGATCGTGGTGATCTTGTTGTGCGCATTGTCAACAATGTAGGTGTAAGCGGGATTGGTGCCGGTCACGGTTGCAGCGCCGGTAGCCTCTTCGCCGACGATCACGTACAGCTCGGTAACAGCGTTGTTCTTCTTGTCATAGTGCAGGTAAGCCTTGACGTTGACCTTGCCGTCCTGCTCGAAAAGGCCAAGATCGCCCATCACTACGCGAGTGAGGTCATAAGACTTGCCGTTGGTGATGTCGAGCACCTTGTAGACAACATCATCGTTGATGGTCTTGAAGGTCTTATCGCCGATCTTGATGGTGCCGTCGGACCACTTAGCATCGAGCCACTCCTCGGGGAAGGCGATGTAGGAGTCAAGCGTACCATTCTCGTCGTAGACGTACTCGCCGACACCGAGCTTAACGATGTAGTTATACTGCTTCTCGGTGAGCTCATAGTTCTCAACCAGTTTGCCGTCGGAGATGACGTCGAGGTAGAAGTAGGTCTCGTCATCGACCTTCTTCTCCTTGTTCGCGTCGGTCGTGAAGACGATCAGGTCGGCGGTCAGATCCTCGGTGTTGGTGCCGCTGATCAGGTAAGCAAGGGTGATGATGTCGTCATCGTTCGCGATGTAGCAGATCGTGGCCTTGGTCAGGCTGGGGATCTCGTCATAGCCGGTGTAGACAGCGTTGTCCTTGCCGGTACGCAGGTCGATGACCTTGGTGTTCTTGTTCACACCGAGGTCGCCCCACTGAGCGGTCTTGGTGGTGTAGCTGGCGGTCATGTCGTCGGTGTGAGCGAGCTTGAGCGCATAGCTGCCGTTGGTGTTCTCGGTGTAGCTGTAGATGTGGTTGTCGATCTCGTTGACGTTGAAGATCTTCTGATCGCCAACCTTGTTCACGCCGATGACGTCTTCCTTGGCATCAGCAGCGAAGACGACCTTGGTGTCGGTCAGGCCGGTGGTAGCCTTGGTGTGGTCGTTCTTGAGAACAAACAGGTAGTTGACGTCAGCCTTGCTGAGCTCGGCATAGATGATGTGGCCGTAGGGATCGGTGTAGATGTCGACCTTCTTGTTCAGGTTGTCCTTATTGAACAGGCGCTCAGCACTGAAATTATTGTAGCTATTGGTAGCAACGAGATAGGTCTTGTCGCCGATGTCGTAGCTATAGGGAGCAGCGCCAACCTTGTTGCGGTTGATGGCGGAGAAGGTATCGCTCACGAAGTCAGCCTTCTTGACGTAGATGGCCTTGTTGTACTCGACAACAGTGACGAGATCGTCCAGAGCCAGCTCGTCAGCGCAGCAGACAGCGGAAGCCTTGTAGCCGCCGATGCCCTCGCTGAAGTAGTACTTGTTCTTCTCAACAGCGTTGGAGCCGGTGGAAGTGGTATCCTTGGCAATGCCGTTGACCAGAGCGGCAGTGTACTCGGTGACGACGACGACATCGGTCTTGCCGTTGTGATCGTTGTCGATGAAGTCGACCTTCACGCCAACCTTGTTGATCTTGGCAATGGTAGAGGTGAGCGTACCGGTAACGAGCACGCCGTTGTAGTAGACGCGAGCGGCATCGTTAGCGATGTAAGCATCGTTGTCCTTGTCGGTCAGTTCGCCATAAGCGGTGCCGTTGGTGGAGGAACCGAGGGATTCGCCGGTCAGGTAAGCGGCGGAAACAGCGGTCAGGGTGTTGGTCTTGGCGCCGGGGACGGCCCAGACATAACCCTCGTAACCGAGAGCCTCAAAGCCGGCATCAACGTTGAGGACTTCCTTCGTCTCAGTCTTGGTCGCGTTGTTCTTCTTAGCGACCTCATAGGTGAACTGGGTGGTCTTGTCGATGTAGCTGACCTTGGAGATCTCACCGGAGACGGACTGGAGCTCGAAGGTCTTGTAGCCGAGGGTGGTCTGGTCGAGGTCAGCGACCTTATCGGTCACATAGCCGAAGGCCGGAGTGAAGGTGACCATGTTGGCCTTGGTGATGGTCTGGAACAGAAGCTCGGCGACCAGCTCACGGGAGGCGGCCTTGTTCAGGTCAACACCCTTGACGTTCTTCAGGAGGCCGTTCTGCTGGGCAACCTGAGCAACATGCAGCTGCCAGCCAGCACCGGAGAACTCACCGTTCTTGTCGTAGCCGACAGCGCGGAGGATCATAGCGAGAGCCTCGTAGCCGGTGACCTTGCCAGAGGGCTTGAATGTGCCATCGGGATAGCCCTTGACGAACTCAGCATTCGCGCAGTAGCCGATGTAACCGGCAGCCCAGCCAGCGCCGTTCATGTCGCTGAACTTGTTGTAGCTGGCGTACAGACCGGCCTGCTTGTCGGTCGTGTCGCCGGTGTAGATGCGGTAGACGATCGCAGCAACCTCAGCACGGGTGATGTCACCAGTGGGGTTGAAGGAGCCGTCCTCGTAGCCCTTGAAGACGCCCAGACCATTGAGCACGTCGACTGCTTCGGCGTAAGTCTCGTTGACCTTGTCAGCATCCTTAAAAGCTGCGTTGGCGCTGACGGCCAGAGACAGAGTCATGACCAGAGCCAGCACCATTGCGAGTAACTTTTTCATAGATGTTACTCTCCTTTCATAAAT
>NZ_JPJG01000006.1 GCF_000765235.1 Oscillibacter sp. ER4 | reverse complement strand
CCTTGAAAATTGACAAAACAGAAAGGATCACTTGACGATGAAACCCAAATTTGACGGCTACGCGGCGCAGTACGACGCCTGGTTTATGGAAAACGAAAACGTGTTCCAGAGCGAATTCCGCCTGCTTGAAAAGGCGCTCGGCGATATTTCGGGCAAGCGCGTGCTCTCCGTCGGCTGCGGCAGCGGCCTGTTCGAGAGTATGATCGACTGCAAGAACATCGAGGGCGTTGAGCCCTCGCGCGACATGGGCGCGATCGCGCAGAAGCGCGGCATCAACGTCATCGCCTTCGGCGCGATCGAGGAGGTCGAGCTTGAGGAGAACGCCTACGACATCATCTATTTGAACGGCAGCTCCAGCTATATGGAGGACCTGACGCGCGCGTTCGACGTGTGCAAAAAGGCGCTCAAGCCGAACGGCAAGTTCATTTCGCTGGATGTGCCCAAGGAGAGCGCGTTCGGCTTCATGTACCTTCTCGCCAAGGCCGTTGGCACGTTCGACCACCCGTCCCTGCGCGGTGTCATGCCCAAACTGCCGTATCCGCTCGAACTGTGCTGCGCGGGCGTGTGGCACTCGACCGAGGAAAAGGTTGACGCGCTCAAATCGCTCGGCTTCCACGATTTTGACTTCTACCAGACGCTCTTGAAGAACCCCATGTACACCAACGAGAGCGTGGAGGACGTCGTCCCCGGCTATCAGAGCGGCGGCTACGTCGCGCTCATCGCCCACAAATGAGCGGGGAGAACGGCGTGAAGCTCTCCGAGAGGATCTACGAGCGGGCAAAGGCGCTCTGGCCGCGGTATCTGACCCATCCGTTTGTGACGGAGATGGCGGACGGCACGCTGCCGAAGGAAAAGTTCCGATATTATATGGTGCAGGATTATCTGTACCTGCGGGATTACGTGAAAATTTTTGCGGCGATCCTTCAGAAAACCGATGACTTCGAGCAGATCCGCTTTTTGAGCGGGGAGATGGCGAACACGATCAACGAGACGTTTCGCACGCATCTTCCGTACATGAAGCGTCTCGGCGTCACGGAGGAGGAGATCGCCGATGCGCGCCCGCACATCGACAACAGCGCCTACAGCCATTACATGCTCTGCGAGGCGCAGGCGGGGGATGTACTGACGGGGCTCGTGACGCTTTTGAACTGCTCGTGGAGCTATGCGTATATTGCCGAGCAGATGGTGGAGCGCTACCCAAGCGCCCTGCACGATGAGAACTACGGCGCGTGGTTCGCGGGCTACGTTTCCGAGGAGTACCGGCAGACGAATCAGGCCTTGATCGACCGGATCGACGCGCTCGCCGAAGTGATCGACGAAAAGAAGGCGCAGCGGCTCTGCGAGATCTTCGAAAATTGTTGCCTTTTTGACCTGCGCTTCTGGGACATGGTCTACACGATGGGCGAGAACTGAACAGGAAAGAAAAGCCGGAGCAGCTCAGGCTGCTCCGGCTTTTTCATTGAAAAGAAAGGAAATTCACGGTTCCACGTTGGCGTGCTCCATCAGGTCGATGAGTACGCGGATGCCCTGCAAATACGAGCGGACGAGAAGACGCTCGTTCGTGCCGTGCACGCCGGAGGCGGCCTCCGCGGGCTCGGTCATAAACGGGCTGCACCGCAGGCACGTGTCGCAGATCTCCTCATAGCGGTGCGCGTCCGTCGCGCCCGCGGTCATCGACGGGATGAACACGATGTCCGGGAAGTAGCGCTGCATGCTCTCGACGACCCTGCGATAGCCGTAGCCGTCGCGCTTTGCGATGGCGGAGGGGTCGTTCGCTTGCAAAAAGCGCATCTCGACGCCTTTGTCCTGTACGGCCTCACGGCAGTGGGCCATGACGCTCTCGACCGTGTCTCCGTCCGCCAAGCGGAAGTTGATGACCGCGGTCATGTCCTGCGGCATCACATTGCACGCGGCGCTGCCGCCGTGGATCATCGTGGGCGCGATGGTGGTGGTGACAAACGGGAAGAGGTCGGGCGAGCCCATGCAGCAGGCAGCGATGGCGTCCGCGTTGCCCGCAACATCCTGCACAAGAGTCTTGAGCGGCTCCTCGGTGATGTAGGGAGCGAGGGTTTCAAACGCGCCGGTCATGGCGCTGTTGAGGTGCACGGAAAACGGCGCGCGCGTGATGTCGGCGATCGCGCCGGAGAGACGCTCGAGCGACGTGCCGCCGAACGGACGGCTCGAATGCCCGCCGATGCTGTGGACAGAGAGCTCCAAGTCGGCGTAGCCCTTTTCCATCAGTTGCACGCTGCCGATGGCCGTCTCCGGCGCGCCGAAGGCCGTGCCGGGCTCAATTTTGCAGCCGCCTTCGTCAAGAACGAATTCGAGCGTCACGCCCTGCGCCTTCAAATGCTCGGCGATGGCGAGCGCACCAAGGTTCAGCGTTTCCTCATCGTCGCCGAAGGCGAGATACGCCGTGCGGGCAAAGGATTTGCCGTGGGCGAGCAGATATTCCGCGGCCTCCAGCACGCCGAAGACCTGCTCTTTGATGTCAAGCGTGCCGCGGCCCCAGATATAGCCGTCCGCGATGTCGCCGGAAAAGGCGGGATGCGTCCAGTCCTGCTCTGTGCCCTCAACAACGGGAACGACGTCCTGATGCGACATGTAGAGGCAGGGGCGCAGAGAAGCGTCGCTGCCGGGGATGGTGATGAGCACGGCGTGGTGGCCGATGCGCTCAAACGTGCCCACGCGCATGATGTTGGGGTAGCTTGCCTTGATGTGCGCGTGCAGCTTGTCGAACTCCGTGTAGTCCGTCCGGCTGTGGTCAAAGTAGTTGATGGTCTTGCACCGGATGGCGGCGGACAGGCGCGCGGCCGCGCCCTCGCCGTCCAAGTCGGGATAATTGCCCTCCAGGACAAAAAAATCGGTCACTTTTTTCTGTATCATGCCATTTTATCCTCCAGATAGCGGCTGAGAAACTCACGCGTGCGCGGCTCTTTGGGGTTACCGAAGACCTCCTTGGGCGAGCCCTGCTCTAAGATAACCCCCTGATCCATGAAGACGACGCGGTCGCTCACTTCCTTGGCAAACGCCATCTCGTGCGTGACGACGACCATCGTCATGCCCTGCTGGGCGAGGTTTTTCATGACATCCAGCACCTCGCCGACGATCTCGGGGTCGAGCGCGGAGGTCGGTTCATCGAAGAGCATGATCTCCGGTTCCATGCACAGCGCCCGCGCGATGGCGACGCGCTGCTTCTGCCCGCCGGAGAGGCGGCGGGAGTCGGCGTGGATGAAGTCGGCGAGGCCAACGGTCGTTAAGTGCTTGATGGCCGTGGCCTCGGCCTGCGTCTTGGGGATGTGCTTGACGTCCATGGGAGCGAGGGTGCAGTTGTCGAGCACAGACTTGTTGTTGAAGAGGTTAAAGCCCTGGAACACCATGCCGATCTTCTGGCGCAGGGCGTTCAGGTTGACCTTTAAGTCCATTAAATCCTGCCCGTCGAACCAGATGTGACCCGAGTCGGCCTCTTCCAGTAAGTTGATGCAGCGCAGCAGCGTCGATTTGCCAGAGCCGGATGCGCCGATGATGCACACGACCTCTCCGCGGTTGACCTCAAGGTCAATGCCCTTGAGCACGTGCAGGTCGCCGAAGGACTTTTCGAGCTGTTCGATTTTGATGATGGGATCGTTCGTCATAGCGCCCTCCTGTCAGTTCGAGCTGGGAAGCCCCAGATCGACGGTTTGGTTGCCCTGGTGCCGCTTGGTGTTGTTCGGCGCGGTCATCTTTCCCGTGATGGCCTTGAGCAGGAGCGAAGAAAGATACGTCAGGAACAGGTAAACGATGGCGGCGATGAGGTAGCACTCGGTACCTTTATAATAAATACCGGCGACCGAGCGGGTCATGAACATCAGATCGGACACGCCGACGACGCAGAGAACGGACGAATCCTTGATGTTGATGATGAATTCGTTGCCGATGGCGGGAAGCGAGTTCTTGATGGCCTGCGGGAAGACGACCTTGCGCATGGCCTGCCAGTGCGTCATGCCGAGCGAGCGCGCGGCCTCCATCTGGCCCGCGTCCACGGCGAGAATGCCGCCGCGCAGCACTTCGGCAAGATATGCCGTCGAGTTGAGCGAGATCGTGACAAGACCCGCTAAAAAGAGCGGCCAGACGCGGTTGATGTCCGAAACGCTCATGCCCGTGCGCTTGAAAAGGCCGAACACCGCGTTGTAGAGGATCAGCGACTGCACCATCATCGGCGTGCCGCGGATGACGAAGATATAGAAGCGGGAGAATTTGTTGGCATCGATCTTGAGGAACTTCACAAAGTCGTTGTCGCGTTTGTCGGGCTCCTGAATGCGGAGGAAGACCATGAGAAGCGCCAGCACGAACGCGATCGCCGTGCCGAAGAGCGCGAGGCGCACCGTGTACGAAATGCCGATGGCGAAGAGCGAGCGCTGGTTGTACGCCATGTAGGCCATGGTGGAGAGCGTGTCGGTCGGGTTGCTGTCGGCATGGATGGCGGCGTTGATGATGTAGGCGAGCTTTAAAATGAAGCGGTCGAGCACCAGCAGCGCGCAGGCCGCGGCGTCGAGATACGAGAGGTAACGGCTGACGCGCACGATGAGGGGGCGCTTCATAATAGTGGAGCTGTAATTGTTCCAATAGGCCCACTTGACGAGCAGCGCCATGGCGCTCACGCCGAGGAAGAACCAGCAGATCGCCGCGAGCGCCGTGCCGAACACGGACTGCGCGGGGATGAAGCTGTACGGGCTGGGGGCGGAGTAGAACATGCCGAGACCCAGCAGGGCGATGAGGCTGCCGCCTAAATAAACGTAACGGTGATCCCTGGTGATGAAGTTCTTCCGGGGCGCGGTGGATGCTGCCATGGTGTTTCCTCCTTTATGGTGCGAAGCGCGTTGTCTCTAGAGTGCTTCGCGTACCCGCCGCCGCGTTTTTCACGCGGCGGCGGTGCGTGGGATATATTACTGGGGCTGGCCGTCGACGGCTGCCTGCCACATGGCGGCGCGGGTGTCGCTGTCGATGCCGGAGAGGATGGTGTTGATCTGATCAAGGAGTTCATTGTCGCTCTTGCGCAGACCCACGCAGGAGCCCTTGGCCGGCAGCGTGAAGCCGCTGCCCTCATCGAAGGTGACCAGGCGGAAGTTCGGGTTGGAAGCGAGGTAGCCCTGCGCGTTCTCAACGTTGATGACGATGGCGTCGCAGGTGCCCTGCTGCAGGCGGGAGATCATGTCGGGCACGCTGCCGACGGGGCTTAAGTGGTCGACGCCTTCGATCTGCTCGATGACATCGTCAAGCGCCGTGCCCTGCTGGCCGAGGACGGCCGCGCCGGAGAAGTCCTGAATGGAGGTGGCATTTAAGTACGGGGAATCGGCGAGCACCATCAGGCCGTAGGTGGTCTCACGGTAGGGCTCGGAGAAGTTGATGGATTCGCGGCGCTCGGCGGTGTCCATCATACCGGCGATGATGGCGTCGATCTGGCCCTGATTGAGCGCGTCGATCAGGCCGTCCCAGCTGAGCTTGACAATGACGAGCTCCTTGCCGAGACCGTCTGCGATGGCCTTGGCGATCTGCACGTCATAGCCTTCGGCATACGCGCCGGCGACGTTTTCAACGGGGACGTTCGAGTCCGTCGCTTCGCTTTCCTGCCAGTTGTTGGGGGCGTAAGCGCACTCCATGCCGACGCGGAATTCATTGCTTTCGTTTGTGGTGGTGTCCTGCTGCTCCTGCTGCTGATCGTTGCTGGAATCGTCGGCAGCCTGACTGCCGCAGGCGGTGAGTGCGAAGAGCATGATGGCCGCCAGCAGGAGGGCGGTAAAGGTTCTGAGCTTCATGATGGTGGTTTCCTTTCTTGTGATGAGGTTGATTTTTCAAAAACAGGGGAGTCCTGCTTTCTACGCCTTCAGCGCACTCCCGATGCAGACAAAAAACAAAGCCGTAAATGCTTTGTGAAGCATTTACGGCTGCAACTGTACTGCAATCCGGCAAACCGGTCATCACCTTTGGGGGGATAAACAGCTTGCCGACCTCGATAGCGCTCCACATACGTGACAGTCCGGCGGATGTTCTCCGACGAACCAGCGGCAAACGGCACAGGAACAGTTTCCACTTCGGCGGCATCCCCTTTCGCGCGCTCCGGCTTCCTGTGCCGGTGCGAACGCGCTACTTTTGTCAGCCGCGCCTCTATCTTCCCGACCTCGCGATCGGGCGCTTGAAATTGTTGGCGTTACCTTACTCCCATGCTGGGAAAATGTCAATCCCTAATTTTCCACTTCTCCAAATTTTGAGAATCTTTTTACACGGAAGAATGGGTTCTTGTGAAATATTACCACAGCTTTCCTGCATGAATATCGGATATGACACGGCGGAATGTAAAGAAGGGGCCGGAGCATGATACCCCAGCCCGCTGAAAATTCATCTCAAAACTCGGTGACGACATCGTACCCGCTGCCCGTCCAGATGGCGGGACGCGTTTCCAGCGTGTGCAGCGCGGTGACAAAGTCAGGCAGCGTTGTGACCGTTTCGGGCAGCCATGTCACGTATTTTCCCACCTGATCCGGCACGTGCGCGTCGCTCGCGCCGATGGCCTTGAGCCCCAGCTCGCGGCAGAAGCGCAGTGCCGTCCGGTTCTCCTCAAGCGGCGTGCTGCCGTTGAGGACCTCCACGCCGTCAAGGCCGTGCACGTCGCGCAGGTGCTCGCGCAGCCCGCGATTGTTGCTGCGAAAGGGGTGGCAGGAGACGCAGAAACCGTCCTTTTCTCGCACCAGGTCGATAAGGTCCTGTGCGCTGACGCGCTGGTCGGGGATGCCGTCGATCCCCCAGGCGGTGATATCGCCCCAGAGCGAGAAAAATTCCACGCCGACGAAGATGGGATAGCCGATCTCGCGGGAATAGGCCTCCGCGCGCTCGCGCAGGCCCATGCTGTCGTGGTCCGTGATGCAGATCGCGTCCAGCCCCTTTTGCCTGGCGATGGAGACGATCTCCTCCAGGTGGAGAAAGCTGTCGGTCGAGTAGGTGCATTCGTGCAGGTGCATATCAACAAGCATGGTAAGTTTACTCCTTTTCTCCGTGGCGGATGACCTTCAGTACGCTGCCGTCGTCCTTCCAGACAATGTCGTTGAGGCCCAGAAATGACGCGATATAGTCGTTTGCAGGATGGCGGAAGACCTCCTCTGCCGAGCCGAGCTGCAAGAGCTCGCCCTCGCTCATCACGGCGATGGAGTCGGCCAGAATGAGCGCCTCCTCCTGATCGTGTGTGACGAAGACCATCGTGGTGCCGAGCTCGCGCTGCAAGCGCTTGAGCTCCCCGCGCATCCGCACGCGCAGCGCCGCGTCGAGGTTCGAGAGCGGCTCGTCAAGCAGACAGAGCTTTGGCTCGACGATGAGCGCGCGGGCGAGTGCCACGCGCTGCTGCTGGCCGCCCGAGAGCTCGCCGATGCGCGCGTTCTCGCGCTCGGCAAGGCCAACGAGACTCAGGTACCGGCGGCCCTTTTCCTTTGCCTCCGCGCGGGAATAGCCGCGGAATTTGAGTCCGTAGGTCACGTTTTGCAGCACGCTCATGTGCGGGAACAGACCGTAGGACTGGAAGACAGTCGAAACCGGCCGCCGCTCGGGCGGTAGTGCGGTGATATCCTGCCCGTCGAGGAGTACCCTGCCGCCGTCGGGCTTGAGAAAGCCGCCGATCATGTTGAGCGTGGTCGTCTTGCCGCAGCCCGACGAGCCGAGAATGCACAAAAGTCCGCCCTCTTCCAGGCCGAGGGAGAGGTCATGCACGGCGTATTTGCCGTCAAACTGCTTGCTCAAGCGGTCAAGTTCGAGATACACGGCGATTTTCTCCTTTCCGGGTGATGAGGAAGGCGAGGCCTTCGACAAGAAGGACGATGACGGTGATGACGCTCGCGATCAGCGAGGCGAGGGCGTAATCGCCCTGATATACCGCGTCAAAGAGCTTGAAGACGGCCAGCTGACGCTTGGCGTCGATGAGAAAGATGATGGAGCCCGCCGTCGTCATGCTGCTCGTGAAGTTATAGACAAAGCAGCTCAAGAACGCGGGCCGCAGTGCGGGAAAGACCACATCGCGCAGCACAGCGAGCCGTCCCGCGCCAAGGTCGCGCGCCGAGCGCTCCTGCACTTCGGGTAGGAGCGCGAGCGACGCGGTGCAGATCTTCGTGGAGGTCGGCAGCTGCTTGAAGAGCATGTTGGCCAGCACGATGAGGGCTGTGCCCGTCAGCTTGAGCGGCGCGTGGTTGAACGCGAGAATGTAGCCGATGCCGAAGCACGTGCCCGGCAGCATATAGGGCAGCGTCGCCAGGCAGTCGAAAAGGCTGCGGCCGATGATGCGTCGGCGGTCCATGTAATAGGCGAAGAGCATCGCAAAAACCGTACCGGCGATGGAGACGATGAGCGCGTATTCAACGCTTCGCAGCATCGTCGACGAGCCGATGCGCCAGAGCTGATCCCAGTATTGCAGCGTGAAGGAGTAGACACCCTTCGTGCTCTTCAAAAAGCCCGAGAGGAACACACAGCCGTATTGCAGCACGATCATTACGAAGAAGACGGTGCTCAGCGCGATCATGCCCCAGCCCATCGCGCCGCAGTGCGGCAGCAAAAGGCCAAGCTCTGTCTGAGCGGTGCGGCTGGCGTCGGTCAGCCTGTCCGAGCGGCGCATCAGCGCGCGGTAGACGAAAAAGAACACAATGGACGGGATGAGCAGGAACATGTTCATTGCCGAGGACTTTTCAAGGTCCGAGTATCCAACGACTTGCAAATAGATGTCCGCGGCCAGCGTGCTGAAGCGCCCGCCGATGATGATGGGCGTGCCGAAGTCCGCGAGCGAGCGGACGAACGAGAGCAACAGGCACACGAGCGTCGCGGGCCGAATGAGCGGCAGGACAATATCGCGCAGGATGACGCCGCCCGATGCGCCGAGGTCGCGCGCTGAGCGAAGGCTGCCCTCGTCCAGCTTTTCGAGGATGCCGGAGAGAAACATTGCGTTGAGCGGCACGAACGAGATCGACTGCATCAGGATGACGCCCCAGCGATTGTAGGGGTTCAGGCTCAGGTGCAGCAGGCGGTAGGTGATCCACCCGCGCCGCCCGTAGAGCTGGATATAGGCGAGCGACGAGACGAACGGCGGCGACACCATGGCGACGAGCATGATGATCATGCAGAGTGTCTTCTTCCACCCGCGCGCCGTGGCGCATACGAGCGCCGCTGAGAGCGAGAGGATAGTGGACAGCACTGCCGTAAAAACGCCGACAAATACGCTGTTGCGCAGACTCTCGCCGCATTGGCGCAGAACAGTGCCGAACATTGCAAAGCTCACGCCGCCGTCCGCGCCGCGCAGGCTCCGCAGCGCGATGCACGCGATGGGCCAGAGAATGAACAGCAGCACGCTCCCGAGCAGGACAAGTAAGATCAGCTTGTCGGCCGCGTTTTCACATAGGGAAAAAAGGACATCGTGAGATGCCCTTTTTTCTGTATTTTTTTGGATAGCGCCGGCGGACTTCATTTATTCCGCGGCGGCCTTGTCGCCCATCAGGGGCTCAAAGCGATCGAGGATCTCGGTGCGCTGGGAACCGAACAGGGACAGGTCCTCGGTCATGAGGAGGGTGGGGTCATAGGACAGCTCAATGCCTTCGATGGAGGGCTTGATGACCTTGATGCCGTTCTTCTGCTCGATCTCGGCGAGCTGACGGAGATGATCGTCGCTGCTGAAGAGCCACTCGACGAAGTACTTGGCGGCGTCGACGTTTTCAGCGTTCTTGAACACGGCCACACCCTCGGGGACCCAAGGCATCCCGTCAGAGGGGTAAACGATGGTCAGGTCGTTCTCCTCGGCGGCCTGCTCGATGCTGGCGTCGATGTAGGAGATGCCGACAGCGAACTCACCGGAAGAGACCTTGTTCTTCGGGTCGGAGCCGCGCTTGCCATAGTAGGCAATGTTGCTGTTCAGGGCCTCGAAGTAGTCCCAGCCCTGATCGCCCTTGGCCTGCAGCAGCGCGTTGACCACGGCGTAGTTGGTGCCGGAAACGGCGGGGTTGGACATGACGATCTCGCCCTCATACTGGCTGTCGGTCAGGTCATCCCAGCTCTCGGGAGCGGTCAGACCCAGCTCCTCCATGAGAGAGTTGTTGAGCAGGAAGCCGACAATGGTGATGCCCTTGGAATACCAGTAACCCTCGGTATCCTTGTACTCGTCGCCGAGCTCGGCGGCCGCGTCAAAGGTGACGGGCTCAAGCAGGCCGTCGTCCTTGGCACTCATGAATGCGTCGATGCCGCCGCCGAACCACAGGTCAGCGGACGGGGTGCCGCCCTCGGCGCGGAGCTTGGAGAGCACCTCGCCGGAGGACATGGACAGGCATTCGACCTCCACGCCGGTGTCGGCGGTGAACGCGTCGAACAGGGGACCGTAGACGTCGCCGGTGGCGACGACCTTCATCGTGCCGGAGAGCTCGGGAGCGGTGTCCTGAGGCTCGTCGGGCGTCTGCGTGTCATCAGTCTTCGAGCCGCAGGCGACCAGAGAGAGCACCATCACGACGCAAAGCAGCAGAGAAAACAGCTTTTTCATAATTAACCTCTTTTCCAAATTTGCTAAAGAAATCCCCGCCGCTGTGCTGACAGTGGCGAGGATTATATTTTAAATAGAATAACGCAAAAAGTAAAATCGAAATTTGCACACGACTAAGGCGATTTCATCGAAAAAAACAATTATTTGGCAAACTGCGGATCAAGGACGGACAGCGCGTATGCCGCGTAGAGCGCCGCGCCGAGGGGGAGCGTTTCCTCGTCGATGTCGAAATCGCCGCGGTGGTTGGAGATGCAGGTGTGCGGCTTTTTGGGGTTTGCCGTGCCGAGGTAGGCGTAAGCGCCCTTCGTTTGCAGCAGATACTCGGCGAAATCGTCCCCGCTGAGCGACAGCGCGCGGTTTGCCGTCGTGGGGATGCCGAGCGCGTCGGCGACGCGCTCGACCTCCCCGCACACACCGGCGTCGTTCGTGAGCGGCGTGGCGAAGTCGTCCCATTCGACCTCTGCCGTGCCGCCGTAAAGGGCGGAGATGTGTGCGGCCGCGGCGTTGATCGTTTCGCGAAGGTGCGCGCGGCTCTCGGGCGAGAACATGCGCGTCGTGCCCTCGAGCACGGCGGTCTCGGCCACGGCGTTGTAGGCCGTGCCGGCGTTCAGCTTGCCCACGCCGATGAGCACCGGCTCGACCGGCGAGGTCATGCGCGTGACGATGGACTGGAGCGCGACGACGAGCTCGCTTGCGATATAGAGCGCGTCCACGCCGAGCTGCGGCGTGGAGACGTGCGCGCTTTTGCCGTGGATGCGGATGATAAAGTGGTCGACGCCCGCGTTGTTGGCCCCCGGCTTGACGCCGACGGTCCCCGCGGGAAGGTCGGACGCCGTGTGCAGCCCGAAGACGCGCTGTGCGCCATCCAGCATGCCCGCGGCGATGAGCGGCCTTGCGCCCTGACCGATCTCCTCGGCGGGCTGGAAGAGGAAGCGCACCTCGCCGCCAAAGTCCGCGCGGTGTGCGCTCAAAACCTTTGCCGCGCCGAGAAGACACGTCGTGTGCGCGTCGTGGCCGCAGGCGTGCATCATGCCCGGCGTTTGCGAGCGGTAGGGCACGTCGTTCGTCTCCTGAATGGGTAAGGCGTCGATATCCGCGCGCAGCACGACAAGGCCGCTTCCATTGCCGTTGCCGGTCAAATGGCCGGCAACGGCGGTCTCGCCGACGCGCTCGTGCGGGATGCCGCACCTGTCAAGCTCGCGCTCGATGCGCGCGGCAGTATGGTATTCGTGCAGGCCGAGCTCTGGGGCGCGGTGAAATTCCCGCCGCAGTGCGATGAGCTTGTCGCGAAGCTGCTGGCACTCTTCTCTCAGGGCGTTCATGGCGAATTTCCTTTCTTAACCCTTGGCAGGGATCTTTTCGCGCAGGGATTCGAGGCGGTTCAGCGCGTCGGTGAGCGTTTCGTCCTTCTTGGCGAAGTGCAGGCGGATGAGGTGGTTGACCGGCTCGCGGAAGAAGCTCGAGCCCGGCACCGCGCCCACGCCGACCTTGCTCGCAAGGTCCTCGCAGAATTGAAGATCGCTCTCGTAGCCGAACTCCGAGATGTCGAGCATCACGTAGTAAGCGCCCTCGGGGTCATTGTGGACGATCTTGAGATCGTCAAGGCCCTTTAAGAACAGGCCCTTTTTGTGCGTGTACTCGGCCTGCAGCGCGTCGTAGTAGTCCTGACCAAAGTTGAGGCCGGGGATGATGGCCTCCTGTAGGGGTGCCGCTGCGCCGACGGTGAGGAAGTCGTGGACCTTCTTCGCGCGGTCGATGATCTCCGGCGGGGCGATGATGTAGCCAAGGCGCCAGCCGGTGATGGAATAGGTCTTGGAAAGCGACGAGCAGGACAGCGTGCGCTCCCACATGTCGGGCAGCGTCGCAAAATAGGTGTGCTGGTGCGGGGCGTAAATGATGTGCTCGTAGACCTCGTCGGTGATGACGTAGACGTCATATTTCTTGGCAAGACCCGCGATGATCTCAAGCTCCTCGCGCGTGAAGACCTTGCCGCAGGGGTTCGAGGGGTTGCACAGCACGAGCGCCTTGGGGTGCTGGCGGAACGCGTCCTCGAGCACTTCGGGGTCAAACGTGAACGACGGCGGCGTGAGCGGCACATAGATGGGCACCGCGCCGGAGAGGATCGTGTCGGCGCTGTAATTTTCGTAGAACGGAGAGAAGATGACGACCTTGTCGCCGGGGTTGGCGACGGTCATCATTGCGGCCATCATGGCCTCGGTGCTGCCGCAGGTGACGACGATCTCGCCGTTGGGGTCGACGTCGCGGCCCATGAAGTGGGACTGCTTCTTCGCCAGCGCCTCGCGGAAGTCCTGCGCGCCCCAGGTGATGGAGTACTGATGGAAGTCCTCGTAGGCGACCTGAGAGAGGCGGTCGAGGATGGGCTTGGGCGGGTCGAAGTCGGGGAAGCCCTGGGAGAGATTCACCGCGCCGTACTGGTTGGAGATGCGCGTCATGCGGCGGATGACGGAATCGGTAAAGCTCGCGGTGCGGTCAGAAAGTGCCTGCATTATTGTTTCCTCCTGTGAGATAAGATTTTCCGTTGTTCAAGATATGCTGCGGGTCGAGCGCCGTTTTGATGGCGTTCATGGCCTGTAAATTTTCCTTCGCCGTCTGGCGCAGGAAGTAGGGACGCTTCGATAGCCCGATGCCGTGCTCGCCGGAGGCGACGCCGCCGAGGCGATAGGCTTCGGCATAGGCCCTGTCCATGTTTTCGTGCAGCTCGCGCTGCCACGTTTCTTCATCCCGCTCGCCGCGCACGACGCACAGGTGCACATTGCCGTCGCCCGCGTGGCCGAAGCTGACCATCTGCATGCCGCTCTGGGCTTCCAAGTCGTTGATGAAGCGGATGAAGTCCGCCGTGCGGCTGATGGGCACGACGATATCGACCGGCTCCTGCTCGGAAACGGCCTCCACGGCCTTGACAAGCGCTCCGCGCACGCGCCAGATGTCAGCGCACTGCCGCGCGTCGGAGAGCTCGATAAAGTCGAGCGCGCCGTTTTGCAGCGCCAGAGAGCGCACGCGCGCGGCATTGGCCGTGACCTCTTCGCTTCTGCCGTCAAAGGTCAAGAGAATATAAGAGCCGGCGTCGGGGCGGGGATAAGAGACGCCGCAGAAGCGTTCGCCAAGCGCGACGACTTTGCGCTCCATGAATTCGACCGCCGTGGGGTTCGCGTTCGCGCGCAGGATGGTCAAAACGCTCTGGATGCCGGTTTTCAGGTCGGCATACGGCACAAGCACGCTGAGCGAGGCCTCGGGCTTGGGAACAAGGCGCAGCAGGCACTTTGTGATGACGGCGAGCTACCCTCCAAGCCGATGAGAAGGTGCTTGAGCGAAAGCCCGCTCGCGTCCTTGACCTGCTTGCCGCCGACTTGCATCACCGTGCCGTCAGCGAGCACGACCTCGAGCCCGCGCACATAGTCGCGCGTGACGCCGTACTTCACCGCGCGCATGCCGCCGGCGTTCGTGCTGATGTTGCCGCCGATGCTCGAGGCCTTTTCGCCGGGATCGGGCGGGTAGAACAGCCCGCGCGCTTCGACATAGGCCTGCAAGTCCTGCAAGAGCATACCGGGCTCGACCGTGACGCTCATCGTGTCCTCGTCGAGCTCGAGCACGCGGTCCATGCGGGAAAGGTCGAGGATGATGTCGCCCTCGAGCGGCACGGTAGAGCCGACAAGATTCGTCCCCGCGCCGCGCGGCGTGACGGGAACGCGGTGCGCGCGCGTAGCGCAGGAGCGCGCTCACCTCCTCGGTGGATAAGGGGAAGGCGAGCGCCTCGGCGCTGCCGTGGACGCGGCCGAGCACGTCGCTCTGGTATTCTGCGGGAATGTCCGCGCCGGTGAGCAGGCGGTTTTCGTCTGCAATGATGCGCCGCAGCGCGGAAAGATCAAGTGCCATAATCAATTCCTCCCGGAAAGGCGTACCGCCGCCCGCGCTCCCTGCGTTGCGGGAGCGCGGCGGCGGTCAGATGGTGTTTACTGATTGATCAGGTCCTGATTCCAGCCCACTGCGATGAAGTAACCGCCGAAGGTGTTGTTGAACACGTCCTCCGTCGCGCTGGACTGGAAGGCTTCGACGACCTTCTCATAGATGGCGGCGGTGTCGGGGTCTTCGATGTCAGCGGTGCGCGCGGCGATCAGATTCCAGTACTCCTCCACGTCGAGGACGCTGTCCTTGTAGATGGCCTCGTCAGTCTTGAGGCCAAAGTCGAGCGCGTAGTTGCCATTCACGACCGCGGCGGCCACGTCGGGCAGGACGGAGGGGATGGTGTTGGCCTTGAGTTCTTCGATGGTGATGTTGACCTTGTAGCTCGTGATATCGTCAACGGTGGGGTTGAAGGCGGCGTTGGGGTCGAGCTCGATGAGGCCCGCGGCTTCGAGCACCTTGAGCGCGCGGCCGCCGTTGGTCAGATCGTCGGGAATGGCGACGACGTCACCGTCTTTGAGCTCGTCAACGGAACTGACCTTCTGGGAGTAGAGGTTCAGCGGGATGATGAAGGTGTTGCCGATGTTCTGGATCGCATAGCCGTAGTTGTCGATCTCGTTCTGGAGATAAATGCGGTGCTGGAAGGCGTTGAGGTCGATGTCGCCGTTGGCGAGCGCGTTGTTCGGGGTCACGTAGTCCGAGAACTGCACGATCTCGAGGTCGATGCCCTCGTCGGCGAGCGCGGCCTTCGCGCTCGCCCACAGGTCGTCATAGATGCCGCCGACCACGCCGAGCTTGACGGTCACGGTCTCGCCGGTCTGATTGTCGGTGTTGGCATCGCTGTTGTCGGCGGAGTCGCCGGCCTTGGAGCCGCAGGCGGTCAGTGCGAGGGCGAGCGTGGCGGCTGCAAGGGTGAGGGCAAAGAACTTTTTGAGCTTCATGGAAATATCCTCCGTTAAAATAATTTTTTGTAATGGGGTGGGTAGGGACTGTATGGGGATCACGTTAATGCGTGTTCTTTTTGACGATGCGTCCGCCGGCAAATTCGATGACGCAGACGATGAGCACAAGGACGAGCACGGTGACGTTCGTGATGTCGGCCATGTTGCGGTCGTGGCCGTAGCGGATGGCGAAGTCGCCGAGGCCGCCCGCGCCGGCGACGCCGGCCATGGCCGTGAGGTTTAAGAGACTCACGATCGTGATGGTCGTGCCGCGCGCGATGGCCGCGATGCTCTCCTTGAGATACACGCGGAAGATGATCTCAAGCGGGCTCGAGCCCATCGAGAGCGCCGCCTCGATAAGGCCGCCGTCGAGCTCGGCGAGCGCACTTTCGACCTGACGGGTGAAAAACGGCACTGAGCCGAACACCAGCGGCACGATCGCACCGCGCACATAGAGCACCGTGCCGACCAGCGCACGCGTGATGGGCATGACCCACGTCAGTAGGATGATAAACGGGATGGAGCGGAACAGGCTCACGAGCTTGTCGAGAATTTGGTAGACGACCTTGTTCTCCAAAATGCCGTTCGGCTTTGTCACCGTGAGCACCACGCCGAGCAGAAGCCCGAATACGAACGAGATGAGGCCCGACCAGAGCACCATGAGCATCGTGTCGCCGAGGGCCTTATAAAAGTCCGGCAGCTTGCTTGCAAGGTTCGGGGCAATGTTAACGATCAGCTCTTGCATCTTTGATGACCTCCACTCCAACATTTTTTTCGATCAGGTATTCGATCGCTTTCGTGATCTGCTTTTTCTCGCCGCTGATGATGGCGACCGTTCCGCCGATGGGGGAATCCTGCACGATGGTGATATCGGCGAAAATGATGTTGAGCGAGACGTTGAACATCTGCGACACGGCGGAGATGATCGGCTCGTTGACGTTGCGCTGAACATAGGACAGGCGGACAATGAGCTCGCCAGGCTGGAGACGCGTGACGGGGGAATCCTCGGCGATGAGCGCTTCGACCTTCTGGAGGTTCGAGGTCGTGTGGATGAAGCTCTTCGTGATGTCCTGCTTGGGCTCAGCGAAGACCGTGAAGACCTCGCCCTGCTCGACGACGCGGCCGTATTCCATGACGGCGACGCGGTCACAGATCTCCTTGACGACAGCCATCTCGTGCGTGATGAGCACGATCGTGATGCCGAGCGTTTCGTTGAGGTGCTTGAGAAGGTGCAGGATCGCCTTCGTTGTCTGCGGGTCGAGCGCGGAGGTCGCCTCGTCGCACAGAAGCACCTGTGGGTCGTTGGCAAGGGCGCGGGCGATGGCGACGCGCTGCTTCTGTCCGCCGGAGAGCTGGCTGGGGTAGGCGTCCGCCTTGTCGCCGATGCCGACGAGTTCCAAGAGCGTTGCGACCTTCTTCCGGATATCCTCCTTGCTCAGGCCGCTGCCCTTGAGCGGGTAGGCGACGTTTCCGGCCACCGTGCGCGACGGCATCAGGTTGAAGTGCTGGAAGATCATGCCGATCTTCTTGCGCGCCGCGCGCAGATCCTTGGCAGAGAGCGCCGTCAAGTCCTGTCCCGCGACGAAGACGCTGCCGGAGCTTGGCCGCTCCAAAAGGTTGATGCATCGCACGAGCGTGGACTTGCCCGCGCCCGAGAAGCCGATGATCCCGAAGATCTCGCCCGAGCCGATGGAGAGCGACACGTCGCGCACGGCGTGCACGGCCTTTTCGCCCGAGCCGAAGTCCTTGGAAATGTTCTTGAGTTCGATCAAGTGAATTCCTCCTTTATCCCAAAAGCAAACAAAAAAAGCGGGGAGCTCATGAGCTCCCCGCTTCAGGTCAAACGATGTTCGGGTGGCAAGACCCTTCTGCGCGCTTTCAATCAGCGGCGGCAATTTCGTTCCTGTGCGTATCGGGCAGGAAAATGAGCATGAGCAATCGTGGGCATCGGCATCGCCATGTCCATGTTCATGCACATTAACATTCGAGAAGTGTAGGAGAACATTTCGTCGAAATCCTTTCCGAAAATCATATTGAGGTTGTGGGTATCATAGCACCGTGAAAAGCACACGTCAACAGAAAATGCGGGAAAATTCGCAACTTAGTCACACTTGACTAAAGCGGAAGAATAAACATGCGGAAAAAATCGGGTAATATTGCCAGCAAATTTGCCGCGCCGTTCAGTTTTGAAATGAAAAAAGAGGAACGGAAGCGGTCAGCTTCGTTCCTCTTTCGCTGATTGAATGCCGAAAAAGCGGCGGCCGTTTTCGTTCGTCAGGGCGATGATTTCATCTGTGCTCATGCCGCGAATTTCTGCGAATTTTGCCGCGATATGGAACACATTGCGCGAGTCGTTGCGCGTGCCGCGCACGGGAACGGGGGCCATGTAAGGGCTGTCCGTTTCGAGAAGCACCCTGTCAAGCGGGACGACCTTTGCGACCTCGACGGTCTTCTTCGCGTTCTTGTAGGTCAGCGGGCCGTCAAAGCCCAGGTACCAGCCGCGCTTTATCAGCTCCTGCGCGATCTCGACGCTGCCGGAAAAGCAATGGAACACGCCGCGCACCTGCGGAAACTCCTTCACGATGGCGAGGCAGTCAGCATGCGCGTCGCGGTCGTGCACGATGACGGGGAGACCTAATTCCTGCGCCAGCGCGAGCTGGTCGCGGAAAACCTCCTGCTGGAATTCCCGCGGCGGGTTTTGCTCCCAGTAGTAGTCGAGCCCGATCTCACCGATGGCGACGACCTTCGGGTTCTTTGCCCATGCGCGCAGCGTGTCGAGGCTCTCGCGCGTGTAGGGCGCGCAGTTTTCCGGATGCCAGCCGACGGCGGAGTAGACGTGGGGATATTGTTCCGCAATCTCCACCGCGCGGCGCGAGGTATCCAAGTCGCAGCCCGGGTCGACGATCAGCCCCACGCCGTTTTCGGGCATGGACGCGAGCAATGCCTCGCGGTCAGCGTCGAACGCCTCATCGTCGTAGTGGGCGTGGGTGTCAAAAATCAGATTCATGCCTTCTCCTGCTCAAAGATGAGGTCATATTCAAGGATCGCGCCATTCACCGACTGCGACACAGGCAGAAAGCCAACATAGCGCCAGCCTTCCTCCGCTGCACGGTCGATGATGTTCCGGTATTCGGGGTCAAGCGAAAATCCGCCAAGAATAGACGCATTGGCGGCGACTTTTACATGAAAGTATTCATACATGGCTCTTTTCTCCTTTGCAGGCCCAAAGAGGGTGGGTTTTCGCGCCCCAAGGGCGCGGGGATATGCCACCTGCGGGCGGCAACACCACACCGCCCATTTTCTTTCCCGAGAAAGAAAACGGGCGGTGTGACCGTCCAAAAGAAAGGTGCCTACATTGCAAGCGAGCAACTCGAAGAGCTGCAATGCTTGCCGATTGCACTGCCCATAGCGCGGCGTTGCCGCGTTTGGTGTTGCTATACGACTTGACTTACTCCTACTATCCGCTGCCGCTCTGCCCGTCTTGTAGGAGTACAGCCTAATTTTCGCCTACTGGAGCACTCCTCAATGCGGCGAGCGCAGCAATGCCGCATTCGGCAGGCAGTCTGCCGCCGAACGAACGTCACACGCGCCTCACGATAGTAAGGCGCGGTTGCGATTGGTAACGACTTGTAGGGACTCATGGCGAAGCCATGTACACCGCACCTGAATGCGCAGCGTGTGCAGCTCTTCAAGCCCAAGACCGGCAATGGAAACCTTTCTCTCGGGGGATTTAAAGGGGGATACTCTCTTTCGAAAAAGAGAGTATCCCCCTTTTACCCGTTCCCCACGTCAGGTGGGGAAAACGAAAGGGGCTTACCCCTTTAATTTAACAAAGTTTTGCGCCAGCGGGGATCTTATCATCCACCATAATAAGGTTGAGGACCTCCTCACCCTTCTCGGTGTGGACAGCAGAGAGCAGCATGCCGCAGCTCTCAAGCCCCATCATCTTGCGCGGGGGCAGGTTGACGATGGCGACGAGCGTCTTGCCGACGAGCTCTTCGGGCTTGTACCACTTGTGGATGCCGGAGAGGATCTGGCGGTCGGTGCCGGTGCCGTCGTCGAGCGTGAAGCGCAGGAGCTTTTCGCTCTTCTTCACGGCCTCGCAGGCCTTGACCTTGACGGCGCGGAAGTCGGACTTGCAGAACGTGTCGAAATCGACCTTTTCCTCCGCCATCGGCTCAAACTCCATCGCGGGGAGGGCAGCCTTTTTCTGAGCCTCCTGAATGGCCTCAAGCTCTTCGAGCGCCTTCTGCGCGTCGACGCGCGGGAAGATGGCCTCGCCCTTGTGGACGGTGACGGTGGCGCTCAGGCTGCCCCACTTCGCGGCGCTGTCCCAGTCGCGGCAGCACTCGCACGCGCCGATCTGCGCGAAGATCTTCTCGCAGGAATCGGGGATGAACGGGTTGAGCAGCACTGTGCAGATGCGGATGCTCTCGAGCAGGTTGTACATGACGGAAGCGAGGCGGGGCTTGTTGGCCTCGTCCTTGGCGAGCGCCCAGGGCGCGGTCTCGTCGATATACTTGTTGGCGCGCTGGATGCACTTGAAGATGAGCTCAAGCGCGTTCTGGAACTGGAACTTCTCCATCTCGGCTTCATACTTGCCGCGCAGCGCGGAGAGCTGAGAGATGAGCTCGTCGTCGAGCGCATCGGTCTGTCGGCTTTCCGGCAGCGTGCCGCCGAAATATTTTTCGACCATGGCCGTCGTGCGGGAGACGAGGTTGCCGAGGTCGTTGGCGAGGTCGACATTGATGGTGTTGATGAGCAGTTCATTCGAGAAGTTGCCGTCCGAGCCGAACGGGAACGTGCGCAGCAGGAAGAAGCGCAGCGCGTCCACGCCGAAGCGCTCGGCGAGCACATACGGGTCAACGACGTTGCCCTTGGACTTACTCATCTTGCCGCCGTCCATGACGAGCCAGCCGTGGCCGTAGACGTGCTTGGGGAGCGGCATGCCCATGCTCATGAGCATCGCGGGCCAGATGATGGAGTGGAAGCGGACGATCTCCTTGCCGACAAAATGCACGTCGGCGGGCCAATACTTGTCGTAATCGTCGTACTTCTCGTTCATAAAACCGAGCGCCGTGCAGTAGTTGAAGAGCGCATCGACCCAGACGTAAACGACGTGACCCGGGTCAAAGTCCACGGGGATGCCCCAGGTGAAGCTCGTGCGGGAGACGCAGAGGTCTTCAAGGCCCGGCTTGATGAAGTTGTTGACCATCTCGTTGACGCGAGAGGCGGGCTGGAGAAAGTCGGTGTCCTCAAGCAGGTGCTGCACGCGGTCGGCGTACTTGGAAAGCTTGAAGAAGTAGGCCTCTTCCTCGGCGTCCTCGACCTCGCGGCCGCAGTCGGGGCACTTGCCGTCAACGAGCTGGCTCTCGGTCCAGAAGCTCTCGCAGGGCTTGCAGTACTTGCCCTTGTAGGTGCCCTTGTAGATGTCGCCGTTGTCGTGCATCTTCTTGAAGATCTTCTGGATGGCCTCGACATGGTAGTCATCCGTTGTGCGGATGAAGCGGTCGTTCGAAATATTCATGAGCTTCCACAGATCGAGGATGCCCTTTTCGCCGCAGACGATGTTGTCGACGAACTGCTGCGGGGTCACGCCCGCGGCCTTGGCCTTATCTTCGATCTTCTGGCCGTGCTCGTCGGTGCCGGTCAGGAACATGACGTCATAGCCCGTCAGGCGCTTGTAGCGCGCCATCGCGTCGGTCGCTACGGTGCAGTAGGTGTGGCCAATGTGGAGCTTGTCGGAGGGGTAGTAGATGGGGGTCGTGATATAGAATTTCTTCTTGTCCATTGGTGTTTTCCTCTTTTCTGCCCGCGCCGAATGAAAGCGGGGTGTAATTATTTACAGTCTACCACCGAAAGGGCGGTATTTGCAAGGTTTTACAGAATTTTTCCCCAAAAGAAGAAAGCGCGGCGCCATAAGCACCGCACTTTTTCGATTTGAAAGAGTAGGATCGCCGCATTTGCCGCCCCCCAGGCGGCAAACAGGCATAACGCATCGCAGATTTTCGCGTCCGCAGACGCGAAAGAAATAGAAGCGTCGCAGACTTTGCGCCGCGCACGGCGCAAATGAATTTCAATCATTTTTTCTGACGACATGTGCGTCAGAAAAAATACTTCTTAGCCCGCAAACGTGCGCGCCTACGGCGCGTGCGCTGCAGCGGGCGGCAATTCCCCTCAAAAAAGCGGCTTTGCCGCTTTTTTGAAGTTATAGCGAGTCATCCTCGTCGATCCACTTTTGCACCGGAACGATATCAAACTCCTCCTCCGTCCGGCGGATCACCACCTCGTCGATGCCGGCGTTGATGATCATGCGGCGGCACATGGGACAGCTCGTCGCATCGTGCAGCAGCTCGCCGCTGCGCGCGTCGCGGCCGACCAAGTAGATCGTCGCGCCGACCATGTCGCGCCGCTGGGCGGAGATGATGGCGTTCGCCTCGGCGTGGACGCTGCGGCAGAGCTCGTAGCGCTCGCCGCGCGGGACCTTGAGCTGCTCGCGCGTGCAATAGCCGAGGTCGACGCAGTTTTTGCGTCCGCGCGGCGCGCCGTTGTAGCCGGTGGAGATGATCTCGTCGTTTTTGACGATGATTGCACCGTAGACGCGGCGCAGGCACGTCGCGCGCTCAAGCACCGTCTGCGCGATGTCTAAGTAGTAATTCCGCTTGCTGACACGCTCCATATCGAGTCCTCCTTGTATTTATGAGAAAGAATATTACAATTTGCTATCAGAATTCGTGTTTGCAGTGTGGGCAGCGGCCGTAATCGAAGTCGATGACCGCGCCGCAGACGGGACATTGCTTCTGCGCAAGGCCGTCCGACGCTGCCTCCGGCTGGAACAGCTCGATCTTCCCGCACTTGGGGCAGGAATAGATGTCGATCTCCATTCCGCCCGCGAGGGCGAAGGTCAGGTCCGAAAGGAGCAGGTTAGGGCGGCGCTGGAGCTTGTCGCGCCCCATAAATCGCATCCCTGCGCCGCAGCGCAGGCAGTTGAGCTGATTCGCCATCCTATACCCCCTGTAGGTCGAAAACGGGTGTGTATTCCTCTTTGGCGCTCGAGAGCTCCTGACAAAAGCCGTCGGTCAGGCCACAGTCGAGCATGTATTGTACCGCCGTGCGGTATTCTCGCTCATTCAAGCGCCGCGCGAGCGCGCCGGTCGCGCCGCTCTGCGGCGTATACTGGCTCATGAGCGAAAAGAGCACGGTCTTTGGCGGGAAGTGGGACGAAACATAGTCGATGACGCGCTTGGTGTTCTCCATCTGCCCCGGCAGGACGAGGTGGCGCAAAATGACGCCGGACTTCATCAGCCCGTCCTCGCCGATCTGATACGGTCCGACCTGACGCACCATCTCGTCGATGGCCGCGGCGGCAACTTCAAAGTAGTCCGGCGCGGCGGAAAGCTCGCGCGCGGGGCGTTCCATGGCGTATTTTAAGTCGGGCAGATAGATCTGCACCTTACCCTCAAGCATTCTGAGCGTTTCCACACGCTCGTATCCGCCGCTGTTCCACACAACGGGGACGGGAAGCGGCTGATCCAGCGCTTCGAGCACCCAGGGGGTGAAGTGCGTGGGCGTGACAAGATCGATGCAGTGCGCGCCCTGCGAAACGAGGTCTTCCATGATCTCGCGCAGATGTGCCGGCGTAATGACCTTGCCGAAATTCTCGTGGCTGATGCGCCCGTTCTGGCAGAACACGCAGTCCAAATTGCAGCCCGAAAAGAAGATGCAGCCCGCGCCGTTTTTACCGCTGAGCACGGGTTCTTCCCAGAGGTGCAGCATCGCGCGCGCGACGACTAAGCCCGCGGGCATGCGGCAGACGCCGCCTGCTTTCTCCGCCGTGCGCTTCGCGCCGCAGCGGCGGGGACAGATCTCGCAGCGCATCAGTCGCCCGTGCCCTGACCGTTGAAGTCGGGGCCGAGGTCGCCGAGCATCCAGTGCTTGCGGCACAGGCCGATGTACTGGTCGTTCGCGCCGATGACGACCTGCGCACCCTGCTTGACGACATGGCCCTGCGCGTCAAAGCGCGCGTTGAACGCGGCCTTTTTGCCGCACCAGCAGATGGTCTTGACCTCTTCTAACTTGTCGGCCATGACAAGCAGCTCGTAGCTGCCGGGGAAAAGGTCGCCCTTGAAGTCGGCGCGCAGCCCGTAGCAGAGGACGGGGATGCCGCAGTCGTCGACGAGATGGACGAGGTATAAGACCTCCTCCTTTGTCAAAAACTGCGCCTCGTCGACGATGATGCAGGCGTTCTTTTTGAGTTCCTCTTCGTCCATCTGCCGCATCTCATGGAAGTAGACGCAGGGGTATTCAAGCCCGATGCGCGAGTGCACCATGTGGTCGCCGTCGCGCGTGTCGAGCTGGGGCTTGCAGAGGAGCGTCTTCTGCCCGCGCTCTTCGTAGTTGAAGCGCGCCATCAGCGCGTTGGCCGTCTTGCTCGAGCCCATCGCGCCGTATTTGAAGTAAAGCTGTGCCATGGTCGTTGTTCTCCCTCTCTTATTGCAGCCGCGCGCGAACGAGCGCGGCAAATTTCTTGAATGCGGTGGGGATGGCGGCGGCGTCGAACGCCGCGGCGTCCGCCCAGAATAGATCGTCGTTTTCGCCCGTCACGTCGGCGAAGTAGCCCTTCATATCCCACTCGATGTGGGTGAAGATGTGCTTCGCGCTGCCCGCGGGTTCGACAGTTTGCGCCGAAAGCCCCATCTGCGCAAGCGCAAGCGAAACGCCCGCCTCGTCGAGGTTCCCCAAAACGCTCGGGAATTCCCAGAGTGAGGCGAGAAGCCCCGTGTCCGCGCGCTTTCGCAGCGCGGCCTTGCCATTTTGAAAGAGCAGCAGCACGGTGCGCTCCTCAATCTTGCGCGCCTTTTTCTTCGCGCGCACGGGAAAAATCTCGGTGAGTCCGTTTTTGTACGCCTCGCACATCATTCGCGCGGGGCAGATCTCGCACTTCGGCGCGCCGTTCGGCAGGCACACCGTCGCGCCGAGGTCCATCATCGCCTGATTGTACGCGCCGGGGCGATGTAAGTCGATGGCGTCGTTGAGATGCGCGGTGAATTGCTTTCGTACCCTCGCGTCCATGATGTCATCGGCGCAGCCGCTGACGCGCGCGGCGACGCGCAGCAGATTCCCGTCCACCGCGGCGACCGGCTCGCCGAAGTTGATCGAGGCGATGGCGGCGGCGGTGTAGTCGCCGATGCCGGGGAGCGTTTTGAGACTTGCACAAGTGCGCGGCAACTCGCCGCCAAAGTCCGAGACGATGACCTTTGCCGCCTTTTGCAGATTCCGCGCCCGCGAGTAGTAGCCAAGCCCCTCCCAGAGCTTCAAAAGCCGTTCCTCCGGCACGGTGGCTAACGCCGCGGCGTCGGGCAGCTCTGCCATAAAGCGCTCAAAGTACGGAATGACGGCACTCACGCGCGTCTGCTGGAGCATGATCTCCGAGACCCACGTGCGGTACGGCGTGACGACGCTGCGCCATGGCAGCGTGCGGCCGTTTAAGTCATACCACGTGAGCAGCGGCGCGGTCAGAGCATTTAAGTTTTCCCAATGTTCTGTCATCATATCATTTGTTGAAGCGCGCGGCGAAGCCGCAGCGGCGGCAGAGTTCTTCGGCGGGCTTCCGCCGGGAGAAACCCTCGCGCAGAGCACACGCGCGCGGGGAGTTCAGAATTTCGTCAAGCGGCTGAGTGAAGAGGTTCCCCAGCGCCATGTCACCCTCGTGATCGAGGCAGCAGGGCACGACGGTGCCGTCGACAAGGACACCGAGCTGGTCGCGCAGACCGTAGCAGAACTGCGCGCCGGATTCGCCGGCGCTCAGATCAGGCCAGTCGAATTTGCCCGCGCGCTCCAAATACAGGTGGTCGCGCTGAAAAAAGCTGTCGTTTCGCATCTCCGGCCAGTCATTCCCCGTGCGAGAGCGCAGAAAGTCGAGAATTTCGCCGTTGCGCGCGTCCGCGCCGCCGTCGTTCCAGAGGCGCAGCGCTACGATGACGCGTTTTTTCGCGGCCTTTTCAGCAAAGTTCCAGACCTGTGTCAGGTAAGAAAGCTCCCGCTCGTCCGCGCCGTCGTTGCCCTCAAAACTGTGGAGCGAGACGCTGATCTTGTGCAGGCTTTCGGCGGCAAGCAGCTCGTCGGAACGCTTTTGGAGCAGCGTGCCGTTCGTCGTGATGCAGATTTTCATGTTCCGCGCTTTGGCAAGGGCGAAGAGCGTCGTAAGCTCAGGGTGCAGCAGCGGCTCGCCCATCACGTGCAGATAGACGTACTGCACATACCCCTCGAGCCGCGAGAGGATAAGGTCGAATTCCTGTGCGCTCATCGTGCGCGGCGCGCGCTTTGTCTTGGGGCAGAAGGAGCAGGCGAGGTTGCAGCGGTTCGTGATCTCGACATAGGCTTTTTTCAGCATCGCGCGGCTCCTTTCGTGAAGTCAGGGGATAGATTTAAATATTTTACCATATCCGCGCGATTTTGCAAAGCCTTTTCCCCTTGCGCCGCGCCGCGGCGTCTGCTATAATCCTACAGGCAAACTTCCATCCTCCGCAGCGAAAGGAGAAACCGCATGACCGTCACGTTTATCGCCCACAGCGCGTATCTTGTCGAGTGGGACAAGTTCTACACGCTCTTTGACTATACCTACGAGCCCGACTACACGGGCGAGCTGCCGGAGCTGAACCCAGACAAGCCGCTGCTCGTCTTCGCGAGCCACAGCCACGAGGACCACTTCGACGCCAAGGTGTTCACACTTTTGGAAAAGTACCCCGACACGCGCTTTTTCGTCTCGCGCGATACGCGCCTCACCGAGCGCAAGCGGCAATGGCTGAACATCTCCGACGAAGCCTTTGCCCGCACGACTGTTCTGCGGCCCGACAGCATCCTGCTCACCGACGTCGCGGGCGAGGATTTGAGCATCCGCGCCATCAAGTCGACGGACATCGGCAATGCCTATCTTCTGCGCGCTGAGGGGAAGATGGTCTACCACGGGGGCGACCTCAACTGGTGGAACTGGGAGAGCGAGGGCAAGGCTTACTGCAACAACATGACCGTCCACTACCATGCGGCCATTGAAAAGCTCGCCTCCGCCGTGCGCAACGAGGCGACGGACAACGGCATCGCGCCCGAGATCACGGCGGCGATGGCACCGCTTGACCCGCGCCTTGGTGAAGGCAGCGAGGGCCTCGGCATCGAGTATCTGCTGAAGAATGTGACGGTGCAGCACATCTTCCCGATGCACATGTGGAAAAAGTATGAGGTCATCGACCGATACATCGCTGCGCACCCGGACGAAAAGGGCATCATCGCGCGCATCACGCGCGACGGTCAGCAATTCGAGATTTGAAAATAAAAAGGAAAGCGCCTTCCGCATCGCGGAAGGCGCTTTCCCGTTCGAAGGGGATTTGTGGAGAAAAAACACTGACGTATTTTTTACTGGCTCACTGCCGTGAGAGGCATTTTGAGGATCTGACCGACGAAAATGACCGAGGGGGACTTGACGGTGTCCTTATTCAGGTCATAGATCTCAGTCCAGCGGCTGCCGCTGCCGAGCTGCTTGCTGGCGATCTTCCACAGACTGTCGCCGGAGACGACGGTGTAGGTATCGCTGCTCGCGGGCTGGGAGGGCTTCTCAGGCTGCGTGGGCTGGGTGGGCTCGGCGGAGGTGCCGTTGCTCACGAGCGTGGTGCGTGGGTCATTGCCGGTGTAGCGGTAGAGCGGGAAGTTCTTCGTGGTCTCATCATACTTGAGCAGACCGTTCTGATAGATCGTGCCGTTGTAGCGTGCGCTGTCGCCGACGTCGGGCTCCATCAGCATGCCGATGATCGTGCCGCTCTCCTGATCCATGGGGATCACGTAAGCGCCCTTTTCGAAGGTGACTTTCGCGCTGTCGCGCAGGTCGGCGATGCAGCTCTTGGTGCCGTCGGCCTCGATGTAATAGTACTGCTGGAGCTCGGCACTGGAACCGGCATTGAGCTTATAGTACTCTGCGCCGTGGTGGTCGAGCGTGTAGAGAAGTTTGTCGATCCACTCAACGTCCGTGGGGACGACGTAGGCAGTCGGGCGGGTGCGGCTGCGGACGATGGTGTCCTGCAGGCTGATGGCGTTGGCGCCGATGCTGTTGATGTTACCGTAGATATCGGCGACATACTGATGCAGCGGGGTCGGGCTCTTGACCTTGCCGGAGGCGCTCTGCTTGAGGACGAGAACGTCGGATTCGCTGTAGGTCTTGCCGGTCTCGGCGACCTTGGCGCGGGCGGTGTTCACGGTGTCCATAACGGTTTTGGCGTTGGCGGCGGTGGTGTCATAGATGGACTTGGTCGCAACGACCTGACCGTATACGCGGCGCGGCATGGCGAACAGCGCGCCGTCAGCGCCGTGACTCTCAATCAGAATGGAGATGGCGTTGCCGAGACCGTAGTAGGCGCGGCCAATGGGGTTATTGCTGGTGATGCCGTAGTGGTAGGCGCGGAAACCGGTGTCGAGCAGGTCCTTGTGCATCTTATCGATGACAAGCTCGGTGGTCAGCTTGGTCACGGCGGGATCGTCGTTCAGGCTGGAAGCGCCGGTGATCTGGAAGTCATTGAGTTCGAACTTCTCGGGATCGTTATTGTAGTTGCCCATCTCGGAGAAGAAAAATTCGTGGTTGTCGATCACAACGTGCGGCATGAACTTGTAGTATGTTTCGTGCAGCATGGCCGTTTCCTTAGAGTTGATCGCCATGTGGTCGCGGTTCATGTCGATGCCGTCATAATCGGTGCGGACGAAGAGGAATGCGCCCTCCACATTGATGCGGGGGATCATCACGATATCGATCTTGTCGAGGATGTCCTCACCGTACTGGCCGCAGAGCTCCTGAATCATGACGAGCGCACTCTCACCGGCGGCAGGCTCATAGGGGTGAATCTGGGCCTGCTGCCACACGATGGGCTTGCCGTCCTCGCGCAGGATCTTGGCCGCATCGTCCATGGTGGCGTTTGCGGGAATATTTTTCTTGGTGAACACGAGCACGGGGTAGTCGTAGCCATAGTGGGCAGTCTTACCGGCGCTGAAAACGTGCATGTAGCTGCTCTTAGTCGCGTATTCCTTGATGAAAGCGGTCATCTCTTCGTTGGTGGTGGCCTGATAGAGCGCGCGGCCCTCCTGGAAGGCGGGAGTGGTGAAGGGCTTGTAGCCGACGAGCTCGTCCGTGCCGAGCAGGTACTCCATCTCATCGGTTCCCTCGATGGGAACGCCGTAGCCAACGCCCTGGTCAAAACCTGCGGGGGCCTTTTCACCGTTCACGCCGACGGGATTGTTGTTACTGGTCTCATAGCCGGTGCCGGCGATGGGCGCAGTTTTGACGGGTAGTGTCTTCGCACCAGCTTTCAGGTCTGCCTCAGTGACGAGGAAGAGCTTGACGATGCTGTAATACTTGCTCTCGACCTTGCCGTGGACGAGATAACAGTAGCCGCCCGCCTCGGTAACGGTGTACTTGCCGTCCTTGTCCGGTTCAATGATTGTCAGCTTGGGATAGTTTTCGCTATTAGGCTCGGTGAAGGCCTTGACAATACCTTCGACGGTTTTTGCTTCACGTTTCTGATACCATGCGGGGATACCCTTGAACATGGTTACGACTACGTCGTTTGCGGGAACATCCTTAGGATATTCAAGCGTGATCTTCACGCTTTTCTCTGCTGCGAGCGTGCTGGTCATCAGCATCGTGACGACCATCGCGAGAGTCAGCAGACAGCTCAGGGATCGCTGCATCATTTTTCTCATAGCTTCTTTTCTCCTTCTTAAAAACTGTCGGTACCGGAACATCATGCACAAACGGAAGAAAAATTACCCGTTAATTTCTGTTGACAATACCGATTTGGATAAGTAAACTGTAACTATTAAAGTCGCCTTTAAGTCAATAGGTTTTCGCGCGGTCATCTTAACAGTTTTTTGAGGAGATTTTCGTATGCCTTATACAATCGGAGAAGTGGCACGCATGATGAATATTGCCCCATCGACCCTGCGCTACTATGAAAAGGAGGGGCTGCTGTCTCTCGGTGTGCGCGGGAGCAATGGGCAGCGAACGTACACAGACGACGATATTGCAACGCTTTCAATCATCGAGTACCTGAAATTCTGCGGTCTTCCGCTCAAGGAGATTCGCTCGTTCCTGCCGCTCATCCGGCCCGGCGGAGAGACACTCAGCGCCCGCCGCGACATCCTTGCCAAAGAGCGCGACAACGTCCGCGCGCAGATCGCGGCGCTGCAAACGAAGCTCGAACGTCTGGAATTCGGCTGCTGGTTCTACGAGACCGCGCAGCAGTACGGTTCGGTTCTGCCGCTGTATGAATTTTCAGAGGAGCACTTTCCTCCGGAACATCGCAACGTCCTGCGAGAGAGCTTTCACCTGCCATTGGCGCACGTGCGCACAAAGCTCGAATGGTGATAAAAAAGGGATCCCTGAGACATACCGTCTCAGGGATCCCTATATGTCGATCCTTATTTCTTTTTGTCCGCTGTGCCCCACGGGTGGCACTGGTAGGACTGCTCCTCGCTCATGCCGAAGTAGCGCAGGTCCGTGCGCCCGTACTGGTCGCCCCAGGTGACGTCGATGTGGTACTGCGTGCCGTCCAGCGTCGCGAGCGTCCAGATGTGGCTGTTGTTAAAAAGCGAGGTGCACTCGATGCCCTCGAGCTTCAAGAGCAGATTGTAAGCGCCCGTGTAGCCGTCGCACACGGCAAGGCCGCTGACAAGCGCGCCGTAGGCAAGATGGCTCGCGGAATCGTCTGCGGTGGCGTTATCGTAGCGGCAGTGGTCGCACAGCCATTGAAAATACGTGCGCGCGATCTCATACTGGCTCATGTCGTAGCTCAGCGTGCCGCTCTCCCAAAGGGAGTCGTGGACCTTGATCGCGGCGGCGAGCGCCTTGGCGCGGTACGATTCGAGTGTTTCGTCCGCGCAGGCGGTGGACGAAAACGTGAGTACGACCTTGCCCGTCGAATACGAGCGGCAGGAGACGGCGTTGTACATCTGCTCGCAGTATGTTTTGACGCAGGAGGTGAACGCCTGCGTCAGCGCGCTGGCGGTAGAGGTGGTGAGCGCCTTCGGGTAGTTCAGCGTGATCGTGTGCTCGCCGCGCGCGAGCATATTGCGCACGAGTCCATTGATGGCGGCGGTGTCCTTGGCCGACGTCGGGAGCGGCGTGCTTGTGGGCGCTTTGACAAGGCTTGCGAGCGTCGCATTTTTGACGGAGTGATACGGCGCGACCGTCCACGTGAGCGTCAGGCGCGTTTCGGGCTTGACCACGCGCGTCAAAAGCGCCGCGATCTCCGCACGGCTGACGCTGTGGTCGGGATAAAAGCTGCCCTTTGCGTCCATGCCGGAGAGCAGCCCGCGGCGGTACATCAGCAGAATTTCGCTGCGGTAGGGCGTTTTGTCCGTCACATCGGCGATGTAGTCGCGGCTCGCGTAGGCCGAGGTGACGAGCGAGGCGTTGGGCTCGGTGTACCATTCCTCCGGCACGGCGAAGGCGAAAATGCCCGCCATCTGCGCGCGCGACGCGGGCAGGAGGTAGAAGCCCTCAAAGCTGTTGTCGAGCAAATTCTGGCTCTTCAAATACGAGACATACGGCGCATACCACGCCTCGTTTTCCTTCGCGGCGGGGATGACCGCGTCGCTGCCGGTCGTGTAGATGGCGCGCAGCCGCGCGGCGATGGTCAAAAGCTCGGAGATCGTCACGTTGCCGCTTGGCGCAAAGGAACTCTCACTGCGGCCGTTGAGTACGCCGTATTCATAGGCCGAGACGACCGAGGGGGCGAACCAGTCGCCGTCTTTCACGTCGGCAAACTGGCCCTCGTAGACGCGAAGCAGCACAAACGGGGCGCTGCCGTCTGTCGTCGTTTCCTCCTGTGCGGGAGCGGCAGTGTCCTGCGCGGGCTTCTCGCTGTAAGCAAAGGCGCTGATGCTCAGCGCAAGTGCGAGCGCCGCGACAAGCAGCGCAAAGCGGAACTTCATGGCGTTTGCTCTCTCTTTCTCACATTCTCAAAATTTCACGGGGATCACGGGACTAAAATGTTCTGTTCGTCTGCGGTGATGTCGGCGACATAGGGATTGAGCATCGAATTCGTCATCTCGAGCACCTGCTCGGGATAGAGCGTGTAGAAGGACTTGCCATTGTACCAGCCCGCGCCGTCGCCGGGGAGCGTGGCAAAGCTGATGGCGTCCGTCCCGCCCATGGAGAGCGCCTGGTTGGCGAGCCACACGAGGTTGCCGAGCGTCAGGTCGGTCTTGACATACTTTAAGAACGTTTCCGCCATCGCGGGGACGTTTTCAATCTTCATCAGCTTCTGCGCCACGGTCTTCAAAAACGCCTGCTGCGTGCCGATGCGGCCGATATCCTGCCGCCCGCCGTAGGCGGGCTTATCCTTGTCGGAGTTGTGGCGGAAGCGCACGACCTCCATAGACTGCTGACCGCTGAGATGCTGCAATCCCTTTTTGAAGTGAATGTGCAGATCCTGGTAGGGGTCGTCGTAGTCCATGTCCTCGGGCACGTCGAAGTCGACGCCGCCGATCTGGTCGATGAGCGCGATGAACCCCTTCAGGTCGACGGAGACGTAGAAGTCCACGGGAATGCCGAGCATATCTTCAATGTTGCTGCGCAGCTTTTCCGTGCCGCCGTTGTTGTAAGAAGAATTGAGCTTGTGGCCGTTGCTCATCAGCGTGTCGCGCGGCAGGCTGACGACGTCGATCTTCTTGTTCTCCGCGTCAAAGCGCACGAGCATGTTCGTGTCGCTGCCGCCGGCGTCGTTGTCCACACCGTAGGCGAGGATCGTATAGCAGTATTTTTTGCGCTCTTTGCCGTTAGAAATGGTTTGAATGGCGTCGCTGTCCTCCGCCGTGCCGTCCTGCTGCGTCTGCTGGTCTTCACCGTCCGTGACGGGCTCGGGCGCGCGCACGACGTACTTGACCGTCGCCACGACGGCCACGGTCAGGAAAAGAAGCGACAGAAGCGTGACGACGACGCGCTCGCCGCGGCTGCCGGACTGCTTTCTTTTGCGCTTTTTTGCCTTTTTGCTGCGGCGCGGCACGTCGTCAAAGTCGGGCTCGTAATAGTCCTGTTTTCTCATCTCATTGCTCCGTTCTTTTTTCTTTTGGTTGACAATAATGCATTCTACCCTGCGCGGCGGAATTGTGCAAGAGAAATTTTGCCGCGCGGAGGGCGCACTCTTATGTTAGACGCAAAAAGTCGAAAAAAGTTTCAAAATCCCTTGTATTTTTTTCGCGTGGCCATGCCGCCGCGGATGTGGCGCTGGGCCTTGTTGACCTCCAGCACCTCCTTGACCTGCAAGTATAGGCTGCGGTTGAACTGCGGCAGGCGGTCCTGCAGGTCCTTGTGCACGGTGGACTTGCTCACGCCGAACTTTTTTGCCGCGGCGCGCACGGTGGCGCGGTTTTCGATGATGTAGGCGGCCAGCGCGCAGGCGCGCTCTTCCATGTTACCCTTCATGCAGCACACTCCTGACTCATGTTGCTCCATCTATATGCGTGCAGAGAGGGAATATGCGCATCGGGAATGAATACGCGGCAAAAACGTTGTGCAAAGCGGTTCAGGCATGTTATAATTTCTCTGTCTACACCGAAGACGGCACAAACGAAACGACAGGGAGGTCCTGCATGGAAAATAAACTCATCCGCAGCAAATACTTTTTATACCTGACCGAATTTTTTGCCGGTATGTCCGTCATGGCGGTCGAGCTCGGTGCGAGCAGGCTCATGGCCCCGTATTTCAGCTCGTCGCAGATCGTGTGGACCGTTATCATCGGCGTCATTATGATCGCGATGGCCATCGGCAACGTCTGGGGCGGCAAGCTCGCCGACAGGAGCGCGACGCCCGATAAGCTCTACCGCCGCCTCATCATCGCGGCCATCTGGATCGCGCTTATCCCGTTTGTGGGACGGTACCTGATCGCGGGCATCTCGCTGCTGCTGGCGCTCTTTGTGACGAAAAACTTCCTCGTCTGGGCGGCGCTCGCGGCGTGCCTTGTGATCTTCGCGTTCCCGTGCGTGCTGCTCGGCACCGTCACGCCGTCGCTCACGCGCTTCACGGTCGACAACCTCGACGACACAGGCAAGACCGTGGGCAGGCTCAACGCGCTCAACACCATCGGCAGCATCATCGGAACCTTCGTGCCGACGTTTGTGACGATCCCCGCCGTCGGCACGGCGGCAACGTTTTTGATCTTCTCCGGTGTGCTCGCGGCCATCGGCATCGCGTACTTCGTGTTCGAGAAGAAAAAGAGCGTGCCGGGGATCGTCTCCGTCCTTTTGATCGCTGGACTGTGCTTTGCCCTGCCGTCTTACAGCTTCGCCTTCTGGCAGAGCGACATCACGCTTGAGGACGAGTCCATCTACAACTATTTGCAGGTGCAGGACGACGCGAAGCGCACGACGCTCTCGACGAACGTGCTCTTCGGTGTGCAGAGCGTGCAGGTCAAGGGCGACGCGCTGACGGGCATGTACTATGACTACGCGCTCGCCGCGCCCTGCATGGCGGGCATGGACGGCACGGACAACGAAAACCGCAGCGTGATGATCCTCGGCATGGGCTCTGGCACGTACGCGAGCTACTGCACGCGCTATTTCCCCGGCGCGAGTGTGCAGGGCGCGGAGATCGACAAAAAAATTGCCGGCATCGCGACGGACTACTTCGGACTTCCAGGCAGCGTGACCGTCGCGGTCGAGGACGGGCGCGCGTACCTTGCCGCGTCGAAGGAGAAGTTTGACGTCATCATGGTGGACGCCTATCAGGATATCACCATCCCGTTCCAGCTCTCGAGCGTCGAGTTTTTCAATGAAGTGCGCTCTCATTTGAAGCCGAACGGCGTGATGGTCGTGAACCTCAACATGACGTCGGCGGAGAACGGCTCGATCAACGAATACCTCTGCGACACGATGGCGAGCGTTTTCCAGCACACCGTCACCGCGCCGGTGAAGGGCAACACGAATACCGAGGTCTTCTGCACGAACGCGGATGACTGGGAGGAGACGTTCCTGTGCAGCATCGCAAAGCTCAAGGACAGCGACTATGCCGATATGATGCGCACGGTCTACTCCAAGCTCACGCCCTATGAGGGCGGAAGCTGCATCCTGACGGACGACAAGGCCCCTGTCGAGGTGCTGGGCATGCGCGTGCTCGACGAGCTCATCGGCGATGAGCTCAACTACTACAAAGACGAACTGAGAACCGGCGGCCTGTCCGCACTGATCGGAAATTGAAAACAAAAAGAATCCCGCGCCCACGGCGCGGAATTCTTTTCAGGGTAGAGAGCCTCGCAGAGTTTTTACCCGCAAGGGGTACACAGCATCCGTAAGGCAGCAAAGCTGCCAACGGCTGCCCAGGTGCCGCGCACGGCACGAAATAAATTCAAATCGGTTTTCCGCCGCGACATGTGCGCCCTCCAGAGGGGCTTCTCTTGCCCGCTGCGGGGCAATTCACCTTCTGGCAGAAAACTCTTTGCGCGAAGTGGAAACCGGCGAAGTGCCGCCAGCGGCGGAAACAGCAAGTCGGTTTCGAGGAAGCGGCACGATTGGCGCGCCTGCAAGGGCGCGGGAATCGTAGTGCCGCAACGGTGTAAGGTCGAATTGTCCGCTTTTAGCGGACAACCGAGGCACAGAACGCAGCGAAACCTTCTCAAAAAAGTGGCTTTGCCACTTTTTTGATTACAAAATCAGCATCAGCACAGGAATCACGACGAAACACGCGATCGTGGAGAGGGCGGCGCCCTGCGCGGCGAATTCCTCGTCCGCGCCGTATTCCGCGGCGGCGACGACCGTCTGCGTCACGACCGGCATCGCCGTTTCGACGATGAGCACGTCGTGAGCAAGGCCCGTCACGCCGAACGCCCTGCACAGCGCGACCGAGAGCGTCGGCGCGAGCAGGAAGCGGAAGATCATCGCGATGCCTAAGTCGCGGTCGAGCCGGACATTTTTGAGCCCGATGTCGTGGATGATATAGCCCGTGAGCAGCAGCGCCAGCGGCGTGACGAGGTTGTTCATATAGCGGCAGTAGCTCATCACGAGCGAGGGGAGCCTCACTTCAAACCACACGAGCGCGAGGCCGACGAAAACGGCGATGACGGCGGGCGTGGTCAGGAATTTCTGGAGCATCTTGAGGTCAAAGCCGCGGCTCTCACCCGACCAGCGCACAAGCGAGAGAAACAAGAGCTGGACAAAGCTGGTGTTGACAAGGTAGTAGAGCATAACATAGGGCGTGCAGGTGTCGCCAAAGAGCTCGGTACACATCGCAAGGCCGACGAAGATGGCGTTCGACACCGAGCACATCATCATGAAAACGCCGAGCTTTTTGCGCGGCAGCTTCAAGAGCCTGCCGACGAGCAGTGACAGGATCGTGATGACCACGGTGCCGAGCAGCGGCACGAGCAGAAAGCTGCCCGACTGAACCAGAAGATCACGGGTCAGGTTATTCGTCAGCCCGTAGACCGACATGCAGGGGATGGCGACAGAGAGCGTGAACTTGCCGATAAAGGCCTTGGCCTGCGGGCCCATCCAGCCCCTGGCCGCGCAGAAATAGCCCGTCACCGTGAGCAGCAGGATGATGGTGACAGAAGAGACCGCGTGCAGAAATCCTTCCATGGTGTGACCTCGGTGTTAAGAAATAGTTACACCAGTATAACACGCCTGCGGCAAAAGACAAGAGACGAAAAAGACGGTTGCAATGCCAGTTCGGATACGCTATGATGGGCGGAGACGAGCGCGCGGTGCGCAGCTCGGAACAACGAGATCGAGAACTTTGAGAGGAGTTTTGTT
Organism: Oscillibacter sp. ER4; assembly: GCF_000765235.1. Taxonomy (GTDB): domain Bacteria; phylum Bacillota; class Clostridia; order Oscillospirales; family Oscillospiraceae; genus Hominicoprocola; species Hominicoprocola fusiformis. Next base: position 9,107 of record NZ_JPJG01000006.1, on the reverse strand, counting down.
TTTATGAGAGCAGCGCTGGTCATTATGGCGGCGGGCATGGGCTCGCGCTACGGCGGCAATAAGCAGGTGGACGGCATCGGCCCGAACGGCGAGATCCTGATGGAGTACTCCATTTTCGACGCGCTGCGCGCGGGCTTTACGAAGGTGGTCTTCATCATCAAGCCCGACATGCGCGACTTGATGGAGAACATGGTCGGACATCACCTTGCCGCGCGCAAGACCGCGGACGGGGAAAACGTCGAGGTCTGCTACGCGTATCAGGATTTTTCGAGCGTGCCCAATTTTTATAAGGTGCCGTCTGAGCGCGTCAAGCCGTTCGGCACGGTGCACGCGCTGTTGTGCGCGCGCGAATTCGTGCACGAGCCGTTCGTCGTCATCAACGCTGACGACTATTACGGCGTGGACGCGTTCAAGACGATTTACGCCGAGCTCTCAAAGCTCGCCGAAAGCGGCGAGGGCACGATGGTCGGCTATGACCTCTGCAACACCGTGAGCGAGCACGGCACGGTCACGCGCGGCGTGTGCCACGTGAACGAACAGGGGATGCTCGACCGCGTGGTCGAGACGTTCCACTTAAAGCCCTGCGCCGACGGTAGGATCCGCGACATTCAGGAAGACGGCGACGGTCCGGTCTACGCGCCCGAGACGCCGGTCTCGATGAACTTCTGGGGCTTTACGCCGTGGCTGTTTGAAAAGCTGGACGCCTATTTTAAGGATTTCCTCCGCGCGCTGCCCGACGGCGAGCTCAAAAAAGAGTGCCTGCTGCCGAGCCTGATCGGCGAGCTCATCGACCGCGGCGAGCTCAGTGTCTCCGTTCTGCGCTCGAGCGCGCGCTGGTTCGGCATGACGTATCACGAGGATAAGGAAATGGTGCAGCGCGAGCTTCAGAAATTACACGACGCGGGCGTGTACCCCAAAACGCTGCGCGCGTGAGCGAGACAAATCGAAAAAATCTGCCGCCTCCGGACATACTAAGTCCGGAGGTGATTTTTATGCCGCGAAAAGACCCCGGCATGCCGTATGACCTGGCACCGATGCTCAAGGCGCGCTTCGGCCAGCCGGACGACTGCGCCGATCTTGTCAACAAGTACGGCACCTATAACATCCAGCCGACGTCGGACACGGAAAATCTGTTCCCGCTCATCGCGCCGGGCCTTCCTGAGCAATGGAAGCGCATGGCGGTCGGCAAGAAGGACGTTGAAAACTTGCAATAAAGCAAACGGGAGGGAGACGCGTATCGCGTCTCCCTTTTTTCTTCTCCAAAATCCCTGAAACGGCACGGGAAAATGGGCTTTTTCCCAAAAAGCAAAAAAGATACATACAGATTCGACAAAAAAGTGAATGACAAAATGGAGAAATTTATTGCTGGTATACAAATTGAGAACGTTGCTGGCACTTGCTTTACTGCTGAATTCGTATAAAGTAAAGGCAAGAGCTGTCTGCCGGGGAAGCGGCTATGAGAGAGACCGCCTTCCGGCGCGACTTGCCAATATGAAGGAGGAGAGAGAATGGAAACCAAAAGTAACGCGAAACTGAAAGCTCTGTTTATCATCCCGTCAGTCGTCGGCGTCATCCTGTTCATGATCCCGGTCAAGAACGCAGCAGGTGAATGGACCGTTGTGGTCAAGATCCTGGCCGACATCATCTCTGGTGTCATCGGTGGCTTCCTGCCGCTGCTGTGCGTGCTGATCCTCACCGTTTCGGCAGTGATGTCCCTCATTGCGCTGGCAAAGCCCAAATTCATTATGAATAGCGACATCATGAAGGAATGCTTCGCCTGCAAACCCATCTGGGTCGTGATCCGTGTGCTCGCGGTCATCTTCGTGTGGCTCACCTATCTCGGTGTGGGCGAGGAAGATGTGGGTCTCGTCGGTATGATCACCGGCGGCGGTCAGGGCGGCTTTGTCCTCTATGACCTGCTCACCACGCTCGTTATCATCTTCGTCATCGCGGCCCTGCTGTTGCCGCTGCTGCTCGACTTCGGCCTGCTGGAGTTCGTCGGTGCGCTGCTCACCAAGGTCATGCGTCCCCTCTTCAAGGTTCCCGGCCGTGCTGCGGTCGACTGCATCACCTCCTGGATTGGCGACGGTACGCTCGGCGTTATGCTGACCTGCAACCAGTATGAGGGTGGCTACTATTCCGCCAAGGAAGCAAGCATCATCGCCACGCTGTTCTCCGCTGTTTCCATCACGTTTACCCTCGTCGTTCTCGATACGGTGGGGCTGCTCGATTACTTCGGCATCTACTACCTGATCGTCTGCCTCGTCGGTATCATCTGCGCCATCATCTGCCCGTATCTCTATCCCCTGCGCAAAAAGCCCAACACGTACTTAGTCGAAGGCAAGGCTGCTCCCGACACTCTTCCTGAGGGCTACAAGAGCAACGTCGAGTACGGCATGGACCTCGCCATGAAGCGCGTTGCCGAGCACAAGGGCATCGGTGAATTCTTCAAGAGCGGCGCCAAGAACGCCTGCAGCATGTGGTTCGGCGTTCTGCCCTCCGTCATGGCCATCGGTACCATCGCACTGATCCTTGCCAACTATACGCCGATCTTTGAATGGCTCGGCATCCCGTTCCGCCCGCTGCTCCAGCTTCTTCAGGTGCCCGAAGCGGACGCTGTTGCCTCCACGATGATCGTCGGCTTCACCGACATGCTCACCCCCGCCATCCTGATCGCGGAGTCCACCAGCCAGATGGCCAAGTTTATTGTCGCGGTCGTCTCCGTCACGCAGGTGCTTTACCTCTCCGAGGTCGGCGGTCTGATCCTCGGCTCCAAACTTCCTCTCAACATCTGGGAGCTGTTCGTCATCTTCCTGGAGCGCACCATCATCAGCCTGCTGATCGTCTGCCCCATCGCGCATCTGCTGTTCTAAAAAGGAAAAGCTTCTTTTCCCTTACTCAGGTTGCTGACCTGAAAGAGTCGAGGCATCTCATCGGGATGCCTTGGCTCTTTCTTTTTGAATTTTATGTCATATGCACAAAAATAACTGTACAACGCACACGGTTATGTGGTAAAATGCGAACAGAGAGACCTCTGCGAGACCAACGCAAATTCCGACGGCTGCGGATGAGAGCGCGGCCTGCCGGCGAGAGGGAGAAGAGAAGTACATGAAAGTCAGCATCGACAAGTTTTCGAAGGTGCCGGTCTATCTGCAGATCGCCGACCAGATCAAGTCGCAGATCATCAGCGGCGCGCTGCCCCGCGGGAGCGCGCTGCCGAGCGAGCGCGCGCTCGCGCAGATCTTGGATGTGCACCGCAACACCGTGGTCAAGGCCTACAGTGAGCTCAAGAGCGACGCGTGGATCGAGTCGCGCCAGGGCGTGGGCTATGTCGTGGCCGCGGCGAGCAGCGAAAAAGCGCCGGAGGAGGAAAGCAGCGAGGTCCAGTCCGGCCGTGTCAACTGGGTCAGCGAGGTGGCCGATAAATACCTCGACATGGAAAAGACGTTTGACGACCTGTTCCAGCGCTTTACGGATGAGAGCCACTATTCCCTCGGCAGCGGCGTCGCCTCGCGCGAGGTGTACACGTCCGAGCGTGTCGCGGGCGACATTGCGACACTGCTCACGGGCAGCGGCCCGTGCCAGTATTTTTTCAGCCCCTATAAAGGCGATAAATTCCTGCGGCAGAAGCTCGTGGCCTTTCTCGGCACGAAGGGCGTGAAGGCGTCCTCGGGCGAAATTCAGATCCTATCGGAGACGAATCAGGCACTCGACTTTATCGTGACGCTGCTCGTCAAGCCCGGCGACAGCGTGGTGATGGAAGAGCCGGTGCACCCGGACATGTACCGCGTGATGGAGCTTGCGGGCGCGAAGATACTGACCGTTCCCGTCGACGAGAACGGCATGAACTGCGAGGTGCTCGAAAGCTTACTCACGCAGACGCGCCCGCGGCTCATCTTCGTCAATTCGAGCTACCACGACCCGACGGGAAACATTTTGTCGCTCGAGCGGCGCAAGAAGATCGTTGAGCTCTCGAACCGCTACCGCGTGCCGATCGTGGAGGAGGACGCGGCGAGCGAACTCGTCTACGACGGCGATAAGCTCCCGCCGATCAAGGCCTTCGACACGACGGGAAATGTTATTTACATCTATTCGTTCTCGCTCACGTTCATCCCGGGACTGAGCCTTGCTTTCATCACGGGTAACCGCGATTTTATCCGCGCGCTGAGCTACCTCGTCTCCGTGCGGCTGATGGCCTCAGACTGGATGACGCAAAAGCTCCTCGGCATGTACCTGGACGACGGCATTTACTACACGTCGCTTTTAAAATTTCGCGACGTCTACCGCACGAATCGAGATTTGGTATGCCAAAAGCTCGACGAGCTTGCGCCGCTCGGCGTGAGTTATACAAAGCCGAGAGGCGGCGTATATGTCTGGTGCAGGCTGCCGGACGGGGTGGACAGCAAGCAGTTTATCCGCAGGGCCTACAACATGGGCGTCACGCTGATCCCCGGATACGTTTTTTACCCCTGCAAGAACGGCGGGCGCGACCATATCCGCATCAACTACTCCTATGAATCCTACGAGCGGCTGGGGCAGGGCATGGACGTATTGCGCAAAGCGCTGGAAGAAGAACTGGAGGAGTGACTGGCACACGAAATAGCAAAACCACTGATACATCACAAGCGCTTTTAGAACGTGTATACTTTACTGCGTAATAACGGTAAAACGATCCGTAAAGAAGCCGCGCATCGCGGCGAGACGATCGAAAACACAGCGGGATGTACGGGCGGTCGATGAGAGAGCCGCCGGCGTCCCGGGAAAGGGAGCACGACTATGTATCCTGGCATTCATAACTTTTCCGAGATCGGAAAGCTCAACAAGGTGCTGCTGCACCGCCCCGGCGAGGAGCTGGAATCGCTGACGCCCGCGACGCTCGAGCGCCTGCTGTTTGACGATATCCCGTACTTAAAGGTCGCCCAGGAGGAGCACGACCGCTTTGCCGAGGTCCTGCGCGAAAACGGCGTCGAGGTCATCTACTATGTCGACGAGGTCGCCAAGGCCATCGCCGACCCCGCACGCCAGATCCAACTCGTCAACGACTTTTTGAACATCAGTAAGATCCACGCCAAGGGCCTGCGCGCGAGCATGACGAGCTTACTTCTCGACATGCCGCCCAAGCAGATGGTGACGAAGATGATCGCGGGCATCAAGCGCTGCGAGGTCGCCACCAAACAGCCGACGTCGCTGATGGACTTAGTAGACGACGACTATCCGTTCGTCTCCGACCCGATGCCGAACCTGTACTTCACCCGCGACCCCGGCGCCTGCGTGGGCGAGGGCATCAACATCCACCGCATGCATACCCCTGCGCGCAAACGCGAGAGTCTGCTCTTAAAGTACATGTTCCTCTACAACCGCGACTTTGCCACGCAGGACAACAAGATGTGGTACGACCTGTCCGACAGCTATTCCATCGAGGGCGGCGACGTGCTCGTGCTGTCCAAGGACATCGTGGCCGTCGGCCTGTCCGAGCGCACGACGGTCTCCGGCGCGGAGACGTTCGCGCGCAACCTTCTGCAAAACTCCGACTTTAAGAAGGTGCTCGCCTTCGACATTCCCGAGACGCGCGCGTTCATGCACCTCGACACCGTGTTCACGATGGTCGACTATGACAAGTTCACCATCCATCCCGAGATCGAGGGCCCGCTGAGCGTTTATGAGATGACGCTCGACGAGCACGGCGAGCTCCGCTTCGGCGCGATCAAGGAAGAACTCAAGGACATTCTGGCCCTCGAGCTCAAGCTGCCCGCGGTCGACCTGATCCGCTGCGGCGGCGGCGACCTGATGGCCGCGCAGCGCGAGCAGTGGAACGACGGCTCGAACACGCTGTGTATCGCGCCGGGCCGCGTCATCACCTATGAGCGCAACTATGTGACGAACGACTTGCTCGCAAAGCACGGCCTCGACGTGCTGACCGTGCCGTCTGCCGAGCTGTCGCGCGGCCGCGGCGGCCCGCGCTGCATGTCCTGCCCCGTCAACCGCGACGACCTGTAAAAAATTCCACCGCAGAACGAGAGAAGAGAGAAGAGCTCATCCGCGCCGGCAGCTGGCCGGGCGGAGGAAAATGGGAGAGAGCCATGAAGAGCAAGCGACAAGAGAAGATCCTGGAGCTGATCGAAAAGTACAATATCGAGACGCAGGAGGAGCTCATTGCGCGTCTCGCCGAGTGCGGCATCGAGAGCAAGCAGACGACCGTCTCGCGCGATATCAAGGAGCTGTACCTTTATAAGGAGCCGATCGGCGGCGGCCGCAGCCGCTACGCCGTGTCCGGCAAGGCCGACCACATCGACAACACGAAGCGCCTGAAGCTCATTTTGAACGAGTGCAGCGTGGGCGTGGACTACGCGGGGATCGTCGTGCTGCTCAAGACGCTGCCGGGGCTCGCCGATGCGGCGGGCGCGGCCATCGACGCGATGAAGCTGCCCGATATGCTCGGCTGCATCTCCGGCAACGACGCCGTGGCGATCGTTGCCCGCGGCGAGCAGGAGGCCGAGCGCCTGTGCGGCGAGCTGCGCCAGTATTGCAAGTGAACGAGGGAGACGAGATTGAGAGAGGACAGGGGGCGGAGCGATCCGCCCCTCCTGTTCTGTCATAAAACCGATTAAACTGCAAGGTATTTCTGAAACGTGACAAAACTCAACAGGTATTAAAAGTTTTACTGCCGACAAAATTCGACGGGATTCCGCTTGAAGATTATTTTTTGACTGCTATAATAAATTTATCATCGAATGATCTGTGCGGCTCGCGAAAGTGGGGCAAAGCGTACAGACAAAGACACAGCCGGCGAAAGCCGGTGTCGCAAAGCCACGGGTCTAAACAGCGCAAGCCGCACGACAGCCGGGCTGCCTAAGACGGAGAACTCTCCTTCCTCGGGTCCACAGGGACAAGAGGGAGGATTTTTTTATGAGAGAGAAGAAGTTCGGCAAGTTGTTTTTGACATGGCTGCTGGCAGCCACCATGGTGCTGACTTTGCTTCCCGTCGGAATGCTGGCGGCAGACGCGCCGGGAGAGGCGGAAGACGGCGAAGTTGTGCTGGCGCCTGTTGCGGGCGTGGAAGAGGAAGAGGCCGCCCCTGTGGAGGCTGCGCCCATGCTGCTGGCCGCGCCTGCGGCGGCGGACACGCCGATTGCTGTTCCCGAGGGTAAGTTGATTTTTGATAAAGCTAACGGCGTGATCACGGGCATTGATGCGGATTGGCTTGCCCAAAATAAGGATAAGCCCCTTTCCGTTACCATTCCGGCGGAAATTGACGGCGTAGCGGTAACAACTATCGGCAGTCAGGCGTTTCAACGTTGCAATAATTTGGTTCGCATTGATTTGTCCGGTACAAATATTACAGCGATTCAGAAGAGAGCATTTTATGAGTGTACAGCGTTGAAGGAAGTCATTCTTCCTGATTCGCTGGAAATGCTTGGAAATCTTGAAAGTGATGGCGGATGGTACACAGCTGGTTCTATCTTCTATGGATGCTCCAACATGGAAAGCATTCGTACAGAGAGTTCCAATGCAGATGCAACTTTTGAGTTACCTGCAAAACTTACGGCGATTGGAAAACATACTTTCTACGGTTGCTTTAAAAATGATGTTAAGGTAGTTATTCCCGAATCGGTAAAGAAAATTGAGCAAGAAGCGTTCTATTATATGAGCGGAAGTGTTGATCACATCACTCAGATTGTGCTTAGGAGTACAGACGTCAGCGGCTATAACCCGGAAGCATTTGATTTCCGGAGCGGGAGCAGCCGTATGCTTGTTTTTGCCAATAAGACGGCATATGACAACTACAACCCACGAGCCGATATAAAGAAAGCAATGACCTATCCGGTCAAAATCACCTTTGAGGATACCGATAAAACAGAACTGCACCTGAACGGCAAGCCGCTTGGGTATCAGCTGGATAATACGACCGGATTCTGGGAACTCAATGATGCGTATGCACTGCCCACAGCACAGGGTTCCGGCACTCCTGTTGATCCGAAGCCCGGATATGAATATGTGACCGGCGGTGGCTGGAAGCTCAAAGAAAACGATGAGGTTCTGGACGTTACCAAGAATCTGAAAGCTGACCAAGATGAAGTAACGGCTGTTTCCGGCGGCGGCAAGTATGAAATCCTTGCGCCCACGATCTCTTACCTTGTGGATGGGGAATCCAAGCTGGTCGATGCTGACCAGCCCTTCACCGTGACCATCGGCGACGGCAAGGAGCACTCGATCGGTATTCAGGTCGATCACCCGCTGCTGAAGGAGAATCAGGGTACTAACGAGGATTACGTTTACTTTAAGTACTACTGGTTTGACGAAGTATCGCTCGGAGACGGAAAGAACACTCTGAACGGCCCGAGAAGCATGGAAGAACCGGAGCACTTTTCTACCGCAACAAGCAATGTGGAAATTAAATATGTGGACGGCGAGCATAATACCATTCCCATTGCAAAGACGGAACACGCGAGATATGAAGGCAGCTCCTATGAGGGCTATAATGACTACTATCTTGTAGTGGTGTTCGGTTATCATGTTGTGAATGGCGAAAAGACCGATACGCCATTCTATCTCAGTGCAAATAACGGTATCGGTGTTGGGAACGCCAATGCGACGGACGGAGCGCATCTGTTGCAGGTCAAGGTCGATGAAGTGCGTGTCATCACCGCAACGGCTGACGAGCACGGCAAGATCGGCCCCGCGGATGAAGTCATCGTATCCAAGGGCGAGGATCAGACCTTTACCATCACGCCCGATTCCGGCTACCGCATCAAGGACGTGCTGGTGGACGACGTGAGCGTCGGCGCGGTGAGCACGTACACGTTTGAAAATGTGACGGAGAACCACACGATCCGCGCTACCTTTGCAAGGAAGCACACGCCCACTCCCTCCACGCCCACCGTTGAGATTCCTGATGACGATCCCCTCGGCCTGAACACGGACGACCACTTCGCCTACATCGTCGGTTATCCCGACGGCACGGTGCAGCCGAACGGCCAGATCACCCGCGCCGAGGCGACGACCATCTTCTTCCGCCTGCTGACCGACGACGTCCGCGACGAGAACCTGACCAAGACCAACCGCTACTCCGACGTGGCCGCCACCTCCTGGTACAACACCGCGGTCTC
>NZ_JPJG01000055.1 GCF_000765235.1 Oscillibacter sp. ER4 | reverse complement strand
ATGACTCCTTCCTTGCTTTTGTTATGGTCGCCGCGATCTGCGTCGCTTTCAGCATTTTGCACATCTAAGCGCTGTTTTCAGATACACCATAGCGGTATCAATTAGCGCAGCGACACTTTTGAGCTTTCGGAAAAGTTGAGGAGCAATTTCTGCATCGAGCGTCACACCATTTACAAAATCCTCTGGACTATATTCACCCTGGGCTGCGCTCATTCTCTGCATTAAGCCCATGTGGAAAGAATACACTTCATCTGCTCCAAAATAATATGCACTTTGGGGATAGAGATTCATCGGAATCCCGTCGCCCTCCACTACCCACCAATCTCCATCAGTATCGGTTTTGACATTCCAGACGCGCACATCAACACCCAAATCATTGAAGTGTTGCTCTGTTTTTGCGCTCAATACTGTGCATTTTCCTTGAGATTGCCATTCTACATAGCTTTTCACATCTTCAAATGTTCGATTTCCCATTTTTGTTCCCCCTGGTACAGCTTTCATAGTAAATAGAATTTAACTATATTGTACCACTTGTCGTTTGACTATAAAAGCGCCAAAGAGCAGAAAACCCAAGCCACTAAGATGGATTTGATAGCCTGGGTTTTCCGTTTTTGTATCTTCAATTATTCAAAGAGGTCATGGACCTTGTAAACAATCTCAATGCGGTTGTCGGGGAATACATACACCTTTTCGATCAGCAGATCGGTCAGCTCCGAGGTTAGCACATTCGCTTCCGTAACCGAGTGAGCAATCTCCTGTCGGCTGCTTTGGCGGGCCTGTTCTTCCCGCTTCAGCTTTGCCTGGGCGGTGACAGCAGCATAAGGGCATACGTTCGCGACCCTGGCACTCCAAAACGGGGTGGACGTCAAAACCGTCAGCAGTATGCTCGGGCACTACGACGCGGGATTCACCCTGCGAACCTACACCCACGTCACACGGCAGATGCAGCAAAAGGCCGCGGAGAAAATGGGCAGCTTCATGGCACAGATCCGATAAGTCCCACAGGCAAGCAGAGCACCGGAAAGGAAGCAATTTCCTCTCCGGTGCTCTTTGGCTCTTTCCGCGCATTTCGTTGTACCCATGGGGCATGAGCTGGCAGTAGGCGGCAAAGCCGCTGACTGCCCCTATGGGTCAAATGCGTGTCCGCCGAACGGGGCCATGGGTCAAAATCTCGTGTCCATTTTCTTGGGTACAGTTTATTTCAGCGTTTTTGCAACAAAAAAGCATCGAAAACCGAAGTTTTCGATGCTTTTTGGAGCTGGTGGTGTGACTCGAACACATGACCTGCTGATTACGAATCAGCTGCTCTACCGACTGAGCTACACCAGCGCATTTGTTCAAATGCAAATGGAAGTATAGCACAAAGATTTTTTCGCGTCAAGCGATTTTTCAAACTTTTTGAAAGCGGCGGCTTTGCCGCCGCTTTTTCATTCTTTCCGCCGTCTGCGGCGGATGCGGTTGATGTGGCGCTCGAAGTCGCCGCTGCCGATGAGCTCGGCAAGCACATATTGCTCAAAGACCGGCACGGTGCAGGAATAGAATCCCACCTCGCGCCGAAACTGCTCGGAGAGCGCGGGCGGCAGCACCATGTAGCCCACGCGCATCGACGGCGCGATGGTCTTGGAGAACGTATTCATGTAGATGACCGAGCGCTCGGGTTCAAGGGCGAAGAGCGTATCCTCGCTCTTGCTCGACACGCTGAATTCCGAATCGAAGTCGTCCTCGACGATGTAGCCGCCGCGCTCCTCCGCCCAGCGGAGATATTCGCGGCGTTTGCCCGCGCTGGCGGTCACCTGGCTCGGGAAGCTATGGAACGGCGTGACATGCAGCACCGTCGCGCTCGCGCGGTTGAGCTCATCGGAGCGGATGCCGTCGCTGCCGAGGCGCAGCATCTCGCACGTGACGCCGTGCGCCTGATACACCCTGCGGATCTTGTCGTAAGACGGGTCTTCGAGCGCAAACACGCGCTCGCGCCCCAAAAGCTGCACGATGAGTCCGTAGAGGTATTCCGCGCCCGAGCCGATCACGATCTGTCCCGGCTGGACGCTGATGCCGCGCGAGCGGGAGAGATACGCCGCAATGGTGCCGCGCAGCTCGGCGCAGCCGTTGTTCGGCGACTTGACGAGAATACTCTCGCCGTACTCGCTGAGTACACGCCGCATCGTCTTGGCGAGCGACGGGAACGGAAATTCATCCTCCGTCCCGTGAGAAACGGTCGTGCGGCGCTCGGTCTCCGTCTCGGAGACCGGGAAGCAGTCCGCCGCGGCGAAGCTCACGAAAAAGCCGCTGCGCTCGCGGGATTCCAAATACCCCTCGTCGCATAGGATCGCCAGCGCGTGCTCGACCGTGATGACACTCACGCCTGTCTCTGTTGCGATCAGGCGCTTGCTGGGCATCTTCGTCCCCAGCGGGTAAACACCGCTGACGATGTCGCGCCGCAGCTGGTGATAGAGCTGTAAATACGCGCTCTGCGCGGCGGTTTTGTCGATGTGATAGTGCATAGAGCTTACTGCTTCTCGTCCGGCGCGGTAGGCTCAGCGGCGGCTTCTTCCGCCTCCGTTGTCTGCTGCACACGCTTGACAAACAGATTCGACCCGTCGGCCTTTTTGACCTTGAACTGATAGACGAGGATCCCTGCGCACACGAGCACCATCACGAGCGACAACGCCTGCGACACGCGGATGCGCTGACCAAACAGCGTCCAGTGGAAAAGATACAGGCTGTCGGTGCGCAGCCCCTCGATCCAGAAACGGCCGAGACCATACCAGATGAAGTAAAAGCAGGTGTTCTCCCCGTCGAAGCGGCGGGCGCGGGACACGACAAAATAAAGCAGCAGCAGACCGATCACATTCCACAGGCTCTCATAAAGAAACGTAGGGTGTACATCCATATACGTCGTGGCCGACGTCCAGAGCCGCATGCGCCAGGGGAGCTCCGTCGCCGCGCCGAAGGCCTCTCTATTCATAAAGTTGCCCCAGCGGCCAATAGCCTGCCCAATGAAAAGTCCCTGCACGCAGCAGTCCGCCAGCGCCCAGAAGGAGATCTTGCGGCGGCGGCTGAAAAGATACGCCGTCAAAAAGCCCGCAATGACGCCGCCGTAGATGGCAAGGCCGCCGTCCCAGATGCGGTAGGTCGACGACCAGTTGATCGAGCCGTCGCTCCCGCGAAACAGGTCGAGGTAGAAAAGCACATAGTAAATCCTCGCACCGATGATGGAAAGCGGGATGACCCAGAGCACCGTGTCGATGATATTATCCTCGCTCAGGCCGTATTTCGGTGCCTGCTTCATGCAGAAATAGAGTCCCAGCAGCATGCCCGCGGCAATGATGATGCCGTACCAGTAGATGCCGTTGCCGATGTTCAATGCCTTGGACGGCACGGTGAACTGCCAGTCGCCGAAAAGGCCGGGAAAGCTGATGGGCGCGTCGGAAAAGCTCATGGGATCGTTATCCTTCTTTCTTGGGTTCGATGATGGAGATGGCGCGGCGGCTGTCCGTCAGGTTTTCGCGCAGGAAGCGCTCGACATCCGCTTTTTCGATGCTCGCGTACGCCTCGGGGAACCGGAGCGCATCGAAGCCGCGGAAGTAGCCGTCCGCCATGGAGATGGCGATATTTTCAAACGAGTTGAGCGCGCGCAGCGTCGCGCCGAAGCTCGCGCGGCGGATCTGCTCGAAAAAGTCAGGGTCGATGCCCTCGCGCGCGAGGCGCTGCGCCTCTCCCAAGATCGCGTCGCTCACTTCCTGCGGCTGCCCGCTCTCGCCGCCGGCGCACAGAACCGCGACGCCCGGCAGCTGGTCAAAGCCGCCGCCAAAGCTCGAATTGATGAGTCCCTCATCGTAAAGGCGCTGGTAGAGCGGCGACGAATCGCCGAGCAGCACGTCGCTCGCCATCTCGCCGATGAGCGACTGGCGCAAAAGGTCACCCTCGTTCGTCTCGCACTTAAAGCCGACTAAAAACTGCGGCAGCGCGACCTCCATCTGCGTGACGGTCTCCTTCTGCGCGGCAGCGTCGTCCTCTTCTTCGCCATAGCAGCGTGCGATCTCCTCGCCGCGCTCGCGGGGCAAGACCTCCTCGGCCAGCGCGATCACCGTGTGGGGATCGACGTTGCCAACAACGCACAGCGCCATATTGGACGGACAGTAGAACGCGTGGTGGCAGTCGTACAGCGTTTCCGCCGTGATGCCCGCGATGCTCTCGACCGTGCCGGCGATGGGCACGCGCGCGGGCGACGAGCGGTACAGGCAGGCAAGGAGCCTTTCGTAGACCTGCCAGTCGGGCGAATCCTCGACCATGCGGATCTCCTGACCGATGATGCCGCGTTCCTTTTCCACGCTTTCGTCCGTAAAGTACGGAACGGAGACAAACGAGAGCAGGATGCGCAGGTTTTCTTCAAAATGCTCGGTGCAGTCAAAGTAATAGCCCGTCATCGCGTTGGAGGTAAAGGCGTTCGGCTCCGCACCGTTTTGCGAGAGTACCTGTAGGGCGTTGCCGTCCTTCGTGTCGAACATCTTGTGCTCTAAATAGTGCGCAATGCCCGCGGGCGTGTCGCACTTTTCGCCGTTTCGGATGAACTGCATGTCCATCCCACCGTAGCGCGTGGCGAAAAAGGCGTATTTTTTGCGGTGCTGGGGCTTGGGGACGATGAATATCTTCAAGCCGTTCGGCAGCGTCTTTTCCAGGACCGTTTCCCCGATGCGGGGGTAGCTTTTCTCATTCATCCTTGCTGTCCTCCCCTGTCAGGAAATACACCGTGTCAAGCGTCATGCTCTGCGCGGCCTCGGCGATGCGCTCGTTCGTCACGGCGCGCAGCGCCGCGATGAGCTCATCCGCCGTCTCGCGGATGCCCGTGGCCGCCTGACCGAGGGCGTTTTCCTCCATGCGGCCCGCGCTGTCGCCGCGCGATTCGAGCGACGCGATCAAGCACGCTCTCGCGCCCTCGACCTCCCATTCCTCAAATTCGCCGCGCTGCACGCTTGCAAGCTGGGCAAGAATTTCACGCTTGGCGGTCTCCACATCCCTGCACTCAATGCCGGACGAGACCGTCACGATGCCCTTGGAGCGGTGATAGGCGGAAGAAGCATAATAGCAGAGGGACAGCTTTTCACGCACATTCAAAAAGAGCTTGGAATTGCTGTACCCGCCGAAAATCAAATTTGCCAGCATCATCGCAGGCGCGTCGTTCGTCGACGCGCGCCAGCCCATCGAGAGCTTTCCCTGCGTCACATCCATGCGCTCGGTGATCTCGCGCGGCGTCTCCGGCGCGTTTTTCTTCTCCGCGATGACCGGCGGCACAACACGCCCGCGCTGAAGCGGCGCAAACGCGCGGGAGATGGCCTCCTCCACGCGCTCGCGCTCGGCGCTGCCACAGTAGAAGAGCTCCAAGTGCGCGGTGGAGAGCAACTCCTGATAGTAGCGGAAGAGCGTCTGGTTCGTGATCTTCTCAACGCGCGCGATGGAGCCGAACTTGTCCACCCCGTAGCGCTCGCCGCGGCACATCTCCTGAAGTAAGCGCAGGTCTGCGTAGTCACGCTTGTCGTTGATGATGCCGCGGATGGCGTCGATGAGGTTCTGCTTCTCGCTTTCGACATAGTCGTTCAAAAAGCGGCCGTTGCGCGTCACGGGGTCGAGCAGCAGCTCGCCCAAAAGGTCGCACATCGGCTCGAGCAGCTTTTCTCCACCTGGGACAAATTCCTCGTCGATGAAGCTCGCGGCAAAGCCGATGCACTGGTTTTCACCCTTCTTGCGCACCGTGCAGCCGATGGACGAGCCGTAGAGCAGGTCGAGCGCGGTGGAAAGTGAGCGCATATCGGGGTGCGACATCGTGCCGCGGCGCAGCACGCTCGGCAGCAGCGCGCCAAAGCTCGCCGTTTTTTCGTTGATCGGCGTGATGAGCTGCACGCTCAGCGTCCCCGTTTTGAATTTATCCGAGCGCACATAGTCGAGGTTCACCTCGGGTGCGATCTCAAGTCTGACCGGTTCCATCACGGATTCCTCCTGTGGTCATTTTTCAGAATTTGCCCTTAGGATACCACGAAACTGTGAACAATTCCACTCTTTTCTGCTTACACCGCACTTTCCGGCGCAAAAACGGAAGAATTTTCTGCTCGCATGACGTTTTTCTTGCGATTTTTCCTTGACAATTTTGATAAAATCATGTAAACTGATTCATGTTGTAAAGGTATAAAACTTTACATAAGAATCTGCACAAGGAGGAACTTCCCGTGAAAAACCAGACCTTTCGTATGACGATGCTCTTCGACTTTTATGGGGAGCTTCTCACCGACCGCCAGAAGGAATTCTACGATCTCTACTATAACGAGGACCTGTCGCTCTCCGAAATTGCCGAGAACTACGGCATCTCCCGTCAGGGCGTGCGCGACGTCATCGTGCGCGCGGAGAACTACATGACCGAGATCGAAGACAAGACGGGGCTCATCAAGCGCTTCATGCAGCTTCAGCCCCACGTGGAAAAGATCACGGACGCGGCCGAGCAGATCAAGCAGCTCAACTTCCGCCGGTATGAGGACCGCCAGCTCGAAGAGCTTGCCGGCGTGATCGAGGCCGAGGCGGCGGCACTCAAGGAGTAAATACATCCATGGCATTTGAAGGACTGAGCGAAAAGCTCAACGCCACATTCAAACACCTGCGCGGCAAGGGCCGCCTGAGCGAAGAGGACATCAAGCTCGCAATGCGTGAGGTGCGCCTGGCGCTCCTCGAAGCAGACGTGAGCTACAAGGTCGTCAAGGACTTTGTCAAAACCGTCTCTGAGCGCGCCGTCGGCGCCGAGGTGCTCGACAGCCTGACCCCTGCCCAGCAGGTTATCAAGATCGTCAGCGAAGAGCTCACCGCGCTCATGGGCGGCGCCAATGCGAAGCTGACCTTCGCCTCCAAGCCGCCGACGGTCATCATGATGGTCGGCCTGCAGGGCGCCGGTAAGACGACGAACGTCGCCAAGCTCGCGGGCTACTTCCGCAAGCAGGGCCACCGTCCGCTGCTCACCGCGTGCGACGTGTACCGTCCCGCGGCCATCACGCAGTTACAGGTCGTCGGCAAGCAATTGAATATTCCCGTTTTCGAAATGGGTCAGATTGACCCCGTTCAGATCGCGCAGGAGGCCGTCAAGTACGCCGGTGACCACGGCAACGACATGGTCTTCCTCGATACCGCAGGCCGCCTGCACATCGACGAAGCGCTAATGGACGAGCTCAAGCGCATCAAGGCCGCCGTCAAGCCGACCGAGATCCTGCTCGTCGTCGACGCGATGACCGGTCAGGACGCCGTGAACGCCGCCACCGCCTTTGATGAGGCACTCGGCATCGACGGCGTCGTGCTCACGAAGCTCGACGGCGACGCCCGCGGCGGCGCAGCCCTCTCGATCCGCGCGGCGACCGGCAAACCCATCAAGTTCATGGGCACGGGCGAAAAGCTCGACATGATCGAGCCCTTCCACCCCGACCGCATGGCGCAGCGCATCCTCGGCATGGGCGACGTGCTGTCGTTCATCGAGCGCGCCGAGCAGAGCATCGACGAGGAAAAGGCAAAAAAGCTCGAAGAAAAGCTCAAAAAGAACCGCTTCACTCTCTCCGACTATTACGACCAGCTCGTCCAGCTCAAGAGCATGGGCAGCTTTGAACAGCTCGCGGGCATGATGCCCGGCCAGCTCGGCAAGCAGATGGCAAACGCCGAGCTTGACCCCAAGATGATGGCACACACCGAGGCGATCATCCTCTCGATGACACCCTACGAGCGCGAGAATCCCGCGGTGCTCGGCGCCAGCCGCAAAAAGCGCATCGCCGCCGGCTGCGGACTCGAGGTTGTGGACGTCAATCGCCTGCTCAAGCAGTTTGAGATGATGCAGAGCATGATCAAGCAGGTCACGCGCGGCGGCAAGATGCCAAAGGGCATGGGCGGCTTCGGCGGCGGCCGGATGCGCGGTTTCGGGCGCAAGAAACGCTTCAAGTAATTTCCGTTGATAAGTGCACAAGCATTTCATCATAATACAAAATCATTTACATTATTTTTGGAGGTAGTAACCATGGTTAAAATTCGTCTGCGCAGAATGGGCGCCAAGAAGGCTCCTTTCTATCGTGTTGTCGTCGCTGATTCCCGTTATCCCCGCGACGGCCGCTTCATCGAAGAGATCGGCACCTACAATCCCTGCGTCTCCCCCGCCGAGATCAAGATCGACGCTGAGCGCGCTCAGGAGTGGATCAAGACCGGCGCTCAGCCCACCGACACGGTCCGTGCGCTGCTGAAGAAAGTCAACGCGCTGTAAGACCCGGGGTGCAAGAAATGAAAGACTTGCTGCTCTACATCGCCCGCAGCCTTGTTGAGCATCCCGATGACGTCACCGTCACGGAGAAGCAGGGCGCGGACGAGCTTACGTTGGAGCTGCGCGTCGCACCTGACGATATGGGCAAGGTCATCGGCCGTCAGGGCCGCATTGCCAAGGAGATCCGCACGGTCGTCCGTTCCTATGCTCAGCGCACCGGCGTAAAGGTGTCTGTCGACATCGTAGACTGAACTGCAAAAACGTTCCCGAGAAGCTCTCGGGAACGTTTTTTATTCTTGCCATCCCCCGCCGATTCCGCTATACTGGATGGATAGAACAAAACAAAGGAGCATGACAATGGGTCTCTTTTCCAAAAAGAGCGCGCCGCAGCCGAGCGCGCGCCCGGAATATATCGAAGTCGGCCAGATCGTGAACACGCACGGCGTGCGCGGCGAGGTCAAGGTACAGCCCTGGGACGTGAGCCCAGAGCTTCTGTGCGGGTTCAAAACGTTCTACATGGACGGTGCGCCCTTCCGCCCGACGAGCAAGCGCGTGCAGGGCGACATGGTGCTCATGAAGCTGCCCGAGGTCGACGACATGGATGCTGCCGCCGCGCTCAAGCGCAAGGTGCTCTCCATTCGCCGCAACGATGTCCAGCTCAAGCCAGGTGAGCACTTCGACGCCGAGATCATCGGCATGAACGTCTATAACTACTTCCCCCACACGTATATCGGCACGGTGGTGGACGTGCTCTCCTACCCCGCCCACAAGCTCTACAAGGTCAAAGGCGAGGAGAAGACCTATCTCATCCCCGCGGTGAAGGATATCTTCATCACGGACATCGACGAGGAATCGCGCGAGATCAGCGTGCACATGATCGAGGGGTTAGAAACCGATGAGGATTGATATTTTAACACTCTTCCCCGCTTCGGTCGACGCGATGATGAACGTCAGCATCCTTGGCCGCGCGCAGGAGCGCGGCTACATCACGATCAAGACGCACCAGATCCGCGACTACACGACGAACAAGCAGATGCAGGTCGACGACTACCCCTACGGCGGCGGGCGCGGCGCGGTGATGCAGGCAGACCCCCTGTACCGCTGCTGGGCGCATGTGTGCGAGGAGGCTGGCAGCCGCGGGCATACGATCTACCTCTCCCCCTGCGGGCGCACGTTCACACAGAGCGTGGCGCGCGAGCTGAAGGATAAGTATGACCACCTCATTTTAGTCTGCGGCCACTACGAGGGCATCGACCAGCGCTTTATCGACGAGTGCGTGGACGAAGAACTCTCGATGGGCGACTTCGTCGTCACGGGCGGCGAAATTCCCGCCATGGCCGTGACGGACGCCATCTGCCGCATGGTCCCGGGCGTGCTGCCTGAGGAGGAATGCTTCACCGAGGAGTCCCACTGGGCTGGGCTTTTGGAGTATCCGCAGTATTCCCGCCCCGATGAATGGCACGGCCGCCGCGTGCCGGACGTGCTGCTCTCCGGCCACCACGAAAACGTGGCCAAATGGCGCAAAAAAGAGAGCTACAAGCGCACGATGCTCCGCCGCCCTGATCTCTGGGCGCAGTTCGACGAAAAGCAGCTCAAAACAAAGAGCGAGAAAAAAGTCCTCGCCGAAGCCAAAGCCGAAGCAGAAGCCATCCGCGCCGCGGAGGTGAAGAAGGCGGAGGAAAGCGACACCGAAACAACTGTTGAGTAACAGCTCGCACTATCTGCGCAAGGCAAGGCGAACGGTCAATCGACCTCATTTGCCGCCCGCAGGCGGCAAAGTATTTTGATCCGTCGTGGAGGACGACACGCGCGTCCGCAGCGACACTTTGCAGGAAATGGCGCGGTGAGCACCACTTCCTGAAGCTCTCTCATCAAGAAGCAGCTTCGCTGCTTTTTGATGAAGTAAAAAAGCGGAACAGCCTAAGCTGTTCCGCTTTCTTTATGTACTTTTACGCGATGCGCTTCGCGCCGACGTAGCGGGAAGCATAGTAGCTCGCGGACAGGCTGTCGATCGTGATCTTGCCGACGCTGTAGCGCGCGTGGATGATCTGACCGTTGCCGATGTAGATGCCGACGTGGCCGATGGCGTGTGAGGAATCCGAGAAGAACACCAGATCACCGGGCTGCAAGTCGGATTTGGCGACGGCGTAGCCGCAGTTCTTATACTGGGCGGTCGCCGAGTGCGGCAGGGAGTAGCCGAGCTGCGCGTAGAGATACATCGTGAAGCCCGAGCAGTCAAAGCCGTTGGGGGACGCGCCGCCGGAGCGGTAGCGCGTGCCGAGGAAGGGCATCGCCATGGAGACGACCTTTGCGCCCACTGTGCCGTCGAGGTCGGCAGGATCGCGCAGATATTCACCGAGCAGCCAGCCGGTCGTGGAGCCGAACGTGACCTGATACCAGCCGTTCGATTCACCGACGACGGTGACCTGCTTGCCGCTGACCACCTGCGTGATCTTGTCGTAATTTGTGCCGGGACCCGTGCGCACGTTGATCGTGCCGCCCGTAACGACCATGGAGACGGTCTCGGTCTCGCTCACGTCTTCCTTGGCGTCGGCCTTGTCTTCAAGCTCTGCCTGCATCTCATCGAGCTTGGCGAGCTCTTCTTCGTTCGCGCTCTCGGTCTGAACGGATTCCGTCAGCACCGTCACGCGGTCAACGAGGTTGCGGATTGAACCGTCGTAAGCGGCCTGCGCCGAAGAGAGCGGCGCGAGCAGGCTGACGGAGAGAATGCCCGAAAGCAGGAACGATAAGCATCGTGAATGGTTTCTCATAGCTGAGTCATCCTTTCGTGAATAAAATCAGGGGGCTGCGCGGCGGCTATTTACATCTTGCCGCTCAGCGCGCGCTCAAGCCAGATGGAGGCAAATTCCATCGCCTCGCCAAGGCTTCCTTTTTCCGTCGAGCGAACCACACGGTCGCGCGAACGGAGGCTTGCGTCCGTCATCTGCAACTGAATGGAAACGCGCTTGGCAAGCGTGATATCCTTGAGCGGCGTGGTATCCAACGCCTGCATCATCACGATATATTTATCCGCCATCGAGCCGTAGTAGATGAGATTATCCACACGGCGCAGCGGGTGTCCGCGGTAAACGAGACCTTCCGTAGCTTCTGCCATCTGACTCACTCCTGTCCTTGTAACCAATTTGTAACTTTGTAACCGTTTTGTAACTTTTTGCAGTATAGCATTTTTTGCCCCCCTTGTCAATAAAAGTGGGGCGAAAAAATGCAACAAACCCTCGGAGGCCGCGTTCACGGTCTCCGAGGGTCGTTATTCTGACGTTTTTCGCTTACTTGCCGAGGTAGCTGCGCACAAGCGTTTGCAGCAGCTCGTCGCGATCCAGCTTGCGGATCAGCGTGCGGGCGTTGTTATGGTTCGTGATATAGGTGGGATCCTCCGACAGGATGTAGCCCACGATCTGGTTGATGGGATTATAGCCCTTATCCTCCAGCGCGGCATAAACGGTGGTCAGAATATGACGGATCTCAGCGTCCTTTTCCTGCGCAACATTAAACTTTCGGGTAAATTCTTCCATTGGGAGAGCCCCTCCTTTCCATGCAGACAGTATAGCAACGCAATTTCAAAAAGTAAAGAGAGCGCTGTCAACTGTAACCAAATCGTAATGTTTCCTTAAGGAATTCTCAGCGGAGCACCGCGTCGTGGTCGGCCTTGAGCGCTGCGAGGATGGACTGGACGTCCTCATCTGCCTCTTCGCCGGTCAGGCTGCGGTCATCCGCGCGCAGAACGAGGTTGAATGCCACGCTCTTCTTGCCGATGGCCACGCCGGGGCCGCGGTAAATATCGAACAGCGACACATCCTTCAAAAGGCCCTTCGCGCCGCGGCGGATGCTCTCTTCGAGCGCGCCGACCGTGACGGCCTCGTCGCACACGACGGCGATGTCGCGCGTGACGGCGGGGAACTTCGGAAGCGGCTGGTAGACAGGGATGTCGCCGCGCTTTTCATACATCGCATCGAAGCTCAGCTCTGCGGTGTAGACCTCGGTGTCCATGCCGTAGTTCGCCGCGACGAGCGGATGGATCTGGCCGAACACGCCGAGGTATGTCTCGCCCGCATACACTTTCGCGCAGCGGCCGGGGTGATAAGAATCATTGTCGGTGCAGGCGACGTACTTGACATCCGTGATGCGCAGCTCGTGCAGCAGCGTCTCGATGCTGCCCTTGAAGGAGAAGAAGTCCACGCCGTCGCCGTAAGCGCCGAGGGAGAGGTACTTCGGCTCGTCAGCAAGGCCATCCTCGCGCGGCAGGTAAATTTTGCCGAGCTCATAGAGGCGGGCGGACTTGTTGCGGTAGCTGTGGTTGCGGGCAATGATCTCGAGCATGCTCGGCAGGATCGTCGTGCGCATGATGGAGGTATCCTCGCCCAGCGGGTTCAAAATCTTCAGGGAGTTGCGCAGCGAGGAATCCTTCGGCATGCGGATCTTATCGTAATAGGTCGGGCTGATGAAGGAATAGGTGATGATCTCATCGTAGCCCAGCGCGCGCACAGCGCCGCCGATGGCGCGGTCGAAGCGCTGCTGCTCGCTAAAGCCGCCGCGCGTGGTCTCGCCGCGCATGAGCGTGCAGGGAATCTTATTGTAGCCGTAGAAGCGCGCGACCTCTTCGGCAATGTCGCTGTAATGCTCGACGTCGCCGCGCCAGGACGGCACGTAGATGTCGTCGCCATTCAGGATAAAGCCGAGGGAGACAAGAATTTCGCGCATCAGGTCTTCGCTGAGTTCCGTGCCGAGCAGGGCGTTGATCTTGTCGGGTTCGAGCTTGACGACCGTGGGGGCCTTTTCCTTGGCGACCACGTCCATCACGCCGTCGACGACCTCGCCGCAGCCGAGCAGCTCCACGAGCTCGCAGGCGCGCTCGACGGCCTTGATGGTGTTCATCATGTCGAGGCCCTTTTCATAGCGGGAGGAGGCGTCGGTGCGCATGCCGAGGGCGCTGGCCGTGCGGCGCACGGAAACACCGTTGAAGTTAGCGGACTCAAAGAGCACCATCGCCGTGTCGCCGACGATCTCGCTGTTCGCGCCGCCCATGACGCCCGCGACGCAGACGGGCTTGTGCTCGTCACAGATGCAGAGCATGTTCGGCGTCAGCTTGCGCTCGTTGCCGTCGAGCGTCTGGATGGTCTCGCCCTCGCGCGCGGTGCGCACGATGATGTGGCCGCCTTCGACGCAGCTGAAGTCAAAGGCGTGCATCGGCTGGCCGTATTCGAGCATCACATAGTTCGTGATATCGACGATGTTGTTGATGGGGCGCACGCCGCTGTTGCGCAATCTCTCGCGCATCCAGCGCGGAGATGGAGCGATCTTGACGTTTTTCACCATGCGCGCGGTGTAGCGCGGGCAGAGGTCGCCGTCCTCAATGTCAATGTCGACAAGGTCGGCGATGCTGCCGCCGCAGCCGTGCGGCTCGGGCGTGTGCAGCTTAAGGGGGCGCTTGAACGTCGCGCTCGCCTCGCGGGCAAGGCCGATGACGGAAAGGCAGTCGGGGCGGTTCGGCGTGATCTCAAACTCGACGATGGAATCGTCAAAGCCGAGGATGTGCGCCATGTTGAGGCCCGGCTCGGCGTCCTCTTCCTGTAAGACAAAGATACCGTCGGCGATGCAGTGAGGGAACTCCTTCTGCTCGGCGTGCAGGTCCTCGAGCGTGCAGATCGTGTCTCTCTTCGTGTTGTACGCGACGAGGTCGCCCTCGTGGAGGTTCGAGCAGACAGTCTTCGCCGCACGGGTGACTGTGCCGTCGTTCACGCGGACATTATAGCCGCCGTCAACGCTCTCCACCGCCTCGACGCGGCCGCAGAGCACAGGGCCGTAGACCTTGTTGCCGGGCTTGATGTCAGCGGGGATGGAGGGCTTCGCGGGGTCGAGGGGATGGTAGTCGTTCAGAAGCGCCGCGGGCGTGATAACGGCATAGGGGAAGTCGTGTTCCGCCGTCATGCCGAGTTCCTTGAGCGAGCAGAGCATGCCGTTCGACTCGACGCCGCGCAGCTTGCCCTTTTCGATCTTCACACCGCCCGGCAGATGCGCGCCATGCAGCGCCGCGGGGACATAGTCGCCCACGTGGATGTTCCACGCACCGGTAACGATCTGCACGGGCTCGGCCTGACCGACGTCGATCTGGCAGACCCACATGTGGTCGGAGTTTTCATGGCGCTTCATCTCGAGAATTTTGCCGACGACCACGTTCTTGAGGTTCTCGTCGGGACGCTCGATGGTCTCGACCTTCGAGCCGGAGAGCGTCATCTCGTCGTTGAATTCCTTATCGGTGATATCCTTGAGGTCAACGAATTCGTTGAGCCAATTACGGGATAGGATCATATTTGTATCCTCCTAAGAAGTAACAATCAAATTTTGTTTTTTGTGACGACATGCGCGTCACAAAAAACACCGCTCAGGGTGCAAGCGTGCGAGCAAAGCGAGTGCGGCGCAGCACCCTGCGAAAGAGATCGCAGAAAGCGGCTCGCCGCTTTCGCGAGGAATATTAGAACTGTTCGAGGAAGCGGACATCGTTCTCGAAGATCAAACGCAGGTCGCTGATCTTGAAGTGGCCGAGCGCCAGACGCTCAAGGCCCATGCCGAACGCCCAGCCGGAATAGACCGTGGAGTCGATGCCGCAGCCCTCGAGGACCTTCGGGTGGATCATGCCGGCGCCGAGCACCTCGATCCAGCCCTCGCCCTTGCAGGTGGGGCAGCCTGCGCCGTGGCACTTGTGGCACTGAATGTCCATTTCGCAGCTCGGCTCGGTGAACGGGAAGTGATGGGGGCGGAAGCGCGTGACCGTGTGCTCGCCGTAGAGCTGGCGCACGACCTCGTTGAGCGTGCCCTTGAGGTCCGCCATCGTAATGCCCTTGTCGATGGCCATGCCCTCGATCTGGTGGAACATGGGCGAGTGCGTGGCGTCGACCTCGTCCTTGCGGTACACGCGGCCGGGGGCTAGAATGCGGATGGGCAGCTCGCGCGTCTCCATCGCGTGGATCTGCATCGGAGAGGTCTGCGTGCGCAGCAGGATCGAGCTGTCCTCGGTGAAATAGAACGTGTCGCTCCACTCGCGGGCGGGATGGTCCTCCTCGACGTTGAGCTTCGTGAAGTTGTACTCGGCAAGTTCGACCTCGCGGTCTTCGAGAATTTCAAAGCCCATGCCGACGAAGATGTCCTTGATCTCGTCGAGCACCTGATACATCGGGTGCTTCACGCCGATCTTTTCCTGCTTGCCGGGGATGGTCACGTCCACGGCCTCGGACTTGAGCTTGAGCTCCATGGCCTTGTCGGCGAGCTCTTTCGTCTTTTCCTCGATGTTCGCTTCGAGCTTGGCGCGCACGTCGTTGGCGAGCTGCCCGATCACGGGGCGCTCTTCGGCGCTGAGCTTACCCATCTGCTTCAAAACGGCGGTCAGCTCCCCCTTTTTGCCAAGGTAGCGGACGCGCAGTGCTTCGAGGTCCTCCGCCTTACCGGCGTCGGAGATCGCATCGAGCGCCGCCTTGCGGATCGCTTCCAGTTGTTGTTTCATATCATTTCTCCTTTTCAGGTAAAAATTTGCAGAATTTCAAAAATCGGCGGCAGGGGCAAAAAAATAGTCTTTCCTCCCGACACTCTCGGGACGAAAGACTTTCTTCCGCGGTACCACCCTGATTCGCGCCCAAAGGCGCGCGCTCGCTGCCCGTAACGGGGGCTGACCGGCCGCGCATTTCCTCGCGGCTGCTCAGGGGCGAACCAAGCGACATCCCGCAGACCGGCTCCCAGCCGCCGACCGGTCCTCTCTACGCGGAACAAACACGCTATTTTCCCTTTCACAGCATTTGTCTAAGTGGTACTTATATCACAGAAAAAAGGAACTTGCAAGGGGGAATTTGCCCCTTGCCGGCAAAAAAGCGGCAAAAGCGCAAAATATCGCGCATTTTCCTCTGCGCACTCCCCTTTTCCTGCCCAAAACGCGGAAAAACCGCACTTTACAACGTGCAAAAACGTGGTATACTATAATAGTTGTTTACAAACCCACCGTGGCTGCTCTCGCAGCCGGATAAGGAGAACGATCATGGACGAAAGAAAGCGTCTTTACAAGTCCCGCAACAACAAGATGATCTGCGGCGTCTGCGCAGGCATCGCAGACTACTTCAACATTGACCCGTCGATCGTGCGCGTGCTCTGGGCGGTCCTCGCTCTGGCCGCCGGTACCGGCGTGCTCGCCTATATTGCCTGCGCGATCATCCTGCCCGAGGGCGACACCGAGGTCTGACTGCTTGACAATCCGCGCAAAAAAGATATACTAAATCCTGTTTGCCGCGCGAAACGGCAGAAAAAGATGTAAAACGCGAAGGGAGCTTCCTTTTATGGCGACTTATCCGATGCATGTCGCGGGTCTTGACCGCGACTTTCCCATCTGCAAGGTAACGGACGATCTTTATATCGGTGCTTTCATCATGTTCGGCGACGCGGAGCTGACCGTGCGCTGCGCAGAAGAGCTCTTGAAGCTCGCCGAGGGCATCGACTACGACTACCTCTTCACCGCTGAGGCCAAGTCCATCCCCCTCATCCACGAGATGGCGCGCCAGAGCGGCGCGAAAAAGTATTTTATCGCGCGCAAGGGCCCCAAGGTCTACATGCCCGACCCCATTTCCGTGGAGGACAAGTCCATCACCACCGTCGCCCAGCAGAAGCTTTTCCTCGGCTCTGACGACGCGGATCTCATCCGCGGCAAGAAGATTTTGCTCGTTGACGACGTGATCTCCACGGGCGGCTCGCTCAAGGCGATGGAAGCACTCGTCGAAAAGGCGGGCGGCACCGTTACGGGCCGCATGGCCGTTCTCGCCGAGGGCGGCGCAGCCGACCGCAAGGACATCCTGTTCCTTGAAAAGCTGCCCGTCTTCAACGCCGACGGCAGCGTGAAGTAAAAAGATTCAATCACAGAAGCGCAAAGCGCCTTTCAAAGAGCTTTCTTTGAAAGGCGCTTTCTCTGTTATTCGGTGATCTCCTCGCAGACCGTCGGCGATGTAGGCCTTGCTTCGGCCTCCGGCGCTGTTCTTAGTCCGCTCAAACCGCGGCGGCAGAGCACGCAGCCCGCCGCGCATACGGCGGCCATGACGGCAAGGAACTGCCACTTCTCCGCAAAACCGCCCAAAAGCCCCAGCGGGTCGTTCATTGCGTTGAACGCGGCGTGCGCGGCGATCGTGGGCAGGATGCTCCCCGTACGATAGCAAATATAGCCGAAAAGCAGGCCCATGAGAAACGCGTAGCCGATCTGCACCGGCGTTCCGTGGATGAATCCAAAGAGTACCGCTTGCAGTACAATTGCGATCCACACCGGCATGGCCCGTTCCAGCCGCGACTGGATGACGCCGCGGAACACGAGCTCCTCCGCAACCGGCGCGCCGGCCACCACGGCAAGCGCCGGGATCAGTCCCGTCTCTGTGCTCAGGCGCATGGCTTTTCCATATTCCTCCATCCAGCTTTCCGGCAGCAGGGCAAGCACCAGACTGACCAGCACATAGAGGCCGACCGCGCCGAAGGCGCAGAAGCCCACCGTCCAGCCCGAGCAGTAACGAAGGCCCGCCGCCTCGGATAGCGGCTTTTTCCGCAGCAGGAACCACAGCAGCAGTACCGCGGCGATGATCAGACACGATAGCAGCGTGAGCGCCGACAGGCCGTCAAGAAGCCGCTCCGCCACCGCCTGCGCCCCCCCTGTGCAAGGTCCGCTCCCCTATTGATCGCTGCATCGGCAGCGATACCGATCCCATAGACAAATGGCAGCAAAACCTGCACCGCCACGAAAAAGAGCTGATACAAAGCGGATCTCCCCAGCGCAGCCAAAACGCCCTTTGCGGAATAGGAATGCTCGGTTTTCATATCTTCCCCCTCCTTGTCCGGTCCTAAAATTGCCGCAGCCTCCATTTTGTGTGCGGGCCACTTCAAGCAAGCCCGGCGCAGTGAATGCCAGCGCGTTTTATTTGTCTTTTAGTTGAAAATATTCATTTATTTCAATACCGTTTGTTTAATTATACTGTATTATCAGATGCTTGTAAACAGCATTTTGTGAAAAGCAATCTTTCGGCAACGGCCTGTATTTGTCCGGTCCATCATACAGTTTATGATGCAGTGAACTTCTGCGTTCTTCTCACTTTTCGTCAGTTTTACTAAAAATATTTTAGCTTTTTCTGCTGGACAAGTGCAAAAGAACGTAGTATCCTATAAAAAATAAACGAGGAAGATGGATGATTCATCCGATAAACTGGTCAAACACAACAAAATAAGGAGGAAAACGCATGGCATACCGGGAAAGCTACGCAGGAAAGATCAACCGCAAGCTGAACAAGAAGCTCCACGTCGTCGAGGTGGCCTCGGGACGGCAGAAGGCCGACCTCGTGCTCAAGAACGCGACGTATGTGAACGTCTTCTGCAACGAGCTCAGTCATGGCGACATCGCCGTGGCCGAAGGGCTAATCGCAGGCATGGGCGAGCATTACGAGGGCGTGGTCGAGATCGACATGGGCGGCAAGCTCGTGCTGCCCGGCTTTGTCGACGCGCACATCCACTTAGAGAGCGCGCTCGTTTCCCCCAAGGAATTTGCCAACGCCGTCATTCCGCACGGCACCACGACCGTCATCACCGACCCGCACGAGATCGCCAATGTCATGGGCACCGACGGCATCGAGTATATGCTGCAGGCGACGGAAGATCTGCCCGTTGACGTGCGCTTCATGCTCCCCTCCTGCGTGCCCGCAACGCCGCTCGACGAATCCGGCGCGGTGCTCGATTACCGCGCGATCGACTCGTTCTACGAGCACAACCGCGTCGAGGGTCTGGCCGAAATGATGAACTATGTCGGCGTCGCGAACGCCGACGAGCAGGTGCTCGAAAAGATCGTCGCCGCGCAGGCGCACCACAAAAAAATCGACGGCCACGCCCCCGGCCTTTCGGGCAACGACCTGAACGCCTACATCGCCGCCGGCGTCTATTCCGACCACGAGTGCAGCACCGTGGAGGATGCCATCGCCAAG
Source organism: Oscillibacter sp. ER4 (assembly GCF_000765235.1). GTDB lineage: Bacteria > Bacillota > Clostridia > Oscillospirales > Oscillospiraceae > Hominicoprocola > Hominicoprocola fusiformis. The sequence goes on along the minus strand of NZ_JPJG01000055.1, from coordinate 26,785 downwards.
CTCGAGCGCGGACAGTACATCATGATCCGCGAGGGCACGGCCGCGCGCAACCTCGACGCGCTGCTCCCGCTGCTCACACCGCAGTATTACACCTACTGCATGTTCTGCACGGACGACAAGCACCCGAACGATCTTCTCGAAAAGGGCCACATCGACTACATCGTGCGCCGTGCCATCAAGTCGGGCGTCGACCCGATCATCGCCGTCAAATGCGCGAGCCACCACGCCGCGCGCTACTTCCTGCTCAACAACCGCGGCGCAATCGCACCGGGCTTTCTTGCGGACTTTGTCGTGATCGACAATTTCGACAGCTTCAACATCCTTGAGGTCTACAAGAAGGGCAAGCTGATGTTCGACGGCAAGACCGTCACGCCGTTTGAAGCGCCCGAGATCGATCCGCACCTCGTCAAGCGCTCGCACGAGACGTTCCACGTTGCGCACCTTGAGGCCACGGACTTTATCGAGTCCCGCCCGCGCGCGGTGCTCGGCATGGTGCCCGGCGAGATCGTCACGACCGATGCGGGCTACGCCGAAAAGATCAGCGTTGAGGACGATATCTTGAAAATTGCCGTCATCGAGCGCCACAAGAACACGCACCACATCGGCATCGGCTACATCAAGGGCTACGGCCTCAAGTCCGGCGCGGTGGCGACATCCATCTCGCACGACAGCCACAACATTATCGTCGTCGGCGCGAACGAGGAGGACATGGCCGCGGCGGTCAACCGCGTCGTCGAGCTCGGCGGCGGCATCGTCGTGATGGACGACGGCAAGGTGCTCGGCGAGCTCCAGCTCCAGATTGCAGGCATCATGAGCGAAGCGCCGCTTATCGAGGTCAACGAGGCGCTCGAAAACGCCAAGGAGCAGGCCTTCAAGCTCGGCGTCTCGCGCGGGGTCGACCCGTTTATGACGCTTTCGTTCATGGCGCTGACCGTCATTCCAACGCTGCGCCTCACGACGCGCGGCGTGTTCGACGTCATCAATCAGCGCTACGTGTGATCTTACATTGTGAAAGGCTCCGGCGCAGTGCGTCGGAGCCTTTTTTCGAAAACTTTTGCTTGCAAATGCTCCCTGCATCGCATATAATAATTGTTGCACCTGCCGGTGTGATGGAATTGGTAGACGTAGCGGACTCAAAATCCGCCGCTGGCGACAGCGTACCGGTTCGAGTCCGGTCACCGGCACCAAGAGCAGAGGACCTGCGGCGCAGGTCCTCTGCTCTTTTCTTTGAACGGGCAAAAGAAAATCCGGATATTAAAATTGTGGTCGTTTGGCCTGGGCAGTGCCGGAGTGAGGCTTTCCTCTGCGATCCCACTGTTGCACTTGAGAAGATCCGATAAGCAGCATTGTATTCCTCGGAAAATCTACAATGCTGTGCGAGCCTGTCTGTCATCGCCTTTCAGGCCGCAATCAAAGTAAGAAAAAGCACGCCTGCCAAGCAGACGTGCTTTTCGTTTTGTGTCAGGGGTTTTGGCTTTTCAGCGTCTTCCGCCGAAGCCGCCTCCGCGGCCACCGCCAAATCCGCCGCTGCGACCTCCACCGAAGCCACCGCCGCGGCTGCCGCCACCGCCGAATCCGCCGCCACGGCTGCTGCCGCCAAATCCGCCGAAGTTTCCGCTGCCAAAGCTGCCGCCGCGGCCGCTGCTGCCAAACCCGCCAAAGCTGCTACCCGAGGAACCGGAAGGCCGTCTCGGCTGCTGGGGCGGGCGGCGATTACCGCCGGAGGAGCCGCCGCTGCGCGGCGGTCTGGGGCCGCCCTGTGGAGGACGGGGGCCGCCCGAACGGGGCGGACGCGGGCCGCGCGGAGGACGGCGTCCCCAGAAGATGGGGTGATACATCACCGTCGGCACGCCCATGCCGGGCATCATGTAGCGGCGGCGATAGCGGCGATAACGCATGCCGTCAAGCATGATCCAGAGGACAAAGAATATGATGAGGATCATGATGAACATCACACCGTTGGCCGCCTCGTCCAGCGCCGCCTCGCTCTGCTGATACTGCTGGCTCAGCTCCACATGGAGCGCGGCGCAAAGCGAGCACACCGCCGCGTCATAATCGCCCTTCTGCACGTTATCCGCCATGCAGGAGGCAACAAAGCTCTGCGAAAGGCCGCTGAGCAGGTCGTAAAAATCGCCGCTGGCAAGCAGGTAGTAGTCCTGCTGCTGTTTTGCGATGACCAGGATCGCATCATTTTCCGCAAGCTGCATCTCGATGGCGTAATCATACGCCGCATTCTCTATGTCGTTTGCGGATTCGGTCGTGACGACAGCCATGATGCTGCCGAACATCTTGTCCCAGTTGGCGTTGTAGAGGCCGATAGCCTCCTCAGTCTTGTCGGAAAGAACACCGCATCATCGCGCACATACTGCGTAAAGGCCGCCGCAGAAAGTGAGGGATCGAGCTTTTCCCCGCCCTCCGGCGTAGAGACGGCGGGCGCCTTGTGCAGTCCCCACGCACTGGATGCGACGATCGCCAGAATCAGCACGACGATGGCGACACCGCGTTTTTGAAAGAATTTCATGTGTTTCTCCTATCCGGAGCGTCTCAGCTTCTCAGCTCCATGAGCTTCTGCTTCAGCTCGCCTTCGATGCGGCCGAGCTCGACCTCCGCTTCCTTGCGCTTCTGCGCACCCTCGCGCTGAATGTTCACGACTTCGTCGAGCGTGGAGACGAGCTGCTCGTTCGTGTGCTGCAGCGTCTCGATATCGACGATGCTGCGCTCGGCCTCCTTGGCCGTGGCGATGGTGCCCATCTTGAGCATGTCGGCGTTCTTCTTGAGCAGCTCGTTCGTCGTCTCCGTCACGGCGCTCTGTGCGGCCGTGGCCTGACGGCTGTGCTCCATGCCGAGCGCGAGCACCATCTGGCTCTTCCAGAGGGGGATGGTATTGACGAGCGAGGACTGGATCTTTTCGACCATCAGCGTGTCGTTGTTCTGGAGAAGTCTCGTCTGCGGGCCCATTTGGAGCGAGACCATGCGCGTGAGCTCCAAGTCATGCAGCTTCTTTTCAAAGCGCTCGCACTTCTGCGCGTAGTCGTTGTATGCCTGCGCATCCTCGGCAAGGCCGCTGGCCTCCGCCTTTTTGCGCAGCTCCTCGAGCTCGCCGGAGCGGACCTCGGCCAGACGCTTTTTGCCCGCGATGATATACATGGTCAGTTCTTTGTAGTACTTGAGGTTCAGCTCATACATCTGGTCGAGCATCGCGATGTCCTTCATCAGCGTGACCTGATGCTTTTCAAGCTCAGAAACAATGCGGTTCACGCTCGTCTCGGCCTTGCCGTACTGCGCGCGCATCAGCTCGAGCTTATCCTTCTGCTTGTGGAACAGGCCTGCGAAGCCCTTCTTCTCCTCCTGACCGAAGCCCTTGACCTCGACGACGAGGTTCGAGAGCGTCTCGCCCACTTCGCCCAGGTCCTTGTTGCGCACGGAGGACAGTGCATTTTCCGAGAACGTCGCAACGCTCTTCTGCGCGGCCACGCCGTAGTTGAGCACGAGGTTCGTATCCGTGATGTCGATCTTTTTCGCAAAATCGTTGACAGCTTTCTTCTCCTGCTCGGTGAGCATGCTCTCATCGACCTTGACGGGCTCGACTTCCTTTTTCTCCGCCTCGGGCGCAGCGGGCGCTTCGGGCGTGAGCGTCAGCTCGGGAACGGCCTCCTGCGCCGCTTCGGTGGGGTTCAGGGTCAGCTCGGGCATCATGTTGTCGCTCATATCATTTCTCCTCCGTATTTTGGCTTTGAGTTTGTTCTTTTTCGTGCTTTTTGATGCGCTGGATGCGGCGCAGGCACAGCAGCGTGGCCAACGCCCAAATCAGCGCGGAATAGTAAAGCGTATCCCTGTGCAGATGCAGCGCGCCGATGATGCTTGCCACACACATGATGGCAAAGATTGCACAGAAGATCGGGTCGAGCCACACGCCCTTGAGGCGCTTCATGATCCATGCGTTCACCTTGGCGTTGAACGCCATCACTTTCTTTCGCATCGCTTACTCCTTTATAGCTCGAGCTTGATGTCGTCCTGCGAGGCCGTCGCCGTGCCGGACTCGGCATGCAGCTCACCGTCGTCCTCACTGAGCCCCTCGCGCTTCATCATGTTTTCAAGCACCGTGATGTCGGTGGAAATATCCATCGCCTCGCTGCCGAAGAGCATATCGAGCTGCTTTTCAAAGGCGGCGACGATGGTACTCATCATGCTCTCCACACGCTGCATGGTGTTATCGATATTCTCACCGTTCACACCCTGCGCGCCCATGCGGTCATAGGCATTCAGGAGCTTGAGCGTGGTGGGCAGATAGTAGTCCATAAATTTGCGGATCTGCGGCAGCTTTTTGGGGTCTGCCTTGACCTGCGCGAAGATCTTCGCGCTCAAATCCTCGAGCCGGTCGATGTCGGCAGAGATCTTCGCGTCCTTGATGGAATCTTTCAGACGCTTCATCTCGGAGATGGCAAGATTGCCGTCCCGGATCATCTCGTCAAGCTCCGGATTCCCGGTGGTCTCCTCCTTTTTCGGCGGGTCAGGCACAGTGACCTCGACCGTGCCGCACACGGCGTTCATAATGAAGAACACCACCCCCGACACGACCGCCACAAAGAGGAAATGCGGTACGCGGTAGAGCGGGAACAGCAGCGCATAAATGACCCATGTTCCCGCCGCGGCATAATAGGGAACGGTGGATCTGCGTTTGACGGTTGCCAAGGCGATCGCCTCCTGTTTTCATAAATATTTTGACTGATATATGATATCACATCGCATCAGCGCGGTCAAGCAAAGCAAGCGCTTGAAACATTGCAATATCGCACTTTTTACAAAAGAAGGCGGCGTCCGGTCCAGGACGCCGCCTTCTTGCAAAATACTGCGTTTTTCTTATTCGTTTCGGATGGCTTCGAGCGCCGAGATCTTGACCGCCTTGTTCGCGGGCTGATAGCCGGACACCAGTCCGATCAGCACCGAGAACACCAGCGCGAAAATCACAAGCTCCGGCTTGATGACGGACGTGCGCACCACGCCTTCGCCGCCGATGAGCGCCTGCTTGATAAGCTCCCACGTGACGCCCCCGCCGCCGAACGCGCCGAACGAGAACAGATTGATGATGACGGATATGATGAAGCTGAAAATAAGCCCCAAAATGCCGCCGAGAAGGCCGATGCTGCCCGCCTCCATGAGGAACATCGCGCGGATATCGCGCACATAGCAGCCGAGCGCCTTCATAATGCCGATCTCCTTCGTGCGCTCGGAGATGGACATGATCATCGTGTTCGTGATGCCGATGGCCGCGACCAGAAGCGAGATCGCACCGAGGCCACCGAGCATCAACTCGATCTGGCGGGTCTGCTTGTTGAGCTCGTCGCGCATGCTCTGCATAGAATACGTACTGTAGCCCAAGTCCTTGATGGACTGCTCCACATCCGACACGGCGTCGAGGCTCTCAGCCTTGACGTTGATGCTTGAATACTCGAACTTCGTGTCGGTCTTGCCGGTCAGGTCCTGAATAAGAGCTTTGAGCGCATTGATGTCCATCATCACGCCGTCGCTCGTCTCATAGCCCTTTCCCTGGTCCTCCTTCAGCACACCGACGACCTTTAGCTCGACCTCGTAAGGCGTGGGCTCGGTGCCCGTACCGTCGTCATACGGTGTGAGTACCATGGTGATGCTCGTCTTGAGCGGGTCGAAAAACGGGTCGGGAACATTTTCGGTATCAATATTTCCGTTCTCATCCCAGACGTAACGGTCCACATAGTTTCGCCCGTCCGGCATCAGCGTATCGGTGAAGTTATAGGCAAAATACTGGCCCACGATCACCTCGTCGCTGTTTTCGGGATACCGCCCGTCCATCAGCTCAAAGCCCATGTCCTCAAGGGCGCTCGAGTCAATGCCGGCAAAATTGACCCAGTCGGCCGTGTAGCGGCCGTTGACGCCAGCCTTGAAGCCTACATTATATCCGTCGAGACTTGCCTTGGGCATGACGGCCTTGACGCCCGCGATCTCGTGGAAGCTCTCGACCGCCTTGTCGTCAAGCTTGCTCTCCGTCTGCGTGCCGGTGCTCTGGTTGTAGCCGCGGTAGACCTCGATGATGGAGAGGTCGCCCATATTTTTGAGCATCTGGTCGTAGGACTCCTGCATGCCCGCGCCGATGGAGACCATCACGATGATGGACGTGCAGCCAATGAACACGCCCAGCACCGTCAGGATCGTGCGTCCTTTGCGCCGTGACAGGCTGTCGAAGCACATTTTCAGGATGTCTGCGAATCTCATTTTTTCTGCTCCTCAGCACCCGTGGCCGCAGTTTCTTTGCTTTCAGCCGCCGCGGCTTCCGCTGCCTCCTGCTTCTCCTCGGCGAGCTCCTCTTCGTCCCACTTGTCCCACAGCGCCTGCTCGGCCTTCTGCTTGGCTTTCTTCTTGCGGATGCGGAGCACGATCAGCGCGATGACGGCGATGACGACGAGCGCGATGATGACGTACTTCCACGGGAAGGTGCTCGTCGGCTCGGGATCGATAGGCTCGTCAGGGTCGACGGGGTCGATGGGCTCGTAGGCCATGGCTTCGACCGTGGCTTCAAATACGCGCTCTTTCGTGTTGCCGTTGGAATCCTCGTAGGTAATGACGATCTTGACCTGATTCTCGCCCTCCAGCTGCGGGGTCACGGCAAAAGCGATGGTGCCGTTCTTGCCGCCGTCGATCGTGCCGACGCGCTGATAGGCCGTCGGCGTGTCGATATCGCCGGAGATGGTCGCCTCAACGTTGTTGATGGCGCTCTTGCCCTTGTTGACATAGTCGATGGTCAGGCTCGTTTCCTCGCCGACATAGCCGGTGTAGGAGCTTGTAGGCTCGCTCATTTCAAAGCGGTCGGGCTGGTAAAGAGGAACGCTCAGCGACAGCGTGGCGTTGCCCGACTTTCTTGCGTTCTGGTCGACGTATTCATAGGTCACGTCGATCTTGACGTCCTGCGCGCTGGCGCTGATGAGCTGCGCGGCCTTCATCGGCACGGTGACGGTCTTGCTGCCGCTCGCGGCGACGGATTCAAAGTAGAACGTGTTCGTCGAGCCGTTGAGCATCAGGTCCTGTCCGCCGGTGACGGTGACCATGACGTTTTCGATCTTGATGGTCTTGCTGGTGTTCGTGAACGAGAAGCTCACGTTCGTACTCGAGCCTGCCGCGACGGACGAACCGCCATAGTTGTACTTCGAGAGGATGACAATGGGCGTGGGGCTCGCGATAGGGTCTTCGTCCTTCGTATCCTTGGTGACGGTGGAGAGAACGTTCACGCTGCCGCTGGCGCTGCCGCCGGTGAGCTGCGTGCCATTGTCGTAGTAGAACGACAGCGTGGCGTCAATCGTCTGCATCTGGGATTCGATCTTGTCGAGCGCCTTGACCGTCACGGTGACAGCCGTGTCGCGGCCCGCGCGGATATCGTCGAGCATGTAGTCCTGACTGCCCATGATAAGAAGCGAGCCGGAGGATTTGAGCGTCAGGATGGGGTCACGCATGGCGGTCGTGCCGGCGTTCTGGATGTAGACGGTGATGGTCTTCGTCTGGCCCGCGGCGATGGCCGTGGACATACCGTCAGAGTTGAAAACGGCGCGCGGCTCGGGAATCGTTTCCGGCGTCGGCTCGGGATCGGGCGTCGGCTCGGTGTAGGGCACGCACTCGCGAATCTGTAGGTTCTCGTTCTGATAGTGACCGTTACCGGATGCATCATTATAGTAAATCGTAAACGAAAGCTGCTTTTCGCTCGCACCCGTATAAGTAAGGTTTCTGAGCTTAACAGTATAGGTCGTACCATCGCCACTCGACGAGGCTGACGCATAATAGGTGCTGTCGCCCTGGAAGCTGTCGATATTGCGAATCACTCGAATTGAATTGCCGTCGGTGCCGTTTGCTGTGCAGTAAAGGTAAAGCGTGATATCCACACTGTCGCCCGTTGTGATGCTCGACGAACTGACATCGTAACCTGTGACCATAAAGGCTCCGCCACTGCTGCCGTCTCCCTCACCGGCAGCATTCACCACATTCACATTCGGCAGCAGCGCCGCGCACAGCACAAAGGCAAGGCAGAGCGAGAGCAGGGATCTTGAAATGCGTTTCATGTTTGATTTCCTCCGTTATTCGATGTAAGGTGCGGCGTCGATCTCCGCCTTGACCTGATTTTCTACGTTGCTGACGATCCTGCCGTCGATGAGCGTGACGATGCGGTCGGCATACTCGGTCATCTCCGGATCGTGAGAGACGAGCACGATCGTCTGGTGGAAGCGCTTGGCAAAGCCACGGATCATGTGCATGACCTCTTTCGTTGTCTTCGAGTCGAGGTTGCCGGTCGGCTCGTCGGCGAACACGACCTCGGGGTGCGTGACGAACGCGCGTGCAATGCCCACGCGCTGCTGCTGTCCGCCGGACATCTGGTTCGGAAAGTGGTCCATGCGGTCCTTCAGTCCCACGCGGCAGAGCATTTTCTTTGCCTCCAGCAGCCGCACATCCGGGTCGATGCCCTTGAACATCAGCGGCATGGCCACGTTTTCCGCCGCCGTCAGCTCCGGCAGCAGGTTGTAGGACTGGAAGACAAATCCGATGTGCTTCTGCCGGAAGGCGGCGAGCTGGTTTTCGTTGAGCTGTGAGATCGGCACGCCGCCGATGCGCACCACGCCGCGCGTGGGCTTTTCGAGTCCCGCTAACTGGTTGAGCAGCGTCGATTTGCCGCTGCCGGACGTGCCGAAAATACAGCACACCTCGCCCCGCGGGATGTCGAGGTCAATATTGTGCAGTGCGACCACGTGCTCCTGCCCCATCATGTACACCTTTCGGAGCTTTCGCACCGAAATGATGGGCTTCTGGTCATTTGCCATCGCAGATTCTCCTCAATTTTAATCTTGGATCCATTATAATCTCATCTTATGAGGAAGTCGTTACAATCAGGCGCGATTTGGTTACAAATTATTTAAGAGTTCCTTAATTCTCGCGCCGAGCCTCTTTCCTGTATTATTTAGACGGAATTTATCGAAAAATGTTTCATCCTTTTTGAAAAAAAGGCGGACTTTTTTGAAGTCCGCCTTTTTTTAAGTTCATGCCGTTTTAGTTCAGCGGCACGTCGGGTACGACGTAGACCGTCATCTCTTCGCCATTTGTGTCGATGGACACGGTGTCGTCGATGGGCTGCGTCAGCGCCGCGTCCGCATAGAGAAGATTGCCGGTGCTGCTCACAAACGTGACATAAGTGCCGCGCTTGATGGAGATCTCCTGCGTCTCCTCATCCGCCGCGCTGGGGTTATAGACGAGCGTCAGCGCGCAGACCTCATCGCTGTTGAAGGCCTCGGCCGCCAGCTCCTTGTCCGGCAGATAGGACTCGCCATAGCTCCAATCATAGAGCGTCGTGCCGAGGACGGATGCCTCACCGCTCTCATCCTTGCTGTAATCTGTCACGGACTTGGCAAGAAGCTCGCCCGTCGCGGGGTCGACATAGTAGAGGGTCGTAAAGTAGTAGTCCGGCATGTCGCTGTAGGTCGTGGTCGTCGAGATCACCACTGCGCCGTCCTGCTCGCTCTGATCGTCGATGGTCTCGACCGAGCCGTCGTCCTGCAGTTCGCCGCAGGAGGGCAGCATCTCCTGAATGTAGCTCTCATACTCGCCGCTCGGATAGCAGTTCATATTCAGGCGGCCGTCGCTTTCCATTTTGCTGAGATACACGCCGTTTCCCTCGATCGACAGGCAGGCCTGAGCGAAGAATTCATCCTCGCCCACGGGGCTGTCGGCGGTGTAGCTGTAGTGCGAGGCCAGCAGCAGGTTCCCCTTATCATCGCGCGTGTACTGCACCTTGGCGGTGTAGGTCTCTCTGCCATCCTGATCGGTGCCTTGAATGCTCACGGTCACGGCCTCGTGATCTTCGAGCAGCTTTTCGGGAATGTTGTCCACGCGCACCTGCTCAAGTGTGATCTCCTTGGACTCGTCAGTATTGCTGTCGTTGTTGTTCGTATCTCCGCCCTGCATGCCGCAGCCCGCGAGCAGACTCATCACGCAAAGCGCGCCAATGCCTGCTTTCTTCCAGTTTTTCACCTTGGTTTCCTCCTTATTTGGGTGCAGACTTACGCCCGCGTTTCAAATTCTTTTTAACGGTTTTCTTCCAGCGGCACGATATAGACCGTTGCGCTCTCGCCGCTCGTGTCGACGCCCTGCGTGTCGTCGATGGGCCGTGTCAACTCCTTGTCGGCGTAGAGCGTGCAGCCCCAGAAAGTGACATGCGTGCCGTGCGCCACGCGGATCTCGCTGCCGCTCCAGCCGTCCTCCGCCTCCTCAACAGATTAGTCCCCAGCGGTTCATTTTATTTCTCCTTTCATCGTCTTCTTTCCATCTTGATTATGCGGAGCTTTTTTCGTTCCGTACATTCTCTTAGACGAGAAATTTCTCAAAAAGTTTCACCCTTATGATTTTTTTAAGAAACTTTTTTCTTCCCCGTGCGAGCTCTTGCATTTTCCGCCAACACGGCATACAATGAGGACACATTTCACCCGGGAGGGCGTTTTTATGAACTATATCGGCATCGACCTCGGCGGCACGAACATCAAGGGCGCACTCGTGAGCGCAGAGGGCGAGATCTTAAAGGAGCATTCTATCCCGACGCGCGTCGATCTCGGCCCCGAGGCGGTCGCGGGGCGCATCGGTCAGGTCATCGCGCAGCTCTCTATCGGCGAGGACACCGTCGGCGGCGTGGGCGTCGGCTGCCCCGGCACGGTGGACGACGCGAGCGGCATCGTGCGCTTTGCGGCGAACCTGAATTTTGTGAACTTCGACCTGCGAAGCGCGCTGCGCGCGCACGCTGCGCTTCCCATCCACCTCGGCAACGACGCAAACGCCGCGGCGCTGGGCGAGGCGCTGTTCGGCTGCGGCCGCGGCGCGGAGAGCACCATCGTCGTCACGCTCGGCACGGGCGTCGGCGGCGGCGTGGTGCTCGGCGGCAAGCTCCTGACAGGCTACACGAGCGCGGCGAGCGAGATCGGCCACATGGTCATCGCGGAAAACGGCGAAGAGTGCACCTGCGGCAGCCGCGGCTGCTTCGAGGCCTACTCCTCCGCCACGGCGCTGATCCGCGACACGAAGCGCACCATGGCCGCGCACCCCGAGAGCCTGCTGCACGCGATTGCCGCGGAGCAGGGCGGTGTCGACGGCCGCACAGCGTTTCTCGCCAAGGAGCGCGGCGACGAGGCGGGCGCGCAGGTCGTGGAGGACTACATCGAGCATCTGGCCTGCGGGCTCACAAATCTTGTCAACATTTTCTTCCCCGAAGTGCTGGCCCTCTCGGGCGGCGTAGCAAATCAGGGCGACGCGCTGCTCCTGCCGCTGCGCGAAAGGGTGCGCGAGCGTTCGTTCGGCTCGCGCTATGCCGTCTCGCACACGCGCATCGAGCTCTGCACGCTCGGCTACCGCGCGGGCGTGATCGGCGCGGCGATGCTCGCACGCGAGTGAGCGTAAAATAGCGCAAGATATGATAAGGCCCTCCGCATTTCTGCGGATGGCCTTTTTTACCGGTAGCCGTCGGGCTCGGCCGAGCCTTCGATCAAAAACTGCACCTCGTCCACGCCGCCGAGCGACAAAATGGACTGCTCGAGCGCGCTCAGCATCAAATCGCGCGCCGCCTCATCCTCCGGCAGCGAGACGTTAGCCGGGAGATTCAGATAGCACACGCCGTTTTCGATGCGAGAGGAGATGACCGTGAAGTCCTCCGGCAGGAGCGAGACGAGCGAATCGTCCTCCGGCCCCTGCGCGAGCGCCTCGAGTAGCGCGTTCACGCGCGTCTGGCCCTCGTAGAGCGCGAGCGTCTGCTGCTCGGCGCGCAGCTCGCCCGTCTTGCTGTCGAGGAAATAAAGCGACACGGTGATCGGCTGCAGGCCACTCTCACGCGAGGAAAGCAGCGTATCCGCCGAGAGCAGCACTTGCGTCTCGCGGTACGGCAGCTCGCGCCCGTCCGCCGTGATGCTCACAGCGTTCACATTCGGCAGCTGCGTCAGCGTCAGCGTGATGCAGTAGTCAGCGAGCGACAGGTCGATGCCCGTCAGGCGCGCATACTGTGCGCTCAAGTCGATCTGCGCGCGGCGGCCCGACACCTTGAGCGACTTGAGCGCCGTTCCCTCCGGGATGGGCGAAGAGAGCGACGGCTCGTCGGGCCCTGCGAGCAGCGCCTCCAGCAGCGCGCGGACACAGTCTTCGGTCTCCATCGCGCCGTCGAGCACCAGGCGCTTTTCCTGCGCGCGGATGGCGTCGCCGCCGCCCGCGGAGTTGGGATCGCTGAGAAAATAGAGCTCGTAGCCGTTTTCGTCCATTTCCTGCGCGTGCTGGGCCGCGCAGGCGCAGAGAAGCGAAAGCAGGAGGACTAATGCCGCAGTCAGGGAAAGACGTCTTCTCATGTCTCATTCCCTCCCTCTTCGCAGCGCGGCAGGCGCACGGTAAACACCGTGCCGCCGCCCTCGCGGGCGCGGACCTCGATGCTGCCGCCGCGGCGGCGCGCCGTGTCGGCGGCGATGGAAAGGCCAAGGCCTGTACCGCCCGCGGCGCGCGAGCGCATCTTGTCCACGCGGTAGAAGCGGTCGAAAATGCGGGGCATGTCCCCCTCTGGAATGCCGATGCCATTGTCGCTGACGGTGAGAAGGCAGTCCTTCTCATCCCCCGCGAGCAGCAGCTTCACAAAGCCGCCGGGGCGGTTATACTTGATGGCGTTTTCCGTCAGGTTGTAGATGATCTCGTGAATTTCATCCTCGCTCGCAAGGGTCTGTCCCTCGCGGCGAATTTCACACGAGAGGTCGACCTGCTTTTCCTCGGCCACAAGGCGCAGCATGCGTACCACGTGCGCCATCACGGACGAGAGGTCGACGCGCTGCGCCTCGGGCAGCATGCCGCTGTCCAGACGCGTCAGGCGCAGCAGATTTTCCGTGATGCGCGCCAGGCGCTCGGACTCCTGCTCGATATCGCCGACGAATTCGCGCACGGTCTGCGCGTCCATGTTCTCCGTCTGCAAAATGGAGTCGGAGAGAAGCCTAATACCGGCCAGCGGCGTTTTGAGCTCATGGCTCGCGTCCGACACGAAGCGGCGGCGCGCGTCCTCCGTCGTCTGCAAACGGTCGGCCATGTCGTTGAACTCGGCGGCGAGCTCGCTGATCTCGTCGTGCCCGCCGACCTCGGCGCGGTGGCTGTATGAGCCCTCGCGCATCTTGCGGATGGCGTCGGTCAGTACGCCGAAGCGCCGCGTCAGCACGCGGGATAAGAGCACGCTGATCCCGCCGGCGAACACCAGCACGACCGCGGAAATGGTCAGAAGATTTCGCTGCAAGGACAACAGCAGCTCCGCCTGCTCGGTGTCGTATTCATAGGCGTAGACCGCGCCGATGGTCTGGCTGTGGTAGATGACCGGCGAGGCCGCGCGGCTTTTGAACGCCTTGTCCGAAAATTCGGTGTAGAAGACGTCCTCCCCCCGCAGCGCCTGCACAAGCTCTGTATAAAAGGCGTAGCGGCCGATCGCGCCGTCAGTCTCGCGCGTGTCGTACAGCACGCGGCCCGAGGCGTCCGTCACAAGCACGCGGGAGATGCCCGTCTCCTCCACGAGCGTCATCGCACCCGCGACATTTTCCTCGCTCAGCTCCTCAAGGCCCGAAAGCGCCGTCACCATCACCGAGACGCTGCCCTGCAGCGAACTCTGCTTAGAGCGGAACGTCAGGTTTTCCGACGTGATGAGCGGATACGTGTTCAGCAGGATCAGCACCGCCAGAATGATGGCGATATAGCTGAAGCTGAATTTTCGCTGCAGGCTCGCATGCATCTGCACGGCGCTGCCCCCCTTCTCTTTCTTTTAGTGGGAAATCAGTCCTTCAAGTAGTACCCCACGCCCCATTTGGTCAGGATGTGCTGCGGCGCGGCGGGGTTTTCCTCGAGCTTTTCGCGAAGCCGCCGGATGTGCACATCCACTGTGCGGTAGTCGCCTGCGTAGGTGTAGCCCCAGACGAGGTCCATCAGATTTTCGCGCGAGTAAACGCGGCGCGGATTCTTGACAAGAAGCTCGATGAGGTCGTATTCCTTGGCCGTGAGCTCGACGATCTCGCCGTTTTTGACGGCGACGCGCTGCTCGGGGTCGAGCGTGATGCCGCCCGCGGTCAACAGGAGCGTTTCAGGCTGCTTTTGCTGCGGTGCGGCGTTTGCGCGGCGCAGCAGCGCGCGGATGCGCGCTTTGAGCTCTAAGATGTTGAACGGCTTTGTGATATAGTCGTCCGCGCCGGACTCAAGGCCGATGATCTTGTCGGCGTCCTCGCTGCGGGCGGTCAGCATGATGACCGGCACATTGGAAAATTCGCGGATGCGCATGCAGGCCGTCAGCCCGTCCACCTGCGGCATCATCAGATCGAGAATGATGAGGTCGAACCCGCCGCTTTTCGCCATGTCGATGGCGGTCGCGCCGTCGTAGGCGGTCTCGACCGTATAGCCCTCGTTTTCCAGATTGAATTTCATGCCCTTGACGAGAAGCTGCTCGTCGTCAACCACCAGAATTTTCATTGCCATCCTTCTCCGTGAATGTGATCTCCGCGCGGAAGCCCTCGAGCTTCGCCTCTCCGATGCCCTTGACCTTCAAAAGGTCCTCCGCCGCCGTAAAATCACCGTGCTCTGCGCGGTAGTCGATGATCGCCTGCGCGAGCGACGGGCCGATGCCCGTCAGCGTTTCAAGCTCCTCCGCCGTCGCGGTGTTGACGTTCACGAGCGTCACAACGCGCGTGGGTGCGGTGATCTCGTCGGTCTTGTCCTGCGTCGTCACAGTGTAATTCCCGTGCGAGGCGCCCTCGTAGGTCGTTTTGTGCAGAAAAACGAGCGAAGCGGCGAACAGCACCGTCAGCGCGGCGAGCACAAGGTAGACGCCGCTGACTTTGGTTTTCTTTTCTTGCTTTTCCACGGTTGCGCTCGCCTGCCTTTTTTGCTATACTGATGTCGAAGCGTGCCGAACGGCGCGCTCCTCTTCACTGTATTCCATATTTGATTGTATCATACAACGAGGTATATTTCCATGAAAAAACGCCGCTGGTTTTCACTTTTTTTATCCTTTGCGCTCCTGCTCCCGCTCTTTTCACTGACGAGCGCCGACGCCTATGAGGACTTCACGCTCGACGCGAAGGCCGGTCTTCTCATCGAGGCCGACACGGGTGAAATTCTCTACGAGAAAAACGCCCATCAGGAGAACTTCCCCGCGTCGCTCACAAAGGTGATGGTCGCGCTGCTGGTGTTTGAGGCCATCGACGAGGGCAAGATCGCGCTGACCGACTCCGTCACTGCGACGGAATCGGCGTTCGAGGGGCTCTCCAGCGACGGCAGCACGGCGAACATCGTCCCCGGCGAAACGATGACGGTCGAGCAGCTGCTCAACTGCATGCTCATCGTCTCGGCGAACGAGGCGTGCAACATTTTGGGCGAAACGCTCTACGGCTCGGTCGACGCCTTTGTCGCGCGCATGAACGAGCGTGCGACGGAGCTCGGCTGCGAGCACACGCATTTCGCCAACGCCACGGGCCTTCACAATTCCCAGCACTACACGACCGCGTGGGACCTCTACCTCATCACGCGCGAGGCGATGAAGCACGACAAATTCATGGAGATCTGCAACTCCAAGAGCTACACCGTGCCCGCCACGAACATGACCGACAAGCCGCGTGAGCTGCATTCGACGAACTTTCTCATTTCCAACTGGCGCGCCCGCGGGTATGTGTACCGCGACGCGCAGGGCATCAAGACCGGCTCGACACCCGAGGCGGGCTACTGCCTCATTTCGTCCGCCCTGCGCGGCAGCCGCCACATGATCAGCGTGGTGCTGGGCGCAGAGCGCGTGACGCTCGAGGACGGTGTGACCATCCAGACGCGCAGCTTCTCCGAAACGTCGCGCATGTTCGACTGGGGCTTTGACAACTTTGTCCTCCGCGACATTCTCTCCTCCTCCGACCTTGTGCAGGAGGTGCCCGTCGCGCTTTCGAGCGAGGCGAGCTACGTTTCGACCCACGCGGCGGAGGATATCTCCTGTCTTCTGCCCGACAACGTGGAGCCCAACATGCTCGAGCGCACCGTAACGCTCACGAACGACACGGTCGACGCGCCCGTTTCCGCGGGCGACGTGCTCGGCAAGCTGACGCTCTCCTACAATGGTAAGGTCTACGCCGAGACGGACCTCTTAGCGCTGAACGATGTATCGGCCTCGTGGTTCCTGACGGCACAGCGCAGGGTGTCTGACTTTTTCGCAAAGCCGCTCGTCCGCATTTTGCTGATCGCGGTGGTATTGCTCATCGCCGCGCTCGTCGTCTATGTGACGATGTTCTCCCGCCGCCGTCGTTACGGCCACCGCCGCCGCGGCGCAGCACACAGCGGCTACCGCGGGCGGAGAAGAAGATTCTAAATCATCAAAAAAGGGACGCAAAAAGCGTCCCTTTTTTGATAAACGCCTCGCAGAGTTTCGTGTCCGCAGACGCGAAAATAATTTAATTCGTTTTCTGCCGCGACATGCGCGTGGCAGAAAACACTTTACGCGGAGTAAGCGTCGAATTGTACGCTTAAAGCGGACAACCGAGGCGCAGAACGCAGCGGATTTTTCTCGAAGAAGTGTCTTTGCCGCTTCTTCGAAATCACTAGTTGAGTGTGATCACGTTGTTCCCCTGCGGGAACTCCACGAAGCGGATGGAGTAGATGTCGGCGGTGATGTAGGCGCTGCGGCCGGGGTGGAACAGCGTGATATAGTCGTTTCCGACCTCCTGTAGCGTGCCGACCGCCACGACCGTGTTCTGCGAACCGACGAGGAAGCTCACGATGACTGCGCGGCCGATGTTGCGCGCGAGCATCCCCTTCCACGAATTGTAGGCCATCTTGTCGACGGTCTGCGACTCTTCGATCTTGTCGGGCGTGGGCTGGAACTGCCCGCTCGCGCCGCCCTGCAGCACGAGCGACATGCCCCCCGCCCCCGGCGATCCTCCAAGCATTTCCTCATAGCTC
Source organism: Oscillibacter sp. ER4 (assembly GCF_000765235.1). Taxonomy (GTDB): domain Bacteria; phylum Bacillota; class Clostridia; order Oscillospirales; family Oscillospiraceae; genus Hominicoprocola; species Hominicoprocola fusiformis. The sequence continues at coordinate 9,802 of NZ_JPJG01000055.1, read as the reverse complement.
TGGCTCGCGTTGTTATTACTGTTGTTATTACTGCTATTATTGCTGTTGCCGCTCTGCTGCGTGCTCGCCATCGCGGGCACGGCGGCCATTTGCTCATAAAGGCACGGCATGCTTTTTCCCATCTGGATCATAAAAAACGTCCTCTCCCTTTCCCGTTGCTGCTGATTTGCTTTTCTCAGGTGTCGTAATACGCGGCGGTGGGGTTATAAAAACAGTGGTCGCCGATACGCATGACGAACGTCCCCACATTTGAAGGAAAATTCGCGCGGCAGGACGGCGAAAACGGGTTAAAGAACCACAACGCCGTTCCAAGACCGTTCAACCGGTTGCCCGCAATGGCCCAGTCCGCGATCTCATAGTGGATATCGGTCGGGCGCATGTTGTAGATGTTCTGCGGGTTGTAGCTGCCGCGCTCGGTCTCGCTCGCGCAGACGAACTGCCCCGGCTGAAAGATGATATTGCGGATACTGCCCTGCCCCACGCGCGCGTATTCGCCGCCCGTCGAGCGCACACGGTTCATCACGACGCTCGCCACGGCTTTCATCCCATTCTCGCCCTCGCCGCCCGCTTCGCACTCGATGAGGCGGGCGAGCAGCTCCCTGTCGGAATAGGCCATGTCGATCTCCTCCCCCATTTCTTCTTCCCCGACAGTCTATGCGCTTCCCGTGCGCATGGAAACCGAGACACGCAAAAAAAGCACCGAAAGCCGTTTTGCTTTCGGTGCTTTTGCTTTGTTCAGTTTTCCTCGTCCGGCGGCGGAAGCTCTTCCGCTTCCGGCGGCGTCGCGCCGTAGGCGCCCTTCATCTTGAGCTCCTGCCACTGCTCTTTCGTGATAAGCAGCTGGCGGGGCTTCGAGCCCTCGAACGGGCCCACGATGCCGCGCGTCTCCATCTCGTCGACGATGCGCGCCGCGCGCGAATAGCCGAGCTTCAAGCGGCGCTGGAGCATCGAGACGGACGCCTGACCCGTCTCCATGACCACGTCGATCGCGGCGGGGAGCAGCTCATCCACATCGTCGGCGGCGTTCTGATCAGGCGCGGCATTGCCGCCTCCCTTGGCGCTGCCCTTCTCCTTTTCGGCGACGGCGGCGTTGATCTTGTCGATGACGGATTCGTCGTAGTCCGTCTCGCCGTTTTCCTTGACGAAGTTGACCACGCGCTCAATTTCCTCGCTCGAGATGAAGCAGCCCTGCACGCGCTTGGGCTTGCCTTCGCCCAGCGGGGCATAGAGCATATCGCCGCGGCCCACGAGCTTTTCCGCGCCCGCGGTGTCGAGGATGATGCGCGATTCCATCGCGGAAGCGACCGCGAACGCGATGCGGCTCGGGATATTGGCCTTCATCAGGCCCGTGATGACGTCCGCGGACGGACGCTGCGTCGCGATAACCAGGTGCATGCCCGCGGCGCGGCCCATCTGCGCCACGCGGCAGATCGACTCTTCGACCTCCTTCGCCGCGACGAGCATCAAGTCGGCCAGCTCGTCGATGACGACAACGACGCTCGGCAGCTTTTTGAGCGTTTCGTCCGTCTCCGCCACCTTATTGTAGGAGGCAAGGTCCTTGACGTTGTGCTCGGAGAACATCTTGTAGCGCTTCATCATCTCGTACACGGCCCATTGCAGCGCACCTGCAGCCTTTTTCGGGTCGGTGACGACGGGGATGAGCAGGTGCGGGATGCCGTTGTAGGGCGCAAGCTCGACCATCTTCGGGTCGACCATGATGAAGCGCACCTCTTCGGGCGTTGACTTATAGAGCATCGAGACGATCAGCGAGTTCGTGCACACGGACTTACCGGAGCCTGTCGTACCGGCGATGAGCACGTGCGGAAGCTTCGAGATATTCCCGACGATGTTCTTGCCGCTGATGTCCTTGCCGACGGCGAAGGCCGTGGTGGAAGGATGGGTGGTGAACTCCGTGGATTCGAGCACCGTGCGGATGCTGACGGGCGAAACAAGCTTGTTCGGCACCTCGACACCCACGACGGAGATCTTGTCGGGGATGGGCGCGATGCGCACGCCGCTCGCGCCCAGCGCAAGGGCGATATCGTCCTGCAAATTTGTGATCTTCGAGAGCTTCACGCCCTGACTGAGCGTGAACTCATAGCGCGTGACCGACGGGCCGCGCACCACATCGCCCGGCTGGGCGTCCACGCCGAAGCTCGTGAGTGTCTGCGCCAAGCGGCGGGAGTTGTTGCGCAGCTCCGCGCCCGCCTCAGCGGCGTTCGTCACGCTGCCCTCTTTTAAGAGCGTGATGGGCGGATACTGATATGCAGGCGGCTGGGGCTGCGCGTCGCTGCCCTCGATCTCGCGCGTGACCTCCTCGCGCGCGGCATCGACCTCGGCGCGGCGGAGCTTGTCCTCCTGCTTGTCAGTCAGCACGGCGGGAACCGTCGTTGCTGCTGCGGCTGCGGCGACGGGTGCGCTCTGCACGCTCGGCGTGGGCGCGGCAAACGGTGTGTGCATCACAGGTGCGGGTGCCGGGACGACCGGCGCGGGCGCGCTCGGCGCTGTATCAAACGGCGGCAGGTCGAAATCGTCGGCCTCCACCGTCACAGGCTTAACGGGTGCGGACGGCGCGGCGGCAGGCGAAACGGGTGCAGCGATCTTTGTCTCCGCGGCACTTCCGCCCGCTAACAGCTCGTCGGGGCTCTTGATATTGTCGGACTTCTTGCGGAAGAAGCCGCCCGTGGAATTTTTCTTGATGACGCGCTCCTCGCCGTCGAGCGGAATGTCGATGGCGGCGTCCGGCGTATGGACCGGCGCACTGCGGCGCGGTGCATGGGTGTGCTGCGGCGGAAGATCCTCTTCCTCCGCTGGCTCATAGGGCACGCGCTCGTGCGAGCGCACGGCCTCGATCACGGCGGCAGGCGTCAAACGGAACGCCATCATCAAAAATGCGACGAACAGCACAACGAGCAGGACCATCGCCAGCACCTTTTTCACCAGCAGCACCAGCATGATCGCAAGCGATGCAGACACCGCGCCGCCGGACTCGAGCGCGTTGCCGCTCGTCCACAGAAGCTTCAAGATGCCATCCATGTTGACATACTTCTCTTTGCAGAGGGCGATGTGCATGATCGCGCCGAACACGACCGGCAGCAGCGCCGTGCCGACAAGGCAGGACGCGACGTTCCGCCCACGGTGGAAGAGCAGAATGTAGCTCCCCAGCAGCAGTGCGGGCGCGACGAGGTAATAGCCCCAGCCAAAGAGCGACCGGCACAGCTTCGCCGGCTGATCGAGCAGCCACGCCCCCGACTGGAAATAGCTAAAGCCCAGGCACAGCGCCAGCACCAGCAGGATTGCGCCCGCGACCTCACGGCGGATGGGGCGCTTTTGATTCTTCTTCGCCGTGCGCTTGCCGGAAGACGAGGAGCGGGACGAACCCGTCGTTTTCTTTTTCGTTGTGGTGGTTTTTTTCTTCTGTTGTGCCATGATTCACCTCAGAATCAAAAATTAGTGCAGGATCGTGAGCACCAGCGTCAGCACGCCGGCGGCCCAGCAGTAATAGGCAAACGCGCCGAAACGGCCCTTGTCGGCAACATAGCGCAGCAGGCGGATGCTCGCATAGCCCGACACCGCCGCGACGACGACACCGACGAGGTACACGGGCACGCTGGAGAAGTCGATGCCCGCGTCGATCGCGTCTTTGAGTGTCAGGATGTTCGCCCCCAACACCGCGGGGATGGAGAGCAGGAATGCAAAGCGCACGGCAAACTTGCGCTCAAAGCCCGTGAAGCAGCCCGCCGTGATCGTCATGCCGGAGCGGGAGATTCCCGGGCACAGCGCGATGGCCTGACCGATACCGACAAGCAGCGCGTCGAGCAGCGTGGCGGTCTTTTCCGTCTTGCGGCCATGGCGCACACGGTCGCTCGCAAAGAGCAGGATGCCCGTGACGATCAGCGCGCCGCCGATAAAGTACATATTATCACTCAGCTCCGTGAAAAAACGGCGAAACGGCACCATGACGAAAAGCGGCAGCGTGCCCACAATGATGAGCAGGATAAGACGGCGCGCAGGCGGCACGGGGTTCGGCGTGCGATGATGGGCAAGGTCGCCGATGCCGGTGAAAAACTCCACGATCATATCGCGGATATCATCCCAGTAAGCGGCAAACACCGCCACGAGCGTGCCGAGGTGGAGCAGCACGTCGAAAAAGTCGGGCACGTTGCTCGCGCCCTGGATGCTTAGTAAATGCTCCGCGATGGCGAGATGGCCGGAGGACGAGATCGGTAAAAATTCCGCGATCCCCTGCACAAGGCCGAGAACAACGGCGGTCAAAACTGACATAAAAAACAACTCCTTTTGCGTTTTGTTCTGTAATGGCAATATTCTAACAGGATAATTATAGCACGCTTGTTCGCGGAATACCACCCCGAATTGCCGCATCTTCTTTTTCTTTCCTTTTTCGGTGCATCCCTTGCGAACGCAGGGCGAATGTGCTATGATTGGCGCGGACTATCAGAAAAGGAGAGATAGAAATGACTTATAACTACCGCACCAAGGGCGTTTGCTCCAAGGAAATGCACATTGAGCTGAACGACGACCACACCATCAAGAGCGTAGAGGTCATCGGCGGCTGCAACGGCAACCTTCAGGGCATTTCGCGCCTGGTCGAAGGCATGAAGGCCGAGGATGCCATCGCGCGCATGCGCGGCATCCGCTGCGGCTTCAAGAATACCTCCTGCCCCGATCAGCTCGCCATCGCGCTGGGCGAGGCGCTGGCGCAGGACAAGCAGTAAGTCGTCATTTTTTGCCCGCGCGGTGCATCGCACGGGCAAAAAATGCATAAAATCCTGCAAAATGCCGTTTCCCTCTCTGGACAAACGGCGCTAAACTGTGTATACTGTTAAAAAATAAGCATTCAACGCACTATCAACGCAAAACATTTTGCTTTTGCCGGTCTGACGGGGGAACTTCATGGACATTGATATGGATATCAAAGAGCTCGAAGCGTTCGTCTACGTGGTGGAAAACTGCAGCTTTTCCCGCGCCGCGGAGCTGCTGCACCTGACGCAGCCGACCATCAGCTCGCACGTCTCCGCACTGGAGAGAAAACTGAATATCAAGCTCATCGTCCGCACCACGAAGGAGACCTACCCCTCCGACGCGGGCAAGCTCCTCTACAAATACGCCAAGGAGATCCTGCAGGTGCGCGAGAACGCGGCCATCGCGCTGCGCAACTTCTCGCAGGAGATGAAGGGTACGATCTCCATCGCGGCCTCCACGGTGCCCAGCCAGTATTATCTGCCGCACCTTTTGCAGGACTTCCGCGCCCGCTATCCGGACATCACCTTCAATATCCAGATGGAGGACAGTCCCAAGGTCGTGGAGCTCGTCGCCACGCGCAGCGTAGAGATCGGCTTCTGCGGCACGATGGTGGCGAGCCACAAATGCGTCTATCAGGATTTTGCCAACGACCCGATGGTGCTCATCGCGCCGAACACCGAAAAGTATCAGGCCTTTGCGGGCAAGCCCTTCCCCATCGAGCAGCTCAAGGAAGAGACGTTCATCAGCCGTGAAAAGGGCAGCGGCACGTATCAGGCGGGCAAGGAACTCTTAAATGAGCTCGGCGTCGACATCGCCCAGCTGCGCACCGCGGTCGAGATCCGCTCGACCGAGAGCGTCAAGCAGATGGTCAGCGAGGGTCTCGGCGTCGGTCTCATCGCGCAGAGCGCCGCGCAGGACTATGTTCAGTTCGGAAAGCTTCTCGCCTTCCCCTTCCCCGACTCGCGCTTCCGCCGCCAGCTCTATATCGTCAAGCACAAAAACAGCATTTTGTCGCCCATCGCGCAGGTGTTTTACGACTATGCGCGCAAAACCAAGGACAAAGCATCCGCCAAATAAGGCGGATGCTTTTTTACAGGGATCGCACGCTTTTTTGTCCGATTTTTTCGCGAAATTGTCATTTACTTTTTTCCCTCTCTGGTATATGATAATGCAATAGGTCAACGGCTGCGCTGCACCGGTAAAGCAGCAGGCCTTACGGGAGGGAAAGCGATGGACTGCCGCGATTCCGCGCTGTTTACAGGCGTGGACGAAGCATCGTGCGAAAATATGCTGCGCTGCTTCAGCGCTTACGAGCAGCGCTTCAGCGCAGGACAGACCATCCTCACCTGCGGGCAGCAGCAGGACATGATCGGCGTGCTGCTCTCGGGCAGCGCGGCGCTTCTGCGCCTGCACGCCGACGGCAACCGCACCGTGCTTGAAAGCATGGACGAGGGCAGCGTCTTTGGCGAGGAGCTGGCATTCACCGGCTTTCGCGACGGCAGCGCACTCATCGAGTGCCGCGAGGACTGCCGCGTCATCTTCATGCGCTATGACCAGATCACAAAGCGCTGCGAAAACGCCTGCGCCTGCCACAGTCAGGTCGTAACGAACCTCTTCCAACTGCTCTCGAAAAAGTCTCTGCATCTGAGCCGCCGGATCGAGGTGCTCGCCTGCCGCTCCATCCGCGAAAAGCTGCTGTGCTTTTTCGAGCAGCTCGCCGACGAGCACGGCAGCCGGACGTTCCCCCTGCCGTTTTCCCTCAGCATGCTTGCCGACTACATCAGCGCCGACCGCAGCGCCATGATGCGCGAGATGCGCAAGATGCGCGAGGAGGACCTCATCAGCACCGAGGGCCGCAGCGTGACGCTGCTTTAGTTTTTTGCAAATATTTTTCGTAAATGCAAGTTTTCCTGCGTCGTCAGAATTTTGACATTCATTGACGCAAGAAAACTTTCATGATATAAAATATAGCATCATTCCATATTCCCGGCGCTGCGTCCAGGAATCCCGCCTGCCGTTCTCCCCGGACGGCACGGCGCTGAATCTCAACAAAAAGGAGAATCATTCATGTATCGCATCGTGAAGAAAGAAGCGCTCAAGCCCACCGTGACCCTCTACGAGATCGAGGCGCCGATGGTGGCAAAGAAGGCCGAGCCCGGCCAGTTCATCATCCTGCGCGTCGATGAAAACGGTGAACGTATCCCCATCACCATCCACGACTTCGACCGTGAGAAGGGCACCGTCACCATCATCGTGCAGACGATCGGCGCCACCACCGAAAAGCTCAGACATAAAGCCGAGGGCGAGTACATTCAGGACTTTGTCGGCCCGCTGGGCCGCCCGACCGAGACCGAAGGCAAGAAGAAGGTCTGCGTCGTGGGCGGCGGCGTCGGCTGCGCCATCGCTTACCCCGTTTTGAAGAAGTTCCACGACTGCGGCGCGGAAGTCCACGCGGTCGTCGGCTTCAAGAATAAGGACCTCGTCATTCTTGAGGACAAGTTCCGCGCGGCGTCCAGCGTTTTGAAGCTGATGACGGACGACGGCTCTTACGGCGAGAAGGGTCTTGTCACCGATGCGCTCAAGGAGCTCATCGACGCGGGCAACCAGTATGACGAGATCTTCGCCATCGGCCCTGCCATCATGATGAAATTCGTGTCCAAGACCACCGAGCCCTACGGCATCCCCACCACCGTTTCCATGAGCCCGATCATGGTCGACGGCACCGGCATGTGCGGTGGCTGCCGCCTCACCGTCGGCGGCGAGACGAAGTTCGCCTGCGTCGACGGCCCGGACTTCGACGGTCACAAGGTCGACTGGGACGAGAGTCTCAAGCGCGGCAAGATGTACTTCGACTGGGAGCGCCACAAATACGAAGAGACCTGCAACCTGTTCAGCAAGGAGGTTCAGTAATATGCCTAACATGAGTCTGAAGAAGAACGAAATGCCCTCGCAGGAGCCCAACGTCCGCAACAAGAACTTTCTGGAGGTTGCCCTCGGCTATACCGAGGAGCAGGCGCTCGACGAAGCAGCCCGCTGCTTAAACTGCAAGAACCATCCCTGCGTCTCCGGCTGCCCGGTGCAGGTCAAGATCCCCGAATTCATCAAGAAGATCACTGAAAAGGACTACGAGGGCGCCTATCAGGTCATTCACGAGACCTCTTCCCTGCCCGCCGTCTGCGGCCGCGTCTGCCCGCAGGAGACGCAGTGCGAATCGAAGTGCATCCGCGGCATCAAGGGCGAGCCTGTCGGCATCGGCCGCCTCGAGCGCTTTGTCGCCGACTGGCACAATGCAAACGTGCAGGAAGCGCCCGCCAAGCCCACGCCCAACGGCCACAAGGTCGCGGTCATCGGTTCCGGCCCCAGCGGTCTCACCTGCGCGGGTGACCTTGCCAAGAATGGCTATGACGTCACCGTGTTTGAAGCGCTCCACCTCGCCGGCGGCGTGCTGGTCTACGGCATCCCCGAGTTCAGACTTCCCAAGGCCATCGTGCAGAAGGAAGTCGACGGCCTGAAGGCCCTCGGTGTCAAGGTCGAGACGAACATGGTCATCGGCCGCGTCGTGTCCATCGACGAGTTGATGAGCGAGTACGGCTTCGAGGCCGTGTTCATCGGCTCCGGCGCGGGTCTTCCGATGTTCATGCACATCCCCGGCGAGAACCTCTGCGGCGTTTACTCCGCCAACGAGTTCCTGACCCGTATCAACCTGATGAAGGCTTATAAGGACGGCTCCGACACGCCCATCATGCCGCTTCAGGGCAAGAAAGTCGCCGTCGTCGGCGGCGGCAACGTCGCCATGGACGCCGCGCGCTGCTCCAAGCGCCTGGGCGCGGACGTGTACGTCGTCTACCGCCGCGGCATGGAAGAGCTGCCCGCCCGTCACGAGGAGGTCGAGCATGCCATCGAAGAGGGCATCGTCTTCAAGACGCTCAATAACCCCGTCAAGATCAACGGCGATGAGAAGGGCTATGTCTCCTCCATGACCTGCGTGGAGATGGAGCTGGGCGAGCCTGACGCCTCCGGCCGCCGCCGCCCGATCGAAAAGGTCGGCAGCGAACACGATCTGCCGGTCGACTGCGTCATCATGTCGCTTGGCACTACGCCGAACCCGCTCATCAAGAACACCACCCCGGGTCTTGAGGTCAACCGCAAGGGCGGCATCGTCGTGAACGAGGCCGGTCTCACCTCTCATCAGAACGTCTACGCCGGCGGCGACGCCGTCACGGGTGCTGCCACCGTCATCCTCGCCATGGGCGCCGGCAAGCTCGGCGCGAAGAGCATCGACGAGGCACTGAGCAAATAATTTTCGTCAGCGAAAGCGCGCAGAAGCGTACTTCTGCGCGTTTTCTCAATACCATTTCTCACGAAGGGAGAACTATTATGAATCTTTGGCATGATATTGCACCGGCGCGCGTGCGCCCCGAGGACTTTTTCGCGGTCATCGAGATCGAGAAGGGCTCGAAAAACAAGTACGAGATGGATAAAGAGACCGGCGCGCTGCGTCTCGACCGAATTCTCTACACCTCGACTCACTATCCCGCCAACTACGGCTTCATCCCCCGCACTTGGGCAGACGACGGCGACCCGCTGGACGTTCTGGTGCTCTGCTCTGAATGCATCCGCCCGCTGAGCCTCGTGGAGTGCTACCCCATCGGCGTTATTTCGATGGAGGACAGCGGCAGTCTCGATGAAAAGATCATTGCCATTCCCTTCCAGGATCCGACCTACAACACCTATCAGGACATCTCGGAGCTGCCGAACCATGTGGCAAGCGAAATCCGCCACTTCTTCCGCGTCTACAAGAGCCTGGAGGGCAAGGAGACCGTCGTCAGCGACGTCCTCGGCCGCGAGGAAGCCATCAAGATCATCATCAAGTGCCAGAACGCTTATATTGAAAAATATTGCCGTTAAAGCAAAAAAAGGGAAAGGCTGACGGCCTTTCCCTTTCTATGGTGGTTACCATGCTGAGCACAGGACGATCCGATATGGTATAGCTGACCAGATCGCTGCTGTGCAGATCGAGAATTGGGGACAGGTAGAG
>NZ_JPJG01000054.1 GCF_000765235.1 Oscillibacter sp. ER4 | reverse complement strand
TGCCGCCTGCAATTCACAGACAGCAAGCCCTTTCAGCTGCTTGAACAATTTTTACTTCAGAATATTGTCTAACTTTTTGGGGTCACTTCACCTCACGGCTCGCTTCCTTTTTATTCTCTTTCACTTGAGAAGCGTCATCACTGTGTCGTAGATGCGCTTGGTCGCGTCGGGGATGCCGAGCGCCGCCATGTTCTGGGACATCGTCTCCATCCGCTGCGGATCGTTCAGAACGCCCGCCGCGGCGGCGAAGAGCTTCTTGCCGTCAAGGCCCTCTTCCGGCAGCACGAGCGCCGCGCCGTGGTCGCCGAGCAGCGCCGCGTTCTTTTCCTGATGGTGATTCGTCACGTTGGGCGACGGCACAAGTATCGCCGGAACGCCGAGCACCGTCAGCTCGCTGAGCGTGGACGCGCCCGCGCGGCAGATAACGAGGTCGGCGGCGCGCATGACAGTCGCCATGTCGTAGATGTACTCGCGCACGTCGAGCGCGGGATGCTCGGTGATCTCCAACCCGTCATCGTGCATCCACTGCTGCATCGGCTTCCAGCAGATCTCGCCGACGCCGTGGATATGGTAAAAGGGCTCCTTCGCGCTCTCAAGCGCCAAAAACTCCGCCATCGCGCGGTTCATCGCGTTCGACCCGAGGCTGCCCCAGAACGAGACGATGAGCTTGCGCCCGTCGTTCATGCCGAGCTTTTCCTTCGCCTGCTGCTTTGTCACTGTGAAAAAGTCACCGCGCACGGGCGTACCGGTCACGACCACCTTTTCGGGGTGCTTGTAGTGCGCGCGGCAGTCCTCAAAGCCAACCATGATGCGGTCGCAGTGGGGCTCCAGCTGTCGCGTCGTCAGCCCCGGCACGATGTTCGACTCGTGCACCGCCGTGGGGATGCCCGCCTTTGCGCCGTAGCGCACGAGTGGATAGCTCGCGTAGCCGCCGGTGCCGACGATCAGGTCGGGGTGAAAATCATTTAAGATCGCGTTCGCCTCACGCTCGGCGTGGGCGAGATTTTTGAGTGAAACAAGGTTGTGCCTGATCTCCGCGGGCTTGAACGAGCGGTGGAACGATGAAATGTTCACCGTACGGAACGGATAGTCCGTGTGCGCGATCAAATCGCGCTCCAGTCCGCGCTCCGCGCCGACGAATAAGATCTGCGTGCCCGCGTCCTTTTCCCGCATATAGCCCGCGAGCGCGAGCGCGGGGTTGACGTGTCCTGCCGTGCCGCCGCAGGTAAAGATGACCTTCATAGCCGTTTTCTCCTTCCCGCGTCAGCGCATCTGGCGCGAAACGCTCAGTACGATGCCGACCTCGGCCAGCTGAATCACAAGCGCCGTGCCGCCGTAGCTGAAAAATGGCAACGAAATGCCCGTGTTCGGGATCAGATTCGTCACGACCGCGATGTTCAGGAATACCTGCAAGGCGATCTGCGTCGTCACGCCGACGGCAAGAAGGCTTCCGAAGCGGTCGCGCGCGTGCAGGGCGATCCAGTAGCCGCGGATGATGAGCAGCGCGAACATGACCATGATGATCGTCGCGCCGACAAGGCCGAGCTCCTCGCAGATGATGGCGAAAATAAAGTCGTTGTGCTCTTCGGGCAGGAACAGAAACTTCTGCCGGCTCTTGCCAAGGCCCAATCCGAACAATCCGCCCGAACCGATGGAGAGCAAGCTCTGCCGGATCTGATAGCCCTTATCGCGCATCCACTCTTCGTTGAACGGGTCGAGCCAGATGTCGATTCGACTCGAGTTGTAGGTGATGATGCCGGTCGCAAAAGCGTAGATCACCAGCAGCACCAGCGCAAAGCCGAGACCGACCCAGTAGTTGCGGATGCCGCCGACATACATCATCACAGCACCGATGCCGAGCAGCAGCACCATACCGGAAAAGTGCGGCTCCTTCGCCATCAGCGCCGCAATCACGCCGAGGATGGCAGCATAGGGCACGATGCCGTAGCGCAGCGTGGCCATTTTGTCTTTCTTCTTCGAAATGCTGTCGGCAAAATAGAGGATGATGCCGACCTTGGTGATCTCAGACGGCTGGAACTGGATGGGTCCGAGACGGATCCAGCGCTGCGCGCCGTGCGTCAGTCTGCCCGTGCCGATGCCCGGGATCAGAACGAGCACCAGCAGGATGATGGAAAAGATCAGCAGCATCTTCGCCACCGCGCGATAGCGCTCGTAATTGATCTTGCCGACAATAAACATCGCCGTGATACCGAGGATCGCAAAAATGCCCTGACGGATGAGGTAGTGCGCGGGGTTACCCTCTTCATAGTAGGCCGAGGGGAAACTTGCGGAAAACAGCATGATCAGACCCACGCCCACGAGCGTAAGCACCAGCAGAAGATACGGAAGGTCCAGCGGTCCGCGGCCCGCTTCGCGCGCCGCCGCCTCGATGGCCTTCGCCCGCTCGCGCTGCTCCTGCCGCAGCAAGCGTTCTTCCTTGGTCATGCAGTCTTCCCCCTTTCATACTGATTGCAAACTCGCGCTCTGCGCGAGTTTGCCTCCATTTTGCAACCAAGCGTCGCAGGCTTTCGCGCCCGCAGGCGCGAAATATTTTTAATCATTTTTCGCCGCGACCGGTGCGTGGCGAAAAATACTTCTCGCAGAGTGAGTGTCGAGCCGCCAAGGGCGGCGAGGCACAGAGCGCCGCGCATCCCCTCTCATTTTTGAGAATCGGCTTGCCGTTTCTCAAAAATGAAATCTGTTGAGTACTCCGAACAGCGCCGCCAGACAGCACAGCGCACTCACGCTGGTGAACACGGCGACGAGCTTTCCTTCGCTCCAGCCGCAGAGCTCGAAGTGGTGGTGCAGCGGCGCCATCTTGAAAAGGCGCTTGCCGTGCGTCGCCTTGAAGTAGATGACCTGCAAAATGTCGGACAGCGTCTCGCAGATGTAGACAAAGCCGACGGGGATCAGCACGAGCGGCATATCGTAGGCAAAGGCCAGCGCCGCCACCGTGCCGCCGAGAAACAGCGAGCCTGTGTCGCCCATGAAGACCTTGGCGGGGTGGAAATTATAGATGAGGAAGCCGAGAATTCCCCCGACGAGCGCCGCAGCATAAATGCCGAGCTGCTCATAGCCCTGCCACCAGATGGCGAGCACGGTGAAAAACAGGCCGACCGGCACCGTCACGCTGCCGGCCAAGCCGTCGATGCCGTCCGTGATGTTGACGGCGTTGACCGTGCCGACGATGACAAACGCCGCAAACACCATGTACACCCACCAGCTCATGACGATCTGCGTGTTGAAAAACGGCACGTAGAGGTTCGGCGTCAGCATACCCTCAAATCGCATCAGGCAGAGGAACGCGACCGCCGCGGCGAGCTGGAGCAGGAACTTCTGGATGGCCGTAAGGCCGAGGTTCTGCTTGTGCTTCACCTTTTCAAAGTCGTCTAAAAAGCCGATGCCGCCGAAGATCAGCGCAAAAAAGAAGATGTAGAGGTGCTCAAAGTTCCCCGCCATCATGCCCTTCCAGCCGCAGATCAGGATAGAGACGAAGATGCCGAGGATGAACATTAAGCCGCCCATTGTCGGCGTGCCGGCCTTTCCGGCGTGCCAGGTGGGGCCGTCCTCGCGGATGCTCTGTCCGGCCTTGAGCTTTCTCAGCTCAGGGACCAGAAATTTTCCCGTGATCGCGGAGACCGCGAAGCTCAGTATGCAGGCAATGATGATCTTCATGTTCGTTTTCCTTCGCCGCGTCGGCGGCGTCCTTCCTTTGTACTTGCGCGAACCTCTCGCGCACGACCTCCCTCTCGTCGAGGTGGTATTTTATCGTTCCGATCTCCTGATAGGTCTCGTGCCCCTTGCCGCAGAGGACGACGACGTCGCGCGCTTTCGCCTCGCGCAGAGCAAAGCCGATGGCCTCGCGCCGGTTCTCGATGACGGCGAACGGCGTTCTGCTCTCCAAAATGGCGGGGAGCACATCGCGCAGGATGGTGTAAGGGTCTTCGGTGCGGGGATTGTCACTCGTGAGGACAACGAAGTCCGAGAGCGCCGCGGCGATGCGGCCCATGCGGGGTCGCTTTGTCCTGTCGCGGTCTCCCCCGCAGCCAAAGAGCGCGATGACGCGCCCGTCAGCAAAGCCGCAGACCGTAGAGAGAATATTTTTGAGCCCGTCGGGCGTGTGCGCATAGTCAATGATGACGGTGAACGGTGCATCAAGCGGTACGACCTCGCACCGCCCCTTAACGCCGACACATTCCGTCAGCGCTTTTGCCGCGTCGGAAAGCGGCACGCCGAGCGCCTGCACGGCGCAGAGCGCCGCGAGCGCGTTATAGAGCGAAAAGCCGCCGGGGATGCCGATTTTCGTCTCCTCGTGGTCGAAGTCGGTGCAGGCGGTAAAGCGCACACAGTCGTTTTCGTAGCGGGCACGCCAGCCGACAAGGTCATTCGTCATGCCCTGCCCGAATGTGATCCGCTCGCTCGTAAAGCGGGCGAGCAAGCGCTCCGTCCACGCATCGTCACCGTTAACGCAGGCGATGTCACACTGGTCGAAAAGCCTCGACTTCGCGTCGCAGTAGGCCTCCATCGTGCCGTGGTAGTCAAGATGATCCTGCGTCAGGTTCGTGAAAACACCGACGCGGAATCGGATTCCTTCTACCCTGCTCTGCATCAGCGCGTGGGACGAGACCTCCATCACGGCATAGGTGCAGCCCGCATCGACCATCTGGGCGAGCAGGCGCTGCACGGTCAGCGCGTCGGGCGTTGTGCGGTCGGTCGGGATGGTCTTGTCACTGATCAAATTCTGATTCGTGCCGATCAGGCCGACCTTTGCGCCCTTCGTGCGCTCCAAAAGCTGTTTGATGAGATACGTCGTGGTCGTTTTGCCGTTTGTGCCGGTCACGCCGACCACGGTGAGTTTTCCCGCCGGAGTACCATACCATACCGCCGCGCAAAGCGCAAGCGCTTTGTGCGCATCCGGCACTAAGATATAGGGAATTTCCGTCTCCGGTGGATGCTCGCACACGGCGCAGGCCGCGCCGCGCGCTTTGGCTTCGGCGATAAACTCGCCGCCGTCCTCCTTCTCCCCCGGCAGGGCAAAGAAGAGGAATCCCTCTTCTACCTTGCGGGAATCGAGCGCAAGGCCTCTGACTATCAGGTCAGGCGGCGCATGCACCGTTTTGTCTTCTAATGCGGAAATAAGCTCAGATAACTGCGTTTGAAAAATTCCTTTCGGAATTGGGTCTTGCTGTCTTTAGTCGCGCACCGAGCTGTCGCTGAACTGGACGCGCACGACCGTACCGGCCTCGACCTCCGTGCCCGCGGCGATGCTCTGCGAGATGGCGCGCACCGTGGACGAGCTTGCGTTCGTCGCGCCGGAAACGCCCATGATGAGCCCCGCGTTCACGATCTTCTGGTTCGCGGTCGCGGCGCTGTCGCCCACGACGTTCGGGACGATGCACTTGTCAGTCGACTTCTCCGCGCCGAGGTAGAGGATGATCTCCGCGCTGTTCGGTACGATCGCGCCGCCTGCGGGCGTCTGGTCGGTGACGGTATCGCCGCTGCCGACGGTGCGGAAGCTGAAGCCGTTCGCGCTCAGGCGCTCGGCCGCCGCGTCCTTGCTGAGGCCGACGACGTTCGGCACAGTCTTATCCGCGCCGACGAGCTCTTCAGCGGTGTAGCTCGGCTCAATGCCGAGATACGGCAGGATCTCGCCCATGACGGAACTCGCCACGGGGGCGACCATGTTACCGCCGGAAACGTAGGTACCGGTCCACTTGCTCGGCTCGTCGAGCGTCAGGAGCATCATCACCTGCGGGTCATCCGCGGGGGCGAAGCACACGAACGAGACGATGACGCCGCCGCCGACCTTATCGGCCGTGCCGGTCTTGCCGCCGATGCGGTAGCCCGCGACCTGACCGTTCTTGCCCGTGCCGCTTGTGACCTCATACTCCATGATGTCGCGCACAAGCGCGGACGTCTCCTCGGAGACGACCTGACGGATGGGCGTGGAGTCGTGCTTGGAGACGACGTTGCCGTCCTGGTCGGTAATCTCTTCGACAAGATAGGGCGTGTAGAGGTAGCCGCCGTTGACGCAGGCGCACTGCGCCGCCAGCAGTGCGATAGGCGTGACGTTGAAGTTCTGGCCGAAGGCGTAGCACGCCAGCGCCAGCGTCGAATATTTAATTTCGCTGTTGACGAAGCCGCTGGCCTCGCCCGTGGTGTCGACGCCGGTCTTCTCCGTCAGGCCAAAGTCCAGCATGTACTGGTAAAACTTGTCGTTGCCGATGCGAAGGCCAATGTTGATGAACGCGGGGTTGCAGGAGTTGGCGAACGCCTGCGTCAGGTTTTGCTGGCCGTGACCGGGCGCGCGCTTGGAGCAGTTGATGGTCTCGCCCTCGATCTTTACGCTGCCGCTGCAATAGAAGCCCGTGTTCAGGTCGACAACGTTTTCCTCAAGCGCCATCGCGAGCGTCAGTGTTTTGAACGTGGAGCCCGGCTCGTAGGTGTCGTTGATGGCCTTGCTGCGCCACTGCTTGTTGAGAAGGTCACTCATGTTTTCGAGGACCTGCTCCTCCGTCATGCCAGAGGTCAGAAAGTCGTTGTAGACCGTGCCGGGGGAATTCAAGTCGTAGGTCGGCAGCGACGCCATCGCCAGCACCGCGCCGGTGTTGACATCCATGACGATGCCCTCGGCGCCCTTGCCAGTGCCGAAGCGCGCCTCGAGCTCCTGCACACCTTTCTCAAGGTAATACTGGATGGTCGTGTCGAGCGTCGTGTGCAGGTCGCAGCCGTTTTCCGCGTCGAAATACTGGTCGTACTGGTAGAGCACGGAGCGGCCGTCGCGGTCGCGCGCGGTGACGACCATACCGTTCTCACCGGTCAGCTCGTCGTTGTACGCCGCCTCAAGGCCCATCGCGCCGCCGTTTTCATTGGCAAAGCCGATGACCTGTGAGGCGAGCGTCCCCTTGGGATAGGTCCTCTTGCTCGTCGGACGAATGAAAACGCCCTTGAGGTCGTTCTCATTGATGAATTCGCGCACCCTGTCGGCGAGCTCATCGTCCGCCTTTTTGACAAGAATCTCGTACTGCGAGGTCGTCTTCTCCATCTTTTTGAGAATGCCAGCGGGGTCAAGGTCCAGAATTTCAGCAAGGCCGTTGGCGATCAGGTTTTGATCCTGATCGTTTTCGATGATCTCCTTCGGAGAGATGAAAATATCCTCCGCCGAGGCGGACATCGCGAGGATCGTGCCGTTTCGATCGTAGATCGTGCCGCGGCTCGCCTCCACCGTGGTGCGCAGCGTTTGCTGGCGCACAGCGACGGACTGGAGCTCGTCATGCTCGGTGATCTGCCAGTGATAGAGTTGGGTGAAGAGCAGCACAAACGTCAGCACGCCGAACACGCCCAGAAGCAGCAGCGTTCTTGTCTGAATGATGCGGTTTGCGCGGCGCGCGGATTCGGGCCGTCTTTTCTGGTTCTGGGGGCGTGGTGCCACAGTCGTTCATCCTCCTTAAAGATGGAAAAGGAGTAAGGAAGCTCCTTACTCCTTATGTATAGCTTCGCTCATTTGAAATATTCCACCACTGCGCATACGCCGTTGCCGAGCGACGTGAGCACCCGCGACAAAACGTTCTGGCTCTTCTGCTGGTAGACGACCACGCTGTCGGGCTCCGACAGGTCGATGTAGTAGACCTGCGAGGCGCTGGGCTTGGCCATACCGGCCGCGGCCGCCGCCTCCTTGATGGTGGTGAGGTCAAAGGTTTTTTCGTAGCGCGTGAGCAGCGCGACATGCTCGTCTTCGAGCGCGGAGATTTCCTTCTGCACGGAGACGACCTGCGCGGATATTTCCGTCAGCTGTGCGCGGCACATGATCATCAGCGCGACCATTGCGGCCAGCGCCATAAAGCCGCACAGCGTGCCGAGCGAGACCTTTTCGCGTTGACGGCGGACGGGCGCAGCCTTTTTCTGCACCTTCCGCTGCGGGGGACGCATGAATTCCTCGCGCTGACGCTCGTGCTCACGCTCGTATTCACGCTCGCGGCGCAGCCTGCGCTGGCGCTCTTCGTAGGCGGGATCGTAAGCGAGATTGCCATTGACTCGTCCGCTGTAGCGGCGGTATTTCATGTTCTGCTCTCTGCGGCTGGCCATGGCGATCTCCTTTCTTTTGCGTATTTTCGGCTGTTGTCAGCACTTTTCCGCGACGCGCAGCTTGGCGCTGCGGGCACGGGGATTCTCTGCGAGTTCTTCTTCGCCCGAAACGATGGGCTTTCTTGTGATGAGCTTGACCTTTGGCTTTCGTCCGCACACGCACACCGGAAATTCTGGCGGGCAGATGCAGCCCTGTGCAAGCTCCTGTAACTTCTTCTTGACGATGCGGTCTTCGAGCGAGTGGAACGTGATGACCGCGAGCCGTCCGCCCGGTTTCAGATTTTTCTCCGCCGCGTCGAGCATCGGCGGAAGCTCGCCCAGCTCGTCGTTCACGGCAATGCGGATGGCCTGAAAGCTACGCTTGGCAGGGTGCTGCTTTTCGCGCAGCGCGCTCGCGGGCATGGCCGAACGGATGATATCGGCGAGCTCAAGCGTCGTTTCGATGGGCTTTTGCTCGCGGTGCTGGCAAATCCTCTTCGCGATGGCGGGCGCATAGCGCTCCTCGCCGTATTCAAAGAGGATGCGGCGCAGCTCTTCATAAGAATAGGTATTCATGACCTCGCGCGCGGTCAGTGCGGCGGATTCGTCCATGCGCATATCGAGCGGCGCGTCCTGCTTGTAGGAAAACCCGCGCTGCGCTTCGTCGAGCTGCGGGGAGGAAACACCGAGGTCAAAAAGCATCCCGTCCACGCCGTGGACGCCCAGCTCGTGCAGCACAGCGTCGAGCGCGCTGAAATTGCTGTGGACGAGCGTGACCTTGTCCAAATAATCGCCGAGGCGGCGGTTTGCCGCTTCGATCGCGGTCTCGTCACGGTCAAGCGCAATGAGACGGCCCGTCGTCAGGCGGCGCACGATCTCGAGCGAGTGTCCGGCGCGACCGAGCGTGCCGTCCACATAGATGCCGTCGGGCTTGATGGCGAGCGCGCCGAGGCACTCGTGCAGCAGTACCGGCTTATGGCCGTAGTTCTCTTCCATATCAGAATCCCAGCTCTTCCATCACGGCGGCCAGATTCTCGGGATTGAGCTCCTCGGCCTCGATCTCTGCCCACTTCTCCGCATTCCAGATCTCGGCGCGGTTCGAAACACCGATCACGACCACGTCTTTTTCAAGGTGGGCGTAGGCTCTGAGCTTCTGCGGCAGCACGATGCGCCCCTGCGCGTCGGGCTCGCACTTGGCGGCGTTGGCGAAGAGCGGGCGCATGGCCTTGGTCTTCGTGTAAGGCAGGCTTTCAAACTTTTCGGTGAAGCGCGCCCAGGAGGCGTCGGAATAGATGCTCAGGCAGGAGTCCATGCCCATGGTGACATAAAACGTGTCGCCGAGCTCCTCGCGCAGCTTCGCGGGGATAAAGAGCCGCCCCTTGGCGTCGATCGTGTGCTGATACTGACCCGTCACGGCGGCTGACCCCCTTTTTCTGTGCATTTTCGCATACAGAGGGCACGAAAGCGCGGCCTTTTCTTCATTTTGGAAAAAGCCGTACCGCGTCCGATCTGATGCTTATGTGGGAAAGTAAGCCATTTTCATGGTATGATACACCACTTTCCCCCACCTTTGTTTTGAGTATACGAGATTCACATAAAAAATGCAAGCAGAAATTTCCCTGAGATTTCAAGCCTTTTACCGCTTTTTCCTGTGAAAATTCGGCCAGTGCACCGTATTTTTAAAACGCATGTTCTACTTTGGTTTTGGTTAAAAAAGGGCCGCCACAATATCTTGTGGCGGCCCTTTATGCTATGCCCAAATATAGATTATGTCTACCGATCATGTCGGTTTTTGTCACTTTTGACAAAATTTTATCCGTTCTGCGTCTGCTTTTCAGCTGACTGTGCCAGCTCCTCGCGGCGCTTCTGCATCTGCTCGGCAGAGGCGGCGCGGAAGCGCACGCGGGACTGCTTGACCTCCTCGAGCGCCATCTGGATGGCCTCCTCGGTGCGGCGCAGCGCATCCTCGGTGTACTCGTTGGCCACGCGGTACATTTCGCGCGAGCGGTCCTCGGCCTTTTTGATGATCTCGTGGCTCTTTTCGCGGGCGATACCGAGCACCTCGGTCTCGGAGACCTTGTTCTTCGCGTCCTGCTCGGCCTGCTGCATCATGCGCTCGACGTCGCGCTTGGCGGCCTTGACATAGTCCTCCTTTGCGCGGATGAGCTCCTGCGCGCGGGAAAGCTCCACCGGGAGCTGGGCGCGAATCTCGTCGAGCAGGTCGAGCGCCTCGTCGCGGTTCAGAATGCACTTGTCGCTCGTCAGCGGCGCGTTCTTCGCGCCGTCGATCATCTCGTAAAGCATATCCAAAAGATGCTGCACATCATTGTTCGCCATGGTCTTCTCTCCATCCTTTCACAAGCTCCGCCGCGCGCAGCGGCATATATTTTTCAAGGTCTTGTCCGTATTTGATCATCTCGCGCACCATCGTGGAACTGATGTGCTGATACTTCGGTTCCGCGATCAGCAGCACCGTTTCGAGCGCGCCGTCCGACACGTCGCGATAGATGAGCGAGAGCTGCTGCTCGGCGTCAAAATCCACGCTGTTGCGCACACCGCGCACGAGAAACTGCGCATTTTTACGCAGCGCGTAGTCGGTCAGAAGTCCGCCGCCGAGCTCAGCTTCCACATTGGGGAACTCCTCGACGCTCGCGCGCATGAGCGCGAGCTTCTGCTCGTCGGTGAACATCGGGTGCGTCTTCGTCCCGTTCGGCACGATAGACACGTACACGCGGTCAAAGAGCTTTGACGTGCGCGCGATAATGTCCTGATGCCCGATCGTCACAGGGTCGAACGAGCCGGGAAACACTGCGATTCTCATGCCTCTTCCTCCACCGCGCGGTGATAGATGCTCACCTTGATCTTGCCGTAGCGGTACTCGCGATACAGTCCGTACGGCGCGGGAAGCTCGGGAAGCGTCTGGTTCTGCGGACTTTCCGCGACCATTATACCATGGGGTGATAAAATGTCAAACTGCGCGATCTTTTCCATCGCCTGCTCCAAAAGTCCGCTTTCGTACGGCGGATCGAGGAAGATGATGTCGAACCTCCCGCTCTGCGTGCCGAGCGCGGCGAGTGAATCACCGCAGATGACCTGCGCGTTTTCTTCCAGATGGCACAGCGCGAGATTTTCGCGCACGAGCTTGACCGCGTCTGCACGCTTGTCAACAAAAAGCGCGCTTTTTGCCCCACGCGAGAGCGCCTCGATGCCGAGCTGCCCCGTGCCCGCAAAAAGATCGAGCACGCGCGCATCCTCCACGTCGAACTGGATACAATTAAAAATGCTTTCCTTGACCTTGTCGGTCGTCGGGCGGGTCTCCATGCCCTTGAGATCGCCCAGCCGCCGTCCGCGCGCCGAGCCTGTGATGACTCTCATGTTTATCCCTCCGCAGCGCCCAAAGCGGGCGCAATGAACTCGTTAGTTTCCATAATACGTGAATTTCCGTTTATTTTCAATAGAGTCCTTGACATTTTCCCGCATTTTACGCAAAATATTTTCTCTTGTTATTCTGCACCGCTTCGTATATAATGATATGGTCATATCATATCGACCAGGGAGAAAGGAGTATCTTCCATGATCAGGCTACAAACCGAAAAGGGCGAAGTCAGCATTTCCGACGCTGCCCTGTCTAATATCACCGGCGCCGCGGCCACGAGCTGCTTTGGTGTCAAGGGCATGGCCTACCGCTCGATGACCGACGGGCTCGTCCACCTGCTGCGCCGCGAGGCGATGAGCAAGGGCGTGCGCATCATTCCCCACGAAGAAGGGGACATTTCCATCGAGCTGCACATCGTTGTGGAGCACGGCGTGAACATCGCCGCCGTCTGCCGCTCCATCATCAATCAGGTGCGCTATATGGTCAGCGAAAACACCGGCGCAAGCATCCGCAGCATCGACGTTTGCGTCGACAGCATGAATATGTAAAAACCGAGGAGGACATCATCCTATGCACGATACCATCAATGGTGCCATGTTCAAGGAGATGCTGCTCTTCGGCACCGTCTCCATCGCACAGGCACAGCAAGCTATCAATGATTTGAATGTATTCCCCGTTCCCGACGGCGACACGGGCACGAACATGAGTCTTACCATCCAGACCGCGGCGCAGGAGCTCAAGAAGATCGAGCCCGCGACGGTCGATCAGGCCGCCTCTGTCACGGCGTCTGCGCTGCTGCGCGGCGCGCGCGGCAATTCCGGCGTCATTCTGTCGCTTCTCTTCCGCGGCATCGCCAAGGAGCTCAAGGGCTGCAAGGAGGCCGACGGCGCGGCGTTTGCCGCCGCGCTTCAGGAGGGTGTCGCCGCGGCGTATAACGCCGTGATGAAGCCCGCCGAGGGCACGATCCTGACCGTTTCGCGTCTCGCTGCCGAGCGCGCCGTGAACGCGGCCGAGGAGCACAACAGCGTCGAGTACGTCATCGAGCAGGCCATCGCCCAGGGCGAGATCACGCTCGCGCAGACGACTGACATGAACCCCGTTCTCAAAAAGGCCGGCGTCGTCGACGCGGGCGGCAAGGGCTTCCTGCTGATTCTCGGCGGTATGCTCAGCGCGCTGCGCGGCGAGGAGCGCCCCGAGCTCACCGAAGAGAATGCACAGGAGAAGGCCGATTTTGCCATGCTCAACGAAGAGGACATCACCTTCACGTTCGACACCGTGTTCATCGTCCGCAAGAGCGGACGCAGCATTGAGCCGTTCCGCCGCTTCCTCGACGGCATCGGCGATTCGCTCGTCATCGGCGAGGACGACGAGGCTTTCAAAGTCCACGTTCACACCGACATTCCGGGCGAGGCGCTGACCGAGGCGCAGAAGTACGGCACGCTCGAGCTCGCGAAGATCGAGAACATGCGCACGCAGGCCCAGCAGCTCGCCGCCGGCGGCAAGGCCCAGTCCACCGACGACCTTGAGGCCATCGAGCAGGAGCTCGAAGCCGCCGAGCACGAAAATGCCGGTGAAGCCGAGCCCGAAAAGGACTTTGGCTTCCTCGCGGTCTGCGCGGGTGAGGGCCTTGCGAACGTCTTCACCGACCTTGGCGCCGACGGCGTCATCAGCGGCGGACAAACCATGAATCCCTCGACCGAGAGCATCCTCAAGGAGATCAAAAAGGTCCCCGCGCACACCGTTTTCGTGCTGCCGAACAACAAGAACATCATCATGGCCGCACAGCAGTGCATCGGCCTGACGGAGAAGACTGTCGTGGTCATCCCAACCGCCTCCATCCCGCAGGGCGTGAGCGCGATGATGGCCGTCGATCCCGACATGATCGACGCAGACGCCATCGCCAAGGCGATGACGGACGCCGCGCAGTGCGTCTCCACCGCGCAGATCACCTACGCCGCGCGCAATTCCGATTTTGACGGCTTCGACATCCACGAGGGCGATTATCTGGCACTTCTGGACGGCAAGCTGCTCGGCACCGACCGCGACGTCTCCGCGCTGCTCGACGAGCTCTCCGACGAGGCAGCGTCCCGCGAAGCGGAGTTCATCACCGTCTTCTACGGCGAGGATGTGAATGAAGAGGACGCGCACAAGGCGTGCGACGCCTTCACCCGCAAGTGCCCGGATGCCGAGGTCAATCTGATCTGCGGCGGCCAACCGGTCTATTACTATATCATCTCGATCGAATGACCCAAGCACAGCAAAGCGGAGCAGGATTTCTCCTGCTCCGCTTTTTTCTGCCCGTCAGACGTTCATCTTCCGCCCGAGGAGCTTCATCAAAAGCTCTGCGTGGCGGTATTCGTCTTCGCTCATCGTCGCAAACAGCTTGCTGAGGCACAGGTCCAGCGTCTCCTCTCCCGCGCGGGCGTAATTGTAGCCCGCACAGGCCTCCGCATGGTAGAGGCTGCGCAGCAGCGCGCAGAGGTCGCACGTATCCGGCTGCTCCACGCACACGCGCGGGCAGTAGGCCTTGCCGGTGATTAAGTAGATCGCGGCAGCCAGATCGCGCGCGTGGCGCTTCTCGTCCTCGCTCAGCGCGCGGAACGCTCGCGCCAACTCGCGCCGCGGCGTGCAGGAGGCGAGATAGGCATACACCTGCGCGTCGCCGAGCTCCTCGCGCAGAAAGCCCTGCAGCACCTCGACCGATACGCTTGCCTCGCTGCCCATGCAGCAAGGGTCCGCCTCCGCGCCTGGGAGCGTGAGCTCGCTATCCTGTGCGCTCATCTGTGTGTTTGCATTGTCCCCCATCGGGTACGGGTCCTCCCCCGGCGCGACGCGCTTCCACACCTCGCGGCACGCTTCATAGTCGCAGGCGCAAGGCTTTTTCATTTCCGTCATGTTCTTCTTCCCCTTTCCGGAACGGTTCTCGTCTCTATCCTATGCGTGCATTTTTCAGGCGTGCAGAGCCGATATTTCTCTATTTCCCGCATGGAAAAAGAAAATCTTGAAAATCGCACCTCTCTCGTTGATTTTTTCCATTTTTTTTGGTAAACTACATTTGTTTTGTATTTTTGCGCATTTTGTTGCATTTGCAACTTTTCATTCTCTGCCATCTGGTCCATACTAAAGACAAGCAATGGCAGTTTCTGTAAGGAGGTCTTCTTTTCATGCTGGAACTGAAGCACATCACCTATACCGTCTCCACCCCTGAGGGAGAGCAGACGATCTTAAACGACATTTCCATCGACATTCCTGACCGCAAGCTCATCGTCTTCACCGGCCCCAACGGCGGCGGCAAGACGACGCTCGCCAAGGTCATCATGGGCCTTGTCACGCCGACGGGCGGCCAGATCCTCTTCAACGGTCAGGACATCACGCACCTTGGCATCACCGAGCGCGCAAAACTCGGCATCAGCTACGGCTTTCAGCAGCCGCCGCGCTTCAAGGGCATCACGGTGCGCAACCTTCTGACCATCGCCTCGGGCGATGCAAACCTCAGCAAGGACAAGTGCTGCAAGTACCTCACGCAGGTAGGCCTCTGCGCCAACGACTATCTCGACCGCGAGGTCGACGTCTCCCTCTCCGGCGGCGAGGTCAAGCGCATCGAGATCGCAACGCTCCTTGCCCGCGGCAGCGAGCTGATGATCTTCGACGAGCCTGAGGCCGGCATCGACCTGTGGAGCTTCGCCCGCCTGACTGAGACGTTCGAGCAGCTGCGCCAGCGCGAGCTTGCGACGATGATCATCATCTCGCATCAGGAGCGCATCATCCAGCTCGCCGACGAGATCGTCGTCGTGGGCGGCGGCGAGCTCAAGCACCGCGGCAGCACAGAAGAAATTTTCCCGCTCATCATGGCGGACACGCTGGGCTCCTGCCCGGTGCTGAACAAGTAAGGAGGTAGTACACAATATGATCACCGAAATCGACGCTTCCCTGCTTGAAAAGATCGCCGACCTGACGGGCAAGCCCGTCGGCGCGTTCAACATTCGAAAGGACAGCGGATGCGAGGCGCGCCAGTCCACCGAGCACATCGCCATCGACCCGCAGCCCGAGGGTAAAAGCGGCATCATCATCCGCATCAAGGACGGTACGAAGGGTGAGCAGTGCCACATCCCCGTCATCATCAGCAAGAGCGGCGTGACCGAAATGGTCTACAACGACTTCTACGTCGGCGAAAACTGCGACGTCGACATCGTCGCAGGCTGCGGCATCCACAACTCCGGCTGCAACGAGAGCCGCCACGACGGCGTCCACACGTTCTACGTCTCCAAAAACTCCCACGTACGCTATGTGGAAAAGCACTACGGCGAGGGCGACGGCGAGGGTTCTCGCGTGATGAACCCCACCACGATCGTCTACCTTGACGAGGGCGCGAGCATCCAGATGGAGACCGTGCAGATCCGCGGCATCGACTCCACCGTGCGCAAAACGAAGATCGTCTGCGGCAAGGACGCCGAGGCCGTCATCACCGAGCGCCTTCTCACTCACGGCAAACAGCACGCCGAGAGCGACATGGAGATCGAGCTCAACGGCGAAGATGCGCGCGGCCGCGTCATCTCCCGCTCCGTCGCGCAGGATGAGTCCAAGCAGATCTTCCACCCCGTGGTCGTCGGCAACAGCAAGTGCTTCGGCCATGTGCAGTGCGACTCGATCATCATGGGCAAGGCCACGATCGAATCCATCCCCGCCATCACCGCGAATTCGACCGACGCGCAGCTCATCCACGAGGCTGCCATCGGCAAGATCGCAGGCGACCAGCTCTTAAAGCTCCAGACCCTTGGTCTCACCGAGGAGGAGGCCGAAGACACGATTCTCAAGGGCTTCCTCGCCTGAAAAATTTGATAGGAACCGACGAAAAAGCGCGATGCCCGAGATCGGGCATCACGCTTTTTCTGTTGCTGTGTTGGTTCAATCGGTGAAATCAGGATAACCGTCTTTGAGAGACTCATCGTAGATCGCACGCTCGCCGCCGATGAATTTGGGACGCGTCCGCGCGGCCAGCACAATGGCCTGACCGATGCGGTTCTGCTTCAAGCGAACGGGAACGGCGACCTTTTTGAGGTGCATGCCGATCAGCGTGCCGCCAATGTCAAGTCCGGCGTCGGCGTGTATCTCTTCGAGCGCCACGGGATGGCGGAACGCTTTGTACGCGGCCGTCGCAAACGAGCTGCCCGCCTTGGGCTGAGGCAGGACGTTGACGATCTCGCCGTTCGGCACAGCCTCGTGCTCCACGATCAGCGCGCGGTTCAAATGCTCGCAGCACTGGGCGGCAAGATACACGCCCATGGGCGAAAATACGCTGGAGAGCCCTCGGAAGATGGCGTCCGCCACCTCCGGCGTCGACCAGCTGCCGACCTGATGGCCCACGACCTCGCTCGTGCTGCAGCCGATGACGACGATCTGTCCGCGGCGCAGATGTGCGATCTCCGCAAGCTCGCGCGCCGCCTCTGCCGCCTCCTGCTCCGCCTGTTCCACCAGACGATGATTTTCTACCTCATGTACGATTCCCGCCATGATCTGACACCTCTTTAGAAATTTATTATGCCAGCTTCTCCGTCACCTTGGCGCGCTCAAGCACCGTGACCAGCAGCACGCCGACCACGAGGCCGACCGCACCCTGGAAGATGTTGCCGGGGATGCTTGCCGCAGCGGCAAGGCCCTTGCCCAGCAGGAGAGAAGCGTAGCCGAAATAGCCGAGCACCATGATGATCTCGCTCACAACGCCGCCGGCGATGCGGGAGGTCGCAGTGCGGCCCATCTTTTCATACATCAGCGCAGCGACCAGCGCCATCACGCCCTTGATGACCAGGGTGCCCGGAGCGTAGTGCGCATAGCCGAGGAAAATGTCTGCCAGCATCGAGCCGATGCCGCCCGCCGCAAAGCCATACCAGGGGCCCAGCAGCCAGCCGGACAGCAGCACGAAGCAGTCGCCCAGGTTCACATAGCCCTGCATCGGAGAGGGGATCTGCACGACCATCGTCGCCACGCAGACAAGCGCCGCAAGCAGTGCGGCAAGGACAAGCTTTCTGATCTTTTTATCGTTCATGATCGGGTGCTCCTTTGTTTTGGTTGTTGGCCGTATTATATCCCGTCCTGGTATTATTCATATAGTCAAAACAAAACAAATTATGCAGACCAGATTTGCCCTAAGCTGGAAAAAAGCGGCGCAGCCAGAGCTGCGCCGCACATTGGGAAGGATTTAGTCCTCCTTGGTCTCCTCGGCTTCGGAAGGCTCCTTGGGTTCCTCCGCAGCGGGCGCTTTCTCTTCCGCGTCCTTCTCGATGGTCACCTCGATGATGGGCTCCTGCGCCTTCTTGGCAGCGGCAGCCTCAGCCTTGGCGGCCTCGTAAGCGGCGAGCTTCTCCTGAGAGGCCTTGATGGCCGCGACGATATCGGCGACCGCTTCGGGCGCGTCACCCTCGAGCGTGGAGACATACCACTCGCCGATGGCGCGGTAGTTCTTGTCCATGCTGCGGCGCTCAGATGCCATCTCATACTCGGTCTTGGCCTTATCGGCAACGGCATTTGCCTTTTCACCGGCAACGGCCGCGACCTGCTGTGCCTTCTCAGTCGCCACGAACGCGACGTCCTGAACCTTCTTGCTGAAGTTATCGAAAAATGCCATAATACTTTCTCCTTTCAAACCGTGTCCTCGGGTTTGTTATTGACAGTATAAGCTACCGGGGCTTTCATTTCAATGGATAATTTACGACAAAAGTATAAATTTTTTGTGACAGCGTTCACTTTTTCTCGACCCAGCCCTGCGCGCAGCCGACGGCGCGCTTCCAGCCGCGGTACAGCTCCTCACACTCGTACTGCGCCCGCTCGGGGGTGAAGACGCGCTCGCTGCACCGGAGAGTGCTCAGCTCGTCCAAGTCCTTCCACACGCCCGCGGCCAGACCCGCGAGCGATGCCGCGCCAAACGCCGTCGTCTCGACCATCGCGGGCCGGTCGACCGGAATGCGCAGCAAATCCGCCTGAAACTGCATCATCAAATCGCTGACGCTCGCGCCGCCGTCGACACGCAGAAGGGAGATCTCGCAGCCGGCGTCCTGCCGCATGGCGGTCATCAGGTCGGTGACCTGATAGGCGATGGATTCGAGCACTGCGCGGGCGAAGTGCGCCTTCGTCGTGCCGCGCGTGATGCCCACGACGCAGCCGCGCGCATACATGTCCCAATACGGCGCACCGAGGCCCGTAAACGCGGGCACTAAGTAAATGCCGCCGCTGTCGGGAACGGATTCTGCCAGAATGTCGCACTCGTGCGAGGTCGAAATGACTTGCAACTCGTCGCGCAGCCATTGAATGGCCGAGCCCGCGTTGAAGACGCTGCCCTCGAGCGCGTAGGTCGTCTCGCCGTTTAAGCTCCAGCCCACCGTCGTCACCAGTCCCGCGCGCGAGCGCACCGGCGCGCCGCCGACGTTCATCAGCGTGAAGCAGCCCGTGCCGTAGGTGTTCTTCGCCTGTCCGCGCGTAAAGCAGCCCTGCCCGAACAGCGCCGCCTGCTGGTCACCCGCCGCGCCGCAGATCGGCACACCCGCGAGCTCTTCGAGCCCTTCGATGCCCTCCGCCACCGTGCCGTAGACTTCGGAGTTGGACACGGGACGCGGCAGAATGTTCATCGGAATGTCCAGCAGCGCGCAGAGCTCTTCATCCCACGAAAGCGTGTGGATGTTGAAGAGCATCGTGCGGCTGGCGTTCGAGTAGTCCGTCACGTGGACCTTGCCGCCCGTCAGCCTCCAGATGAGCCATGTCTCCACCGTACCGAATAAAATTTCGCCGCGCTCGGCCCTTTCCCGCGCGCTGGGGACGTGGTCGAGCAGCCACTTGATCTTCGTCGCGGAAAAGTAGGCGTCGATGTGCAATCCCGTTTTCTCGGCCACAAGCTCGCTCACGCCGCGCTTTTCGCGAAGGGCATCCGCGATGTCCGCCGTGCGGCGGCACTGCCAGACGATGGCGTTGTGGATGGGCTCGCCCGTCGCGCGATCCCAAAGAATCGTCGTCTCGCGCTGGTTCGTGATGCCGATCGCCGCGACCGCGCGGCCAAGGCCCGATTCGCGCAAGGCCTGCGCGGCAACGGCGCGCTCGCTCTCCCAGATCTCGTTCGGGTCGTGCTCGACCCAGCCGGGCTGCGGATAATACTGCCGAAACGGCTGCTGCGCGTGTCCGCCGACACTGCCATCGCGCCCGAACAGAATGGCGCGCGAGCTGGTCGTCCCCTGATCGAGCGCCAAAATATACCGCTGCATGAAGATACCCCCTTGTTCATTTGGACCGCCTTATGCTATACTAATGAATAAGATTATATCATGCAGGAGGGTTTTGCGCCATGGCTATTTGCAGGGAATTTTACTTCCCCTCGTCGGACGGCTCCTCGCGCATTCACGCGGCAGAGTGGATGCCCGAGAGCGGTGAGATCATCGGCGTTTTACAGATCGCGCACGGCGTGGCGGAATACGGCATGCGGTACGCGCCGTTTGCCGAATTCATGACCGAGCACGGCTTTGCCGTCGTGGCGAACGACCACCTCGGCCACGGCCTTTCCGCCGAGAAGGACGCCGACACGCTCTATTTCGGCCCGCGCGACGGCTGGAAGCATGTTGTGGACGACATGTACGCCCTGCGCTGCCGCACGAAGGAAAAATATCCCGATGTTCCCTATTTTCTCATGGGCCACTCGATGGGCTCGTTCCTGACGCGCACCTATCTCATCCGCTATCCCGGCACCGTTGACGCCGCCATCATCATGGGCACGGGGCACCAGTCCCCCGCGATCGTCGCGGGCGGGCGCGCCATCGCCAAGGCCGCGGGCAAGCGCCACGGCTTCAAGGCGCACTCTCCGCGCGTGGAGGCGCTGGCTTTCGGTGCTTACAACAAGGCGTTCGCGCCCAACCGCACGGAGGTCGACTGGCTCAGCGCGAGCGACAACAATGTTGACGCCTACATTGCCGACCCCCTCTGCGGTCAGAAGGCGAGCATCGGTCTCTTCTACGAGATGCTCGGCGGCATCCGCTTCATCAGCACGCCGAAAAACATCGCGTCGATGAACCGCAACACGCCCATTCTCTTCATCTCCGGCGACAAGGACCCTGTCGGCGAGATGGGCAAGGGCGTCAAGCGCGCATACGAGGCCTTCCGCCGCGCCGGCGTGCGCGACGTGGAGCTGAAGCTCTACAAGGGCCTGCGGCACGAGATTCTGAACGAAGACTGCCGTGCCGTGGTCTATAACGACCTGTGGAGCTGGATCGAAAAACATTTATGAATAAAGTCAGGAAGGCGAACCGTCAGGCGGTTCGCCTTCTTTTACTTCGGAGCAACGTTCGCGGCGTCAAAGCGTCGATATCGTGCGTCGTGAGCAGGACGCGCGCGGTCAGGATGCCGTCAAGCGTGACGAGGAACACCGCCAGCGCCGCGGCCCACTCTGGAAGCAGTGCGGCATAGCCCTCCAGAACCGGCTGCACATACCGCACGGCGAGCATCGACAATATTCCCCAGCAGATGGAAAACGGCAGGCAGATGCGGCCGTTCACGTCGCATTTGGTCGAAGAATAGTCCCAGAACTGCACTTGAAACAGCCTTTCATAGCCCCAGTGCACGGCGTATTCTATCGCCGTCGCCGCGAGCATACCGAGCAAGATCTGCTCCCACGCGCCGGGGAGCTTTTCCGCCCCCAGCAATAAAATCGTGACCATTGCAAAGCCGTACACCGGACACAGCGGCAGGAACACGAAGCACCGCCGCAGCCGGTGGCTCGATCTCGTCGCTGCGGCGAAGAGCTTTTCCAAGCAATAGCCCAAAAAGCTGTAAGCAAACCAGTACCAGATATGATCCATTTCTTCCTCCGCGTCCGTTTTTTTCAGTATGGCCCGCGCAGATGGAAAAATGCGTGCCGCGCGCGTTGCAAAGCGCGGCGAATCATGGTAAAATGACAAAAAATCGACAGGAGAACACGACTATGCCTGATACCTGGGAAACTCTGGAACACGACTGCAAAAATTGCCGCGAATGCTCGCTGTGGGAGACGCGCACGAACGTCGTCTTCGGCGTCGGCAATCAGAATGCTGAAGTTTTATTCATCGGCGAAGGCCCCGGCGCGAACGAGGATGCGCAGGGCGTGCCATTCGTCGGCAGGGCCGGTCATCTGCTCGACGACATGCTTGAGATCATCGGCCTCAAGCGCGACGATGTGTATATCGCCAACATCGTCAAGTGCCGCCCGCCGGAAAACCGCGACCCGCTCGGCGTGGAGCAGGACGCCTGTATCGGGTATCTTCGCCGTCAGGTCGCGCTGCTGCGGCCGAAGATCATCGTCTGCCTCGGGCGCATCGCGGCCATGCGCATCATCAAGCCCGACTTCAAGATCACGCGTGAGCACGGGCAGTGGTTCGAAAAGAACGGCTTTCAGATGATGGCCGTGTATCACCCCGCGGCACTGCTGCGCGATCCGCGCCGCAGGCCCGAGTCGTTTGAGGATTTCAAGGGCTTACAGCAGAAGATCAATGAGCTTTGCGAACACACCCATGCCGTTTCCTAATGCAAATAGCATACTTTTCGGTGCTGTGCCCTGCCAAATTCCTACATAAATAGTGTTTTTTGGATAAAAATGCTATTGACGGTCATTTTTGTGTGTGCTATATTACTACCATCCTTTTTGAAAGGACTTGGAGCTTGAGTGATGAAGACTGTTGTAAGCAACGTTGCATATCGCTTTTACTATTACTCTTACTTTTACTTTAAGGACAAGGTAAGAGCGATTTGTGATGCCCGTAGCTGAAAGGTCTTTCGAACCAACACTTGAAGGTCACTTCAAAAAGAGTTGAGTCAAGGAACCCGCCGTATGGACCACAAGTCCTTACAGCGGGTTTTATTGTTATCAGCGAGAAATAAAAATTGGAGGAAAAAAAGCATGAACACCAAACGCATCATTTCTCTTGTTGCCTCTCTTGCCCTCGTTCTCAGCCTGAGCGTGGGTCTGACCGGCTGCGGCGATAAGGCCGCACAGGACGACAATCAGGGCAGCACCGACGGCGAAGGCACGAAGTACACCGTCGGCATCTGCCAGCTCGTGCAGCACGAGGCACTCGACGCTGCCACCCAGGGCTTCATCGACGCGCTGAATGAGGCGCTGCCCGGCCAGGTCGAATTCCAGAACAAGAACGCTTCCGGCGACAGCGCCAACTGCTCTACCATCGTCAACGGCTTTGTCTCCGACGGTGTTGACCTCATCATGGCGAACGCCACTCCGGCGCTGACCGCCGCGGCTGCCGCCACGAGCGACATCCCCATCCTCGGCACTTCCATCACCGCTTACGGCGTTGCTCTTGATATTGACGACTTCAACGGCACTGTCGGCGGCAACATCTCCGGCACCTCCGACCTCGCTGACCTCGAGGCTCAGGCCAACATGATCACCGAATGGTTCCCCGATGCTCAGAAGGTCGGCCTGCTGTTCTGCTCCGCCGAGCCCAACTCCCGCTACCAGATCGAAGAGGTCGCCAAGTACCTCTCCGACAAGGGCATTGAGACCCAGGAGTTCGCCTTCACTGACACGAACGACGTCGCTTCCGTGACCCAGTCCGCCGCCGACTACTCCGACGTTGTCTACGTCCCCACCGATAACACCGCCGCTTCCAACACCGAGGCCATCGCAAACGTTCTCGTTCCCGCAGGCGTGCCTGCCATCTGCGGCGAAGAGGGCATCTGCAAGGGCTGCGGCGTCGCGACCCTCTCCATCAGCTACTATGACCTCGGCGTGACCACCGGTAAGATGGCCGCCAAGATCCTGACCGGCGAGGCCGACATCTCCGAGATGCCCATCGAGTTCACCGAGGCCACCCCGAAGTACAACGCCTCCATGTGCGAGACGCTCGGCATCGAGCCTCTCGAGGGCTACACTGCCATCGAAGAGTAATCTGATCACATCCCCCCGCAGGCAGGGACGGGCTTAGCCCGTTCCTGCCTCAACAAGAGATAGGAGGAGAGAACCCATGAGTTTTCTTTCGTCGCTGATGAACGCCCTGCCCGGCGCTGCCGCACAGGGTCTCGCCTGGGGCATTATGGCCATCGGCGTTTACATCACCTTCCGCATTCTGGACGTGGCGGACCTGACCGTCGACGGCTCGCTGGCAACCGGCGGCGCTGTCTGCGTCATGCTGATCCGCGGCGGCTTCAATCCCTGGATCGCCCTGCTGTGCGCGATGCTCGCCGGTATGCTGGCAGGCCTCGTCACCGGTCTTTTCCACACGCGCTGCGGTATTCCGGCCATTCTCGCCGGTATCCTGACGCAGCTTGCGCTGTATTCGATCAATCTGCGCATCATGGACAGCAAGGCAAACCAGGCACTCAGCGTTGATAAATATCCGCTGCTGCTTTCGCAGCGCTATGTGCGCGAGCTCTCGATCAACAATCCCCTGCCGCTGCTGCTTCTCTTCACAGCCGCGGTCATCGCCATCCTGTACTGGTTCTTCGGCACGGAGAAGGGCAGCTCGCTGCGCGCGACCGGCGCAAACCCCCACATGGCGCGCGCACAGGGCATCAACACGAACTCGAATATCGTGCTTGGCCTGATGGTCTCGAACGGTCTTGTCGCCCTCTCCGGCGCGCTGCTGGCGCAGTATCAGGGCTCGAGCGACATCAACATGGGCCGCGGCGCCATCGTCATCGGCCTTGCCGCCGTCATCATCGGTGAGGTCATCTTCGGCAAGATCTTCACGAACTTCGGCCTCACGCTGCTGGCCGTTTCCATCGGCGCGATCATCTACTACATCGTGCTCCAGATCGTGCTGCAGCTCGGTCTGAACACCAACGACTTAAAGCTCATCACGGCGCTGATCGTGGCGGTCTTCCTCGCCATCCCCTACTGGAAGAGCAAGATGTTCCGCCGCAAGGTGCAGCCCCAGAGCGCAAAGAACGGAGGCAATGGCCATGCTTGAACTCAAGGAACTTTATAAGACCTTCAACCCCGGCACCATCAACGCCAAGACCGCGCTGAGCGGCCTGAGTCTGACGCTGAACGACGGCGACTTCGTCACCGTCATCGGCGGCAACGGCGCGGGCAAGTCCACGATGCTCAACGCCACCGCCGGCACGTTCTTTGTCGACTCCGGCAAGGTCATCATCGACGGTGCTGACGTCACGAACCTGCCCGAGCACAAGCGCGCGGCATTCATCGGCCGCGTGTTCCAGGACCCGATGATGGGCACCGCCCCCTCGATGTGGATCGAAGAGAACCTCGCCCTCGCCGCCCGCCGCGGCCAGCGCCGCGGTCTTTCCTGGGGCGTGACGAAGGAGGAAAAGGAGCAGTACCGCGAGCTGCTCGGCGGTCTCGGCCTCGGCCTTGAGTCCCGCCTGACCACGAAGGTCTCGACGCTCTCCGGCGGCCAGCGCCAGGCGCTCACGCTGCTGATGGCAACGCTCAAGCGCCCCAAGCTGCTGCTGCTCGATGAGCACACCGCAGCCCTCGACCCGAAGACCGCCGCCAAGGTCATGGAGCTCACCGACCGCATCGTGCGCGAGGGCCAGCTCACCACGCTGATGATCACGCACAACATGCGCGATGCCATTCAGTACGGCAACCGCCTCATCATGCTGCACGACGGCCACGTCATCCTCGACATTGCGGGCGAGGAGAAGAAGAAGCTGACCGTGCCCGATCTTCTTGAGCAGTTCACGAAGGCCAGCGGCGACGAGTTCGCCAATGACCGCGCGATCCTCTCCTAACGTTTTCTCTCCCCTATAAAGCACAAAAAGAGCCTGAACGCTTTGTTCAGGCTCTTTTCTTATCCTTTTTACGCTTCCCGCAGCACGACCTCGACAATGCCGACATCGTCGGTATCGGGGTAGAAGTTCACTTGCCACGGCTCAGTAAAGCCGGGGTCGACCTCCTCCTGCACAGATCGTACCATGTCGCGGATACCGTCACGGTCCGCGGTGAAGTACGTGAAGCGCACGGCGATGCGGCTGAGCGCGCCCTCGCGCGCCGTTAGGCGCAGAAGGTCAGGCAGCGCCTCGGTGCTCGTCGCGGTGACAATGCCCGCCTGCTCCTCCGCCGTGCGGCGGTAGCCGAGGCGCACGTGCATCTCGTAAAAGGCGCGCTCCTGCGTGTCGGTGTAGCTGATGTAGTCAAGAAGATACGCGCCCAGTGCCGTCTCCTCCTGCACCTCCTTACAGGCCTGCTCGGCCATGGCCGCGGCGTCTTCCTCGCTGTAAATACGCACAACGCCTTCCTCGCTATGCTCGCCAAGGAGCAGCAGCAGCGCATTGACGAGGTCCTGATAGCTGTCGGCGCGCAGGGTGTCCGCACCCTCGTTTTCCCAGTAGACCTCGCTGTGCGGCGCGGAGACGCTGTAGGAACGCTCAAGCACGACGTTGCCGCCGCAGCCCGAGAGCATCAGGCAGAGCGCCAGCGAAAGCGGAATGAACTTTTTGCGCACGGCGCTCCCTCCTTTTGGGCGAAATCTATCTTTCTCAGTAGCCAAGCGGCTCGTCGACGAGCACGACCTCGGTCTCGCAGCTGCGGATGGCCTCCCACAGCACGACAAGGCCGCGGCAGATGCGCTGCGGGCTCTTGCAGTCGTAGCAGCGGTCGCCGTTCACTGCGCAGGGCGTCTTCACGCCGAGGCGCTGCGCGTTTTTCGGTGCAGCAATGTTGCGGGCGCGCCAGAGCGCTTCGTCATAGGTCGGCGCGATCTTGTTGCTGCCGACGACAAACCACACCTTCTTATGGCCGTAGAGCGACGAGGACACACGGTTGCCCGTCCCATCGATATTGATGATCTCGCCCGTTTCGGCAAGGCCGTTGGCCGAGAGCAGGTAGTTGTCGCACGTCGAGGCGTTTTTGAGCACCTCGGCAGCGTTCATGCCGTCGGGCACGTTCCAGTGGCTGAACATCTTGTTGTGCTTGCCGAGGCTTTCAAAAAGCCCCATCTGAGAGAGCGTCATGCTGCCGCCGAACGACACGCTCTCTCCGTCGATCTGCGCGTTCAAATAGTCCGCCGCTTCCTTCGCCGTCGCGAAGGCAGACACCTTGAAGCCGCGCTCTTTGAGATTCTTCTCCACCGTTGTAAAATCCATTCCTGCTTCCTCCTTGTATCCTGATATCCTTAGAGGCCCTGCGGGTCGTATTCGCCAAAGCCCTCACCGAGCACCTCGCTCGCGTCGCAGACGATGAAAAAGGCGTCGGGGTCGAGCTCCTTGATATAGCGCTTGATCGAAACCGCTTCCTTCTTGCGGATGGCGCAGAACAGCAGCGGACGCTCCGCGCCCGTGTAGCCGCCCTTGCCGTTCAGGAGCGTGACGCCCATGTCGCGCCGCAGCATCTCCTGCATGATCTCCTCATACTTGTCGCTGATGATGTAGGCGACCTTCGCCGTGTTCTGACCGTAGACGACCAGATCGAGCACCTTCGTCGTGATGTAGAGTGCCAGCGCACCGTAGAGGGCGTTATTCAGACTGCGGAACACCGCGGCGTAGATCAGGATGATCGTCAGGTCGATGCCAAGGCAGATGTTGCCGATTGACAGCCGCTCAACGTGCGATCTTACGATCCACGCGCCGAGCTCTGAGCCGCCGGTCGTCGTCTCCTCTCGGAATAAAAGTCCTGAGGCGATACCGAGCGTCACGCCGCCGTACAGGCACGCAAGCAGCGGGTCCATGGGCGCAAACTCGTGGATGGCCGCGACAACGTCGATCAAAATGGAGCTCAGCGTCATCGTGTAGATGGACTTGCACAAAAATGCGAAGCCGAATTTTTTAAGTCCCACGATAAAAAGCGGCACATTGAGCACGATGACCATCGTACCGACCGGCAGAATGGGTGCAAAAAAGTTAATGATCTGCGAAATACCCGTAAAGCCGCCGACCGTAAAGCCATTCGGTGCATAGAACCAATCGAACGACAAGGCATACAGCACGCAGGCAAGCGTGACAATGATATAGCTTTTCACCTGCTCGCGCAGTTTTTTATTTTTCATAAATTTTCTCCCCTCACATGTTTCTCTCAGGCTTCCGACGTCAAATCAGCGAGAGCTGCTTGTCGTCGCTGTCCTCCGTCTTGAGCAGCGCGCCCGTCGCGGGAATGCTGCGGCCGCGGTAGCGGGCAAGGTCGGTGATGCCGGTCTCCTCCGGGAAGCGTACCGTGTCGAGCACGTACTTCTTTTTGAGCGTCAAAAGCGCGACGCCCTGCGTCGTGCGCGTCGTCTTCACAACAAGAAGCGCCGTGTTGACGATCAGCACGCGCGGCTCTGTCGAATAGACGGCGATTTCGCGGTCTTCCTTGAGATGCAACAGCGCTTTGAGTGGGCTCTTGTCGCTGTAGGCGCCGGTCAGGCGGCGGCGGTTCGAGGTCGTCTTGTAGGCGGACAGCTCGACCTTTGCGGCCTTACCGTTTTCGAAGAAGAAGATCATATAGCCGCTGTAATCGCCGGGAAGCACCATGCCCATGACGCTCTCGCCCTCGTCCATGCCGAGCTTGGCGGGCAGGTAATCGCCCAGCTGGCTCGCCTTGCCGTCGGCAAAGTCGCTCGCGCGCGTCTTGTAGACCTGCGCCTTATCGGTGAAGAACATCAGCTCGGCGGCATTGGAGCTCTCCACGCTCATGCTGAGCGCGTCGTCCTCCTTGAACTTCTGCTCGCCGGACATGCGCAGCGACTGCGGCGTGATCTTTTTGAAGTACCCGTGCTGCGACAAAAACAGCGTCACGGGATAGTCCTCGATGGCGTCCTCCTCGCTCTCAGCGTCCTCGGCATAGTCGTAGAGGATGCCGGTGCGGCGGGGCTCGGCGTACTTTTTGCGCACATCCTCAAGCTCGCTGACGATGATCTTGCGGATGCGCGACGGGCGCGCAAGCGTATCCTCGAGGTCTTCGATCTCCGCCTCGAGCGATGCCGTCTCCTCCACGCGCTTTAGGATATACTCGCGGTTGATGTTGCGCAGCTTGATCTCGGCGACGTATTCCGCCTGGATCTGGTCGATGCCGAAGCCGATCATCAGGTTCGGCACGACGTCGGCCTCCTTTTCCGTCTCACGGATGATCTTGATGGCCTTGTCGATGTCGAGCAGGATGCGTTTAAGGCCCTTTAAGAGGTGCAGCTTGTCCTGCCGCTTTTTGAGCACAAAGTACACGCGGCGCTTGACGCTCTCGGTGCGCCACGCGCACCACTCGTCTAAAAGCTCGCGCACGCCCATCACGCGCGGCATGCCGCCGATCAGGACGTTGAAGTTGCACGAGGCCGTGTCCTGCAGCGTCGTCGCCTTGAAGAGCTTCTGCATCAGCTTGTCGGGGTCGGCCCCGCGCTTTAGGTCGATCGTCAGCTTGAGACCGGAAAGGTCGGTCTCGTCGCGCATGTCGGAAATTTCCTTGACCTTGCCCGCCTTGATGAGCTCGGCGACCTTGTCCATGATGGCCTCGGTCGTGGTGGTATAGGGGATCTCGTAAATCTCAATGAGATTTTCTTTTTTGTCGTAGCGCCAGCGGGCGCGTACCTTTACGCCGCCGCGGCCGGTGTTGTAAATGTCCTCAATGGCGCGCGGGTCGTACAGGACCTCGCCGCCGGTCGGGAAGTCGGGCGCGAGCAGCGTTTCGCTGATGCGCACCTCAGGATTTTTCAAAAAGGCGATCGTCGTCTCGCAGACCTCGCCCAAGTTAAAGCCGCACAGCTGGCTCGCCATGCCGACCGCGATGCCCTGGTTGGCCGAGACCAGGATATTCGGGAACGTTGTTGGCAGCAGCGCCGGCTCTTTCATTGAGTTATCGTAGTTGTCGACAAAATCAACGGTGTCAGAGTCGATATCGCGGAAGAGCTCGGCGCAGATGGGCGCGAGCTTCGCCTCGGTGTATCGGCTGGCCGCCCACGCCATGTCGCGCGAATAGACCTTACCGAAGTTGCCCTTCGAGTCGACAAACGGGTGCAGCAGCGCGCCGTAGCCCTTGGAAAGGCGCACCATCGTGTCGTAGATGGCGGCGTCTCCGTGGGGATTCAATCGCATCGTCTGTCCGACGATGTTCGCACTCTTCGTGCGCGCGCCGGTAAGAAGCCCCATCTTGTACATGGTGTAAAGGAGCTTTCGGTGCGAGGGCTTGAAGCCGTCAATCTCCGGAATGGCACGCGAGACGATGACGGACATCGCGTAAGGCATGTAGTTCGTTTCGAGTGTCTCTGTGATATTCTGCTCCACCACGTCCGCGTGGAGGCCCATGACGTTCGGGTCCGCGCGGCGGTGGGTCTGCTTTGGTGTTTTGTCGCTTTTTTTCATTCGGATACCTCAAAATTGTTCCGGCGGCAATATGGCCGCCAGTCATACTATTTCTAATATATCCTATCACACTTTTTTATGCTCTGCAACACCGCGGAGGAAGAGAAAATTGCCGCAAAATGCCATTTTTTCGCCAAAGGCGCACAAAACCGGCGCGGCAGCGCATATTGACAAAATCGCGGCGCAGAGTGTACAATGCAGATACCCCAACAGGTATGGAGCTCAAACGATGAAACAGTGTATGGACGCCGACAATCTGCACCGTCGGCTCAAAAAGATCATCGGTCAGGTGCAGGCCATTGACCGCATGGTGGACGAGGACGTCCCCTGCGAGGATATTCTTGCGCAGATCAACGCGGCCAAATCCGCGCTGCACGGCTGCGGCAAGGTCGTTCTCGAGGGGCACATCAAGCACTGCGTGCGTGACGGCATCGAGCACGGCGACGCGGACAAAACGATCGAGAACTTTACGAAGGCGGTCGAGCGTTTTTCGAACATGGGCTGAGTAGGGACTTCTCCCTTCTATCTGCCCGTTTTCAGTAGAATTACACGAAAGAAGAGAAGCAGCTTTGTGCTGCTTCTCTTCTTTTTGCGCGCTTAACAACCTATACCTCCATATGTATAATAAGCCAATACCCCCTATGGTACAGAAAAGAGTCACTTCCGTGAAACTGGCAATGGAAAAGCTGGAGCATTTTTTAGAGCTGGGCGGCACGAAAAAAGATATCACACTGCTCGTGATCTCCGGCATCGCGCTGATCGTCAGCATTTTTGATCTCGTCCCCTTGCCGTTCGACGCCTCGTGGGCCGCGATCATCCTCTGCGGCATCCCCATCATTTTAGAGGCCGTCATCGGCCTTATCACGGCGTTCGACATCAAGGCAGACGTGCTCGTCTCGCTCGCGCTGATCGCGTCGGTCTGCATCGGCGAAGACTTCGCCGCGGGCGAGGTCGCGTTCATCATGCAGTTCGGCGGTCTTCTCGAAGAGCTGACCGTCGCCCGCGCCCGCGCGGGCATCGAAAAGCTCGTCCACCTGACGCCGCAGACCGCGCGCGTCATCTTGGGCGGAGAGGAAACGGCCGTCCCCGCCGAGGCCGTCAGGGTCGGCGACCTGCTGCGCGTGCTGCCCGGCGAGACCATCCCTGTCGACGGCGAGATCGTATCGGGCCAGACGTCCGTGAATCAGTCCGTCATGACGGTTGAATCGCTGCCGGTCGACAAGGGCGTCGGCGACGAAGTCTCCTCCGGCACGGTCAACCAGTTCGGCGCTTTCGAGATGAAGGCCACAAAGGTCGGCGAGAACAGCTCCATCCAGCGCATGATCCGCCTTGTCCAGTCCGCCGACGCGGGCAAAGCCAAAATCGTCCGCCTTGCCGACCGCTGGGCGGCATGGATCGTCGTCATCGCGCTGACTGCCGCGGCGTTGACGTAGCTCATCTCCGGTGAGATCATCCGCGCGGTGACGATCCTGGTCGTCTTCTGCCCCTGCACGCTCGTGCTGGCCACGCCGACCGCCATCATGGCCGCCATCGGCAACGCGACGAAGCACAGCTTTCTCGTCCGCGAGGGCGACGCGCTTGAGCGTCTCGCCGCCGTGAAGAAGATCGCCTTCGACAAGACCGGCACGCTGACCTACGGCACGCCGAGGGTCGTTCTGGTGCACAGCGCGCTGCCCTCCCTCTCCGATAACGAGCTCTACCGCCTCTGCGCCGCGGCGGAGCACTATTTCTAGCACCCGCTCGGCAAGGCCATCACCCGCTGCTGCCAGCAGGAGATGGGCGAAATACCGGTCGAGGCCGAAGATTTCCGGATGGTCCCTGGGCGCGGCGTCTCCGCCCGCGTTGACGGCAGAGCCATCCTCGCGGGTAACGCGGAGCTTCTCGCCGAGCACCGCATCGCCATTCCCGAAGAGGCCGCTAAGGCCGCTGTTGTCCAGCTCTCGCAGGGCTGCACCGTCACCTACGCCGCCGTGGACGGCGTATTCGCGGGCTTCCTCGCCCTGTCCGACACGATTCGCGAGGAGAGTGCAAACATGATTGACCAGCTCTCCGCGCTTCAGATCCAGCCCGTGCTGCTCACGGGTGACCATCCGAACGCCGCCGCGGCCATTGCCGCGCAGCTCCACATCGGCGAGGTGCACGCAAACTGCCTGCCCGAGGACAAACTCGCCCACATCCGCGCCTATCAGGCCGCGGGCGATAAGGTCTGCATGATCGGCGACGACGTGAACGACGCGCCCGCGCTCAAGGCCGCCGATGTCGGCATCGCAATGGGTGGCGTGGGCAGCGACATCGCCGTGGACGCCGCGGATATCGCGCTCGTCGACGACGAAGTCAAGGAGCTGCCGCACCTCATCGCGCTCTCCAAGCGCATGATGCGCACCATCAAGCTCAATATAACATTCTCGCTCACGCTCAACTTCATCGCCATCGTGCTCGCCATCACCGGCACACTGAACCCTGTTGTCGGTGCGCTGGTCCATAACGCAGGCAGCGTGCTTGTCATCACAAACTCAGCCCTGCTGCTAAAATGGAGGCAAACCGCCTCGCAGAGTTTCGCGTCCGCAGACGCGAAATCTGTTTGATCGTAAATTCCGACGACAGGCGCGTCGGAATTTACTCTTTGCGCGGAGCGTGTGTCGCAGCCGCGCTGCGGGCGGCAAAGCACGAAGCGCAGCGAATCCTTTTCAAAAAGAGTGGATTGCAAAATTGCGATCCACTCTTTTTGATTTTCTTTTATTTTCTGCGCCAGACAGAGGGCATTAAGAGGACAAGCAGCGGCATGATCTCAAGACGGCCGAGCAGCATGATGGCGCTCATCGTGAGCTTGCTGATGCCGGAGAGGAAGCCGAAGTTGCACGTCGGTCCCACTGCGCCAAGGCCCGGGCCCACGTTGCTGATGGCCGTGAGCGAGGCGGTGAACGCCGCGGTAAAGTCGATGTTGTCAAGCGACAAAATCAGCGTGCCGAGCAGCATGATCGCGATATAGGCGAAGAAGAAGACCGAAACGGACGAGACAGTCTCCTCCGTCACGCGATGTCCGTCGAGCGTGATGGGGCGCACCTCGCGCGAGTGCATCACGCGCCGCAGATCACGCCGCAGCGCCTTGCACAAAAGCACGATGCGCGAGGCCTTGACGCCGCCCGCCGTAGAGCCCGCGCAGCCGCCGAAAAACATCACCAGCACGAGGATACAGCGGCAGAACTGCGGCCAGAGGTCAAAATCCTCCGTGCAGTAGCCGGTCGTTGAAATGAGCGTTGTTACCTGAAAGGCTGCATTCTCGATGGCCGAGCCGATGTCGCGCCCCGTGCGCACGATCAGGTCCGCCGCGATCATCGCCGACGCGCCGACCACGACCAGCGAGTAAACGCGCAGCTCCTCGCTCTTGAGCGCCTCGCGGAAGCGGCGCGTCACGCAGAGGTAGAGGAGCGTAAAGTTCACGCTTGCGGCAAACATGAAGAAAATGAGGATCCAGTTGACAAGATGCGACTGATAATACGCGATGCTCGCATCCCGGATGGAAAAGCCGCCGGTAGAGATCGTCGTCAGCGCCGTGGTGATCGCATCGAACAGCGGGAGGCCCGCAATGCGCAGCAACAGCGCCTCCGCCACGGTGAGCGCGATGTAGATGCGGTACAGGATGCGCGCCGTCTCACCCGTGCGGGGGCGGAGCTTTGTGCTGATGGGGCCTGGGGATTCCGCTTTCATCAGGTTCACGCTGCCCTCGCTGAGCTTGGGCAGCAGCGCCAGCATCAAAACGAGGATGCCCATGCCGCCCATCCACTGCGTGAGCGCGCGCCAGAATTGGATGCCCCGCGGCAGCGACGCAGGCGAAGCGAAAATGGACGCGCCCGTCGTCGTCAGGCCGGAGACGGTCTCGAAAATGGCGTCGATAAAGCTACAACTGCCGCTGAAAAAGTACGGCAGCGCGCCGAACACGCTCAGCGCGATCCAGCACAGCGCCACGCAGACAAAGCCGTCGCGCGTCTGAAGTCTTGTGTTGTCCGCGCGGATGAGCGAAAGCAGCACTCCCACGCCGCCACAGATCAGCAGCGCATACAGGAACGCCCGCTGATCCGGCCCTCCGCCGAACACGCTCAACAGCAGCGGCGGGATCATACAAAGCGCCTCAATGCAGAGGATAACGCCCACGATTCTGAGAATAAGATTTTGGTTCATAATGAAACTTCCTTGCCGCAAGCAGCCGTCACATCAACCGAGAATATCGTTGAGGTCCTGCAAAAAGAGCTTTTTCGCCACCACGATCACGCGGTCGCCCGCATGGATCTGGGAATGGCCGTTCGGGATCTCCATCCGGCCGTTGTGCACGATGGCCGCAACGAGCAGGCCGTTTCGAAAATGCAGGTCGCTGAGCGGCCGGTCGAGAAAGTGCGTGGCACTCGTCGCGGTGAACTCGACGGCCTCGATCGCGCCGCCGAGGATATAGTGCAGGCTTTCCACCGCGCTGCCCTGCGAGTTGGCAAGGCCGCGGACGTAACTTGAGATCTGGCTTGCAATGATGGCCTTGGGCGAAATGACCGTGTCGAGTCCCGTGAGGTTCACGATGTCGAGATACCCCATGCGCGACATCTTCGGCACGACCTTCTTCACGCCGTAGCGCTTCGCCGTGAGCGCCATAAGGAGGTTTTCCTCATCGCGGTCCGTCACGGCGATGAACGCGTCGCAGTGGAAAATGCCCTCGGACTCAAGCAGGTCGTGATTCGTGCCGTCGCCGTGGATGACGGTGACTTTCGGCAGCTTTTCCGCGAGCGTGAGACATTTGGCCTCGTCCTTTTCCACGATCGTCACGTGCGTGCCGACATCGGTGAGCACCCAGGCAAGGTACTGTGCGATGCGGCTGCCGCCAAGGATGCTCACGCGGCGGATGGGCGCCATGGCC
This sequence comes from Oscillibacter sp. ER4, assembly GCF_000765235.1. Classification (GTDB taxonomy): domain Bacteria; phylum Bacillota; class Clostridia; order Oscillospirales; family Oscillospiraceae; genus Hominicoprocola; species Hominicoprocola fusiformis. Next base: position 17,544 of record NZ_JPJG01000054.1, on the reverse strand, counting down.
CTGCCCATCGAGCGCAGCACGCGCGTCGTCTCCGCGGGCGTGCCGATGACGTACACGCGGTCTCCCGTCTGCGGGACGAACGAGCCGTTCGGCACGATGACCTCTTCCCCGCGCTTGGCCGCGCACATGAGGATGCTGTTGGGATTTTCGCGGTTGTAGTCGATGAGGGACTTGCCGACAAGGCTGTCGCTCTCTTCGGTCTGAAAGCCGATGAGCTCGACAAGTCCGCTGGCAAACGTCTCCACGCTGAACGCAGACGGCACGCGCAGAATGCGCGAAATTTCCTGCGCGGCGGCATTTTCGGGGTTGATGATCATATCAAGCCCGATCTCGCGGCGCAGGATCTGTGCATCGCGGAAATACTCGGGGTTGCGTACGCGGGCGACCGTGTGCTTCGCGCCGAGCTTTTTCGCCATCAGGCAGCAGATGAGGTTGACCTCGTCGTTTTCCGAAACGGCGATGAGAAGGTCCGCCTCGCGCACGCCCGCCTCCAAAAGGGCGCTGGCGCTCGCGCCGTTGCCCTCCACACACATGACGTCGAGCATGGAGTCAACGTGGTCGAGCACGGCGCTGTTGCGGTCGATGACGACCAGATCGTGGTTTTCGCCCGTCATCTGCTCGGCGATGGCGTAGCCGACCTTACCGATACCGACAATGATGATTTTCATCTCTGTGTTTCTCCTAAATTCTCTTCAGCTTCCGCCGTGTGCTGCTTACGCAGCACCATCAAAACGCTGTTGAATTCCGCCCCCATGATCAGCATGACCGAGGCGAGATACAGCCACAAAAGCAATACGATCACCGCGCCGAGCGTGCCGTAAATGACGGAGTAGCGCGCGATGTTTTCAACATAATACGAAAAAAGGAATGACAATACGAGCCACATCAGGAGCGAGAACACCGCGCCCGGCCAGATGCGGTTCATCCGGTGCGACTCCTGCGCAAGGCCGTACATCATCGCGATGGGGAAGAATACGATGCCGCCGATGATAACAAAGCGCAGGCTCGACCACAGGTGGATGAAGCCGTCGCTCAGCGTGATATAGGCCGACAGGTGGCTCGACACGTAGTTCAGCACCCGCCCGCCGACAACGGACAGTCCGATGGACAAAACGACCATTAAAATCAGGCTCAGCGTATAAAGCAGGAGCTTGAACTGATAGCGCAAAAACTGCGTGGGCCGGTGCTCGCCGTAGGCCCGACGGACAGAGCCCAGAAGCGAGCTTGCCGCGCGGTAAGGAAAGTAAATGGAAAAAATCAGTGAGAACCACAAAAGCCGTGGACTTGAATCGCGGCTGACATAAGTGAAATACTGCTCGATGATCTCGAGCGCCTCCTGCGGGATGAATGCGCGAATTTCATACAGAAAGCCGCTGATATCCACGGACATGATGCCGACTAAGTTGCTCAAAAAGATCAAAAGCGGGAAAAGCGCAAACAAAAGGTAGTATGTGAGCGCCGCACTATCGCGGCCGACATGATGATCGAAGTACCGCCTGACCATCAGGTAGATGCCTTTCAAAAAGCGGTGCCGGTCAAGATACTGCTGCAAGGGCGATGCTCACCTCCTCAAAAGTCGATTTCTCTTTAATTTATGTAGTATAGCACAGCCCATTACGAAAGGGAAGCACAAAAGCGCACCATGACATACTTTTTACAGAAATAAAGCCGGAAAAGGGGTTGACAGCACGGGAAAATGTGCATAATATAGTACCGTTAAGTTCATACATCGTCCGGTAGGTAAGGCTACCACAAGGATACGGACTGCTGCCGCGGAGTAGTGGAGACACTATGAGAGGGTTTGAACAGGTTGCATCGAAAGCAAGGTGCCATCTAATGCAGTTTCACCGCCTCGTGATGCTAAAGCTTGAACGGTAAGGAAACTTCTCGCCAGGGGCGGGTGTTTCTTGATTGTCGCTCCCATAGCCGCGTCGCCGGACGCAGGATATGGGGGATTTTTTTATCGCAAAATTCACCTGAACACTTTGATTTGGCACTATCTTCAGAAAGGAGGAGTCGGTATGGTCGGCTTTGAAGAAATGCGCGACGAACTGCTGGAAAGAATCGAGGATCTGCTCAAGCGAAAACAATATACCGCGCTGCGCGACCTGCTTGCAGACCTGGAGCCCGCGGATATCGCCTCGCTTTTTGAAGATTTGGACGAGGACAGCATTCCCCTTTTGTTCCGGCTCCTTCCCAAAGAGCCCGCGGCAGAGGTGTTCGTCGAGCTCGATCCCGACGCGCAGGAGATGCTGATCCGCGGCTTTTCGAACACCGAGCTCAAAGAGGTCCTTGACGAGCTGTATCTGGACGATGCGGTCGACATCGTGGAGGAAATGCCCGCGAACGTCGTCAAGCGCATCTTAAAGCACGCGGACCCCGACACGCGCAAGAGCATCAATGAAATTCTCAAATACCCCGACGACAGCGCGGGCGCACTGATGACGACGGAGTTTGTCGACTTAAAGCGCGATATGACCGTCGAGGACGCGCTCAAGCGTATCCGCCGCACCGGTACGGACAAAGAGACCATCAACGTCTGCTATGTCGTCGATCCGGCGCGCAAGCTGCAGGGTATCGTCTCGCTGCGAACGATTCTCCTCTCCGACGAGGACGACACCATCGACGAGATCATGGAGACGCACGTCATCTCTGTCTCCACGCTCGAGGATAAAGAGGACGTTGCGCAGACCTTCTCGAAGTACAACTTCATCGCCCTTCCGGTCGTCGACAAGGAAGACCGCCTCGTCGGCATCATCACGGTCGACGACGCCATCGACGTCATGGAAGAGGAGACGACCGAGGATATCGAAAAGATGGCGGCTATGCTGCCGACGGATAAGCCATACCTCAAGACGAGCGTCTGGGAGACGTACAAGTCCCGTATCCCCTGGCTGCTGCTTCTGATGGTCTCGGCCACATTCACCGGCCAGATCATCGCCCGCTTTGAAGACGCGCTCAGCGCGTTCGCCATTCTGACGGCTTATATCCCGATGTTGATGGACACGGGCGGTAACTGCGGCTCACAGGCGAGCGTCACGGTCATCCGCGGTATCTCGCTCGACGAGATCGAATTTTCCGACCTCTTCCGCGTCATCTGGAAGGAGATCCGCGTGGCGGTCGTCTGCGGCGCCACGCTTGCCGCAGCGAATTTCGTCAAGCTCATGCTCGTCGACAAGATGATCTTCGGCAATCCCATCACCATCACGGTCGCGCTCGTCATCTGCCTGACGCTCGTGGTCACGGTGTTTGCGGCCAAGGTCGTGGGCTGCACGCTGCCGCTGCTCGCCAAGACGATCGGCTTCGACCCCGCGGTCATGGCTTCGCCGTTCATCACGACGGTCGTGGACGCCATCTCGCTGATGATCTACTTCAACTTTGCCTCGCTTCTTCTCGGAATCTGATAAAAATACGAAAAACTCTTTTCAATCGCGCATGAACTGTGTTATGATGCATGTTGTATGGCATCGTACGATAGGAAAAGGCGGCTGTGCCACGCACAGCCGCCTTCTTTTTTGGAGGTCATTCATGGAAGAAAAGCTCAGAGAATATGCAAAACTCCTCATCGAAGTCGGTCTGAATGTGCAGAAGGGCCAGGCCGTCGTGATCCGCTGCCCGGTCGAGTGCGCGTATTTTGCACGCCTGTGCGCCGCCGCTGCCTATAACGTCGGCTGCCGCGAAGTCGTGATGCGCTGGTCGGATGATTTTCTTGAACGCGAGCGCTTTCTGCGCGCGGATGACTCCGTGTTCGACGTCTTTCCCGCCTGGCAGGCAGAAATGCTCAACGGCTATGCTGACGAGGGCGCAGCATTTCTCAATATCTCCGCCCGTGATCCTGAGGCGCTGCTCGGCGTAGACCCCGACCGCCTGACGCGCGCGAGCCGCAGCGAGACGGCCATCCAGCCTTACGTAAGCGCCGTAATGTCCAATGCCTGCCCCTGGTGCGTCGCATCCGTCCCCATTCCGAGCTGGGCGAAGAAGGTCTTCCCCGGCCTCCCCGAGCAGGAGGCGATGGACAAGCTCTGGGACGCGATCTTCACCTCCGTCCGCATCAGCGGCAAGGGTGACGCCGTCGCGCGCTGGCATGAGCATGTGGCGCTGCTCAAAAGCCGCATCGCAAAGCTCAACGATCTGCACTTCACCTCGCTCTATTACCAGAACTCCCTCGGCACGAGCCTCAACATCAAGCTTCCCGAGACGCACGTCTGGGCCGGCGGCGACAACACCAGCCGCACAGGCTTTCCGTTCGTCGCCAATATGCCGACGGAGGAGGTCTTCACCGCCCCGCTCAGAGACGGCATCGACGGCGTCGTTTACGCAGCCCTGCCGCTCGTGCACAACGGCAACATCATTGAAAACTTCCACTTCGTCATCAAGGACGGCAAAATCGTCGAGGCGCACGCGGAAAAGGGCGAGGACATCCTAAAAGCCGCCATCGCCGAGGACGAGGGCGCGTCGTACTTCGGCGAGGTCGCGCTCGTGCCCTACGACAGCCCCATTTCAAACCAGAAGATTCTCTTCTACAACACGCTCTTCGACGAAAACGCGGCCTGCCACCTCGCCTTCGGTGAGGCGTACCCCGAGTGCGTCAAGGGCGGCGAGGCCATGAGCAAGGAAGAGCTCAAGGCCGCGGGCCTGAATGATTCCAACACGCATGTTGACTTCATGGTTGGCACCGCTGACCTTTCCATCATCGGCACGACGAAAGACGGGCGCGAGATTCCCGTGTTCGTCAACGGCAACTTTGCCCTGTAAAAAATGATACTGCGGGCGCTTGCCCGCTCACAAAGGAGAAAAACCATGTCTATGAATTTTAACCGTCTTTCCACCGATGACAAAATTCTCATCATGGAGGGCGCGCAGGTGCTCGGCGATGTCGTCGCGGGTGAAGGCACGGCGTTCTGGTACAACAGTGTTTGCCGCGGCGAGATGCAGAGCGTGCGCATCGGCAAGCGCTGCAACATTCAGGACCTCGCCCTGATCCACAACAAGGTCACCATCGGCGACGATGTGTCCGTCGGCCACTGCGCCACCGTCCACGGCGCGACCATCGGCGACCGCGTGATCGTCGGCATGGGCGCGACGGTGCTCGACGGTGCTGTCATCGGCAACGACTGCATCATCGGCGCGGGCGCTCTTGTCACGGGCAAGATGAACGCGCCGGACGGCTCGATGATCCTCGGCTCCCCGGCCAAGGTCGTGCGCGAGCTGACGGAGAAGGAAAAGGCGAGCATTCTGGCCAACGCCGCGCTCTATCTTGAAAAAAGCAAGGAATACCGCGCCCACGCCGCCAAACAGGCGTAAAGCAAGCACAGGAGGAATACTCATATGAAAATCTTAGTCATCAACGGCGCAAACATGAACATGCTCGGCCGCCGCGAGCCAGACATCTACGGCAAGGAGGACTACGCCGCCCTCTGCGCCCGCATCTATGAGCACGCACAGAGCCGCGGTGTGGCCGTGGAGTGCTTCCAGTCCAACCACGAGGGCGCGATCATCGACGCCATTCAGGAGGCCGACACGGCGTTCGACGGCATCGTCATCAACCCCGGCGCTTACACGCATTACAGCTACGCCATCCACGATGCACTCAAGGCCGTCAGCATCCCCGCCGTCGAGGTCCACATGTCCGACATCCAGAAGCGCGAGGAGTTCCGCCACCTGTCCGTCACCGCCCCCGCCTGCATCGCCCAGATCCGCGGACACGGGTTCGAGAGCTATACTATGGCGATCGATATGCTGGCAAAGCTCAATCCTGAGGAAAAATAAGGTTCCTGCGATAGCAGGAACACAATATTTTCCGCGCACAGCGCGGAGGGATATGCCGCCTGCGGGCGGCGGGGGCAAAGGGGCCATTCTCTTTCGCAAAAGAGAATGGCCCCTTTGGAACCCCAAGAGAAAGGCTTTTGATTGGCAGTCTCGGGCTTGAATGACTTTTATGCCTCCGGAATGCAACTGCCTGCGCGCGGCGTTGCCGCGTTGGGTGTTGCTATACGACTTGATGTGCTCCTATCATCCGCTGCCGCTCTGCCTATCTTGTAGAAGTGCGCAGTAATCACCGTCTACCGGAGTGCTAATCAATGCGGCGAGCGCCAGCAATGCCGCATTCGGTAAGCAGTCTGCCGCCGTTCTACCGTCACTCGCGCCTCACGATAGTAAGGCGCGGTTGCAAGACGTAACGAATCGCAGAAGATTCATGGCGAAGCCATGTACACCGCACCTGATTGCGCAGCGCGTGCAGCTCTTCGAGATTGGGGCTGCCAATGTCGGGGGTCGAGGGGGACTCCCCTCGCGTTCTCTTGGGGGTTCAAGGGGGCCATTCTCTCACGTGAGAGAATGGCCCCCTTACTGCGCACTCCCGCACGCTGCGGGAGAACCAAAGACGCAGCCCCTTCGGGCTGCTCCCCCTTCCGCGCCCGCCGGGTGCCCAAAACCGCGCTCGCGCGCTTATGTTGCAAGCGCGGAACCACGTTCCGCTTTAAAAAGCGGCAGGAACGCGCTGCATTCCCACCCCTCCTCCCAGCGGCGCAGGACACTTTCTCCGTCATTTACCTCGAAGGTAAAAACGACCGCATCCTCCGTCTGCGCGCTTACGCGGTAGGTAAGCGTCACCGCCGTCATCTGCCATGGGGCGGAGCGCGCCATCGCCGCGCGGCAGGTCTTTGCGGCATCTGGCAGCAATTTCTGCTCGCAGCGGGCAAAATAGGCATCAGCGAGTGCGCGGTAATAGCGGTCGAAGCGCTTCTCGCGCCGGCTCTCCCCTTTTGTCTGCGGCAGCGTCAAGCGGGCGGTCAGGACGGTGATGTCCTCCCACTGCCAGCTTTTTTCCTGGGCAAAATCTTCTCCCAGCGTCAAACGCGGATGCTCCTTCATGCGCTTCCTCCCCGTTTTTTCATTTGGGGCAGTCTATGCCGCTGCGGCCAAAGCGGTGCGGCGCGAGAAAATGCGGGCGCGGCACTTTACTAATTTCGCACTCTCTGCTAAACTATATGGGATATTTGCAGAAAGGAAGGCGACGGGCATGGACAGCTACGAAGCTCTCGCCGCGTCCTACGACGAGCTGACCGAGGACGTGGAATACGAAAAGCGCGCAAGCTTTGTCGAAAAGCTCTTTCTGCGCGCAAAGCGTCCTGTCAAGTCGCTGCTCGACCTCGCCTGCGGCACGGGTACGATGACCGTGCTCTTCGCCCGACGCGGCTACACGGTCACGGGCGTCGACTATTCGCCCGAGATGCTCGCGCAGGCACAGCAGAAGCTCGCCGCGATCAATTCCCCGCCGCTGCTTTTGTGCCAGTCGATGCCGCAGCTGCGACTGCTTGACAGCGTCGACGCCGCGATCTGCTGCCTCGACAGCATCAACTATTTGACGCGTCCGCGCGACGTGCAGCGCACATTCAACCGCCTGCACGACACCATCGCCCCCGGCGGGTCGCTGGTGTTCGACATCCACGCCGTCTCGAAAATGGAAAAACTCGACGGCGAGGTGCTGCTCGACGAGCGCGAGGACGTGTTCTGCCTCTGGCGCACGCGCTACCGCAAAAACGTCAAAATGCTCGACTACGAGGTCGACCTCTTCCGCCTCCAGCCGGACGGCGCGTGGGAGCGCGACTTTGAAGAGCACCACCAGCGCGCCTACACGGTCGAAGAATTGACCGCGTGGCTCGAAGAGGCCGGTTTCACGGCCATCCGCACGCATGGCGAGCTCAAGCTGCGCCGCGCGAACGAGCGCGACGGCCGCATTTACTTCAGTTGTATCAGAAAGTGAGGAACCATATATGGAAGCACAGAAGGACTGTCTGGTCCGCGCCATCTCGAAAGATGGCTTTGTCAACGCTGTCGCGGTCTACACGCGCGGTCTGACCGAACGCGCCCGCCAGATCCACCACACCTCTCCCGTCGCCACGGCGGCGCTTGGCCGCGCGCTCGCGGCCTGTTCGATGATGGGCAACGCACTCAAGGATAACGGCGCAAGCGTCACGATGCAGATCAAGGGCGACGGCCCGCTCGGCACCATCCTGACCGTTTCGGACTCTGAGGGCAATGTGCGCGGCTACGTGCAGAACCCCGCCGTCGATCTCGCCCTGCGCGAGGACGGCAAGCTGGACGTCGGCACCGCCGTCGGCCGCAGCGGCACGCTGACGGTCATCAAGGACCTCAACATGCGCGAGCCCTACGTCGGCACGGTCGACCTGCTTGGCGGCGAGATTGCCGAGGACGTGGCCGCCTACTATGTCGAATCCGAGCAGGTGCCGTCGGCCTGCGGCCTGGGCGTGCTCATCGACCGCGACCGCAGCGTGCTCACCGCGGGCGGCTATCTCATCCAGCTCCTCCCCGGCGCGGGCGAGGACGTCATCACCAAGGTCGAGGGCGGCATCTACGCAGCTCCCAGCGTGACGAATCTCTTAAAGGAGAATCCTGATCCTGCGGTGCTGCTCAAAACGGTGCTGTCTGATTTTGACATGGAGATCCTCTCCGTCGATCCGATCGAATACCGCTGCTACTGCTCGCGCGAGCGCACGGAGCGCGCGCTGCTGTCGCTGGGGTCAAAGGAGCTTGAAAAGATCGTGGACGAGCAGGGCTCTGCTGAACTCACCTGCCAGTTCTGTGACAGGGTGCAGAACTTTACAAAAGAGGATCTGACCGCCATGATCGCCGATCTGAAAAAGCAGGGAAAGTAATGCATTTCCCTTTTCAAAAAATTTTTTGAAAAAATCAAAAAATAAGGTTGACACGGCAGGGGTTATTCTGTATAATAATCCTTGTCGTTCGCCGAAGCGATTATTTCGAGTGGGGAGCATAGCTCAGCTGGGAGAGCATCTGCCTTACAAGCAGAGGGTCACAGGTTCGAGCCCTGTTGTTCCCACCATAAATTCGGCCAGGTAGTTCAGCTGGTTAGAACGCCGGCCTGTCACGCCGGAGGTCGAGGGTTCGAACCCCTTCCTGGTCGCCATTCATCAGGCTGCAATAGCGGCTTGATATGCCTCGGTAGCTCAGTTGGTAGAGCAGCGGACTGAAAATCCGCGTGTCGCCAGTTCGATTCTGGCCTGAGGCACCATTCGCGGGCGTAGCTCATCTGGTAGAGCGCCACCTTGCCAAGGTGGAGGTAGCGAGTTCGAGCCTCGTCGCCCGCTCCACAAATGAAAAAGGAGCAATGATTTTGCTCCTTTTTCCATACGGTGACATAGCCAAGTGGTAAGGCAAGGGTCTGCAAAACCCTCATTCCCCAGTTCAAATCTGGGTGTCACCTCCAGAGCAAAAGTCTTGCAATCTCAAGGGTTGCAAGGCTTTTCCTATTCCCCTGCAAATGCCTTTTTCCCCTATTTTTTCCCCTACGCGCTCGACGGTGGGGAAAATCAGCACGCCGGAGGGCCGAAAAAGCCGCCGAGCGGGGCGCGTATATGCGCCCACACCTCGGCGGAGATTGCCAAGATTTTAACAATTCGTGTTGCAGTCCTTTGCCCGTGTTCGTCATTGGGAGCCTTGCATAGCCCGCCGAAACGTTCGCAGCGCGTCGGCAGGAGAGGGATGAGGGGATTTACCCGCTGTGCGCTCTCGGCGCGTTCTACGCCACACAGAAGCGGCGCACGGTGCTTTCCTTGGTGAAAGCTGCGGCGACGTCCGGCAGCGCCTTACGCAGCGCACCTGTGTCAATTCTCGCGCTCGTGACGGCCTTCCACGTGATTTTGTATTCGCCAGCCTGAACGCTCTCAGCGTCGCCCATCGCGGCCTTGAGCGCGTCCTTGATGGCCTCGGCTTCGGCGGTCGCCTCGTCGATGAGGGCTTGAAGCTGCCGCAGCTCGCGGGCCTTGCATTCCATTTCGTTGGTGCTCATGTTTGTTTCCTCCTTTTTCTGGTGGAGATCGAGCGGCCGGTGGCTTTGTGGCGTCTGCGCTTTGCGCTGCTACTTCCAAATCCGTCCCGGCTCTTGCGTCGCGTTCTTGCTTTCCCTCTCGGTACTCCCGTCCGCTTTCGCTTGATCTCTTCTCCCTTGCTGTGATTATAATATAGCATATATTTACACCAATATCAATTGACAGAGCAAACATATTTGCATCAATATATTTGTACATATTATATATTGACACCAATAGATAATGCGCTATAATTTAGCCATAATAGGAGAGGTGCCGCGATATTTTGCGGCCCCCCGCAAAGGAGGAAACCGCCGCATGAGCGAGGAGAGCAAGGTCAGCAAGGCGCAGCAGCGCGCTGTAAATAAATATGTCAAGGCAAACTATGATCGCGTCAACGTTACGTTTCCAAAGGGCCGCAAGGAGGAGCTGAAAGCCCACGCACAGGCGCGGGGTGAAAGCGTCAACGCCTTTATCAACCGTGCAATTACGGAGACGCTGGAGCGCGACAACGGCCGCTGAGCGCAGAGAAAAAGCCTCGGTGTAAACCGAGACTTGACAAGGCGGTATGACCTGCTATAATGAGCGTAGAAAGAGGCGCTGCGACAAGCGGTTAGCCTCAGGAATTAGTCAAAGATTTTGACCGCTTACCTTGGCCGGGGGCGGTCATTTTCTTTTGCAAATCTGGAAAACCAGAGTTGCAACGCCTATCAATACCATCGTGTAAGCAAAAAGCTCACCGTAAGTAACCATAGACATCACCTCCCTTCAGGGAAGTGCTAACCGCCTGCCGTTCGTGCAGCGCCACCGACAGGATAACATGAGAGCCGACAAAAAGCAAGCCGCTTTTCGGCTTCGCATAGCAACGCCCAGAGGATGTCCGAATCGGACACCGTCTGGGCGCTGCTTTATTTAGAAACAGTCTTGATATAAGCGTCCATATGTGCAGCGCTCGCCTGCTTCATCTGCTCGGTGACATGGCCGTATACATCAAGCGTAAAGGCTGCTGTGGCATGGCCCAGATTGCCCTGCACCGTCTTGATATCGTCGCCGGAGCGGATGGCAGCGACGGCGTAGGAGTGCCGGAGATCGTGAAAGCGGGCTTCAGGCCGCCCGATTGCTGCCGCAGCCTGCTTGAAAGCGCGGTATACGGTGGCTTTTGTCAGCGGGCGTCCGATCTCGTCGGTAAAGACGAGGGCGGTATTCTCCCACATTCTCCCCACCTTTAGACGCTGTTGGGCCTGCGCGGTCTTGTGCTGCTTCAGGAGCGCCATGACCGCCGAGGCGGGCGCGATGGTGCGGCTTTTGCCGTTCTTCGTACTACCGAGCCGGAAGCCGCCGCCCGTGTCGCGCTCGTGAAGGAGCGCCTGCTTGTTGATCGTGATGGTACCGGACTTGAAGTCCACGCTGTCCCACGTCAGGCCGAGCACTTCACCCTTGCGCATGCCGGTGAAAAGCGTCACCGTCAGCAACGTTTCAAAGCGCGCGCCGTGGATCTCCTGCAAAAAGGCGGTAATCTGCGCATCGTCCAACGGTGCAAGCTCCTTGCGCTCCACACGCGGCAGCTTGCAGGCGTCAGCGGGGTTAAATCGTAGATAGCCGATCTCGACGGCCTGCTGCAGCGCCTTGTGCAGCACGCCGTGAATGTCCTTGATTGTCTTTGGGGAAAGGCCTATGCTGCGCGTCTTGCTCGGCTCGCCGAGGGCATTATAGAACTGCTGTATCTCGTGCGTGTTCAGCGCCTCAAGGCGCACAGCGCCGGGCGCGGGCTTGATGTGCAGCCGGATGTTATCCGCGTAAATCTCCCGCGTGCGGGGCTTGACGCCGCCGAGATAGGTCTTTTCCCAGATATCGAGCCATTGACCGAGCGTCTGCTTGTTCGGCTGGATATAGGTGCCGTTGTCAATGGCGGCAGTCGCGGCCTTGAGCTTCTGCATAACCTCCTTCTGAGTTTTGCCGTAGATAGAGCGCCGCCGCTGTTTGCCGGTACCGAGGTCCACTCCGTCCGTATAGCGGGCCTCCCAATATTCGTATTTCTTCCCGCCGATCATGCGGGTGACCTTTCGCACCGTGCCGGTGCCGTTTGCACGCTTTGCCATGAAAAAACCTCTTTTCTTTTTCGGCCCTGCGTGCTATAATAAACACGCAGAGCGCCTTATTCGTCATTGGGAACTTTGCATTCGCCCGCCGAGGTATTCGCAGTACCTCGGCGGGTATTTTTTATTCTTCTTGCACGGGTTGCTTTTGATAACGTGGGATTTCTGTAAGTTCTCGAACTCGCTCGTAGGCAACTTTCCGGCCCTCAGCATTAAGATAGCTGAGCAGAGCATTAAACCTTGCGCCGTCTTCGCCTCTGAAAAGAGGCTTTAGGGAATGAATACAGTCGTTGACAATATTCTCAGCATCCCCGGTAGACAATCCGTACTTTTCCGACAGATTGATAGCAATTAGACATATATCTACCGTAGTATCTTCACCCATCAGCATAGGAACAGAGACAGATAATGCTTTAGCAATTCGCTCAAGAGTTTCATATTTGGGAGTTCTAATTCCAGTTTCATACTGTCCTATCATTGAGGCGGTAACTCCCATAGCGTTAGCAAGTTCTTTTTGGGTCAAGCCGTTGTCTCGTCGAAGTTCCTTGATCCTATCACCTACTGTCAAAATACCCCTCCTCATCCTTAGAATTGTCTTTACAATAGCACACGCAAAAGAAAAAAACAAGCAAAAGCTGAAAACAGTATTGACATTTGAATTAGCTTAAGCTATTTTATAAATATAGCGAGCGCTAATTAAAAGGAGGGAAGATATGAGAATCGATAAAGTGAAGTTTGCTACAGAGCTTGCACGTGCAGATGTAAGTGTAAAGGAGTTAGCCATTCGCACAGGCGTATCCAGAGTAACCATTTCAGCGATCAAAAGCGGCAAGAGTTGTGCAAACGATACCGCGAAGAAGCTCGCGGCGGGCCTCGGCGTCGCCGTCGCCGATCTCGTGCAGCAGTAACACGGGCCGTGCCCGATTCGGGCACACAGGGGCGTAGGCGGCACGCCCGCGCGCAGCGCATAACCGCCGCCGAAATCAAAACAAAAGGAGAGTTCCCAATGACGAATACCAATAAAGACACAACGACCGAGTACATTCTGCGAATGTACGACAAGTTAACGCCAGAGAACAAAAAGAAATTTCGTGAGTATCTTGATTTTCTGCTGTTCTGCCAGCGCGAAAAGGAGGCACGAGGATAATGGAAAAGCTCGCTTTGTCTGTACCGGAGGCGGCGGAGCTGCTGGGTCTTTGCCCCTCGCGCGTGTATGAACTGTCCCGTACCCCGTCGTTTCCTGCCTTCAAGTGCGGTAACCGCACGGTGATTTCGGCCGAAGGGCTGCGCGAGTGGGTCGCGCAGCAGGCGAAGGGAGGCGTAGGGGCATGATTGAAAAGAAGACCAGCGCGTCGTCCGCCGTCGATGAGATCATCGCCAACGCTGAGACGCTGCAAACGCTGCTGGACTGTATGCGCGCGGAAATGGTGCTGAGCCCGATCAAGCGCGAGATGATGGGCTGCTATGCCGACTTTTACGAAGGCGACGTACACAGACTTGAAAACTTGATGCGCGCAGCCAGCAAGCTGCTGAACGAGATCACAGACTTTGGCGACATAGCATATCAGGCACTATGTGCCGCCGAGAAAGAGAGCAACGCAGCATGAGCAGCCGCGCGGAACAGATCATGGCATATATTGAGAAGATGACCGACAAGGAGCGGCAGGCCTTGCTCTCGCAGCTTAAGAAACACGAGAAAGCCAAGAGCGAGCCAGAGACCAGCGAGCTACCGGAAAAGGGCGCAAACCTCGTCAGCTCATGCATGGAAAAGCTCTTGTGCTTCGTATGGCAGCGCAACCGCACGGTTTTCGCCTATGAGGATACTGTTTTGACCTATGGCAGTCACAAGCCGTTTGACCCGCGTAAAGTCGCGGCGTTCCGCCGCAATCTGCCAGCAGGCGAACCGTGGGGATTCTTCATTGGCGGCATGGATAGCCCGCAGACAGTCGACGGTGAAAATGCACGGATGGTCTCAGATGCTCTTGGGTGGTCGTTTTCGCCCTCCGTGCTTGCACAAGCGTACTTAATAGCATCCCGCAAAGACGCAGCAGGAGGGCCGGACATGATGCAGGATTTTTGTATTCCTTCCGAGGCAATGCCTGAGTTCAGCATTGAAAATTGATGATTTAACAGCATAGAAAAAGCCTCCGGCGAACAGCCGGAGGCGTTCCCATCTCCATTGAAAGGGCATATATGGCGAAACGAAAAAAGACGATCATCGCAGGGCGGCTCGTCAAAACGATCATATACACCGCGCCGGAGCCGCAGGACGGCCTGCGCGTGCGTGCAGTCAAGTCACGCATGACGACCGCAGCACAGAAGGCCATGAACGACAAGGCGGCGCGCGTGAAGCTGGAAATGCTACTGGCCGCGAACTTCGGCCCGCGCGATCTCTTTGTGACGCTGACTTACCGTGACGAGAATCTACCAGCCAAGCGCGCCGGTGCGATCAAGAACGTACGCAACTTTCTTAAGCACTTGCGGGAGCACAGGAAGGCGCGAGGGCAGACACTCAAGTACATATACACCACCGAAGACAAGCACGGCGGAGGGCGGCTGCATCACCATATCGTGATAAACGCTGCCGGTGACGATATGGAGACGGTACGTAGTTTGTGGCCGTATGGCGACGTTGTAGACTTCGAGTATATCGGGACGTATGACTACGAGCAGCTTGCCCGCTACGTCACCAAGGAGAGCGTAGAGCAGCGGCCTGTGAGGACGCAGATGTGGACAGCAAGCCGCAACCTCGAAAAACCTATTGTGCGCAGCGAGTACGTTGACAACGACGCGTCGCTTACCGTGCCGCTCGGCTGCCACATTCTGGAGAAAGAAGAGCGTGTAAGTGAGTTTGGCAGCTACTGATACAACGATGCTATGAAGCATTCTTATTTTATCATAATGCTTCGCCGACGAATTATCGTTGAATCCGCGGCGCATCGCCGCCCGCTTCGCCATGCGGGCCGCCCAACGGATTCAACGCTTTTTTCAACGGTAACTTAGTATAATCTTTTCACGCCAAACGGTCATGCGTTTCTGCGTTATGCACAAAAGTGGCATGAACCGGCAAGTGGCTGTTTCTTTCGCAAAAAAGCGGCTTTTCAGTTTCCGCTTGCCGAAAAAAGGTGTAAACTCTTTCGTTTTTGCCACAAAACGCGCTAAAAGCGGCTTGTCATTCCCCCAGCGTTGGCGTATGATGAAAAGGTAGGCTGATTCCCCCGCGGAATCTGTCTTTCTCGTATTTGCTTTTTTTACTCTCCCATTCCGTTTCAAGGAAGTTCCCGCACAGTGGACGTTTTAATCACCCAAAAGAAAATGACCGCCTCCGAGGCCTTTGTCAAGGCCAGCGGCGGCGGCAACCTGATTGGCAAGGCCATGTACGGCGGCGGCAAGATCACGATGAAGCAGCTCTATTTGCAGAGCTTTGAAGTCGTGTTCGACGCCTATTTCAAGCCCGGCCTTGTGGAGCGCTTTTTCACCCGCAAGGGCCAGATGGGCGGCAACTCGCAGAAGATCTGCATGATCGTCGAGGGCACGCGCTGCACGGCGAGCTATCACGAGCAGCCGCTCCCGCTTTACGAAGCCGACCTCGATCCCGACATGTGCCAGGATTCCACCTTCGACAAAGAGAAGATCATCGCCCAGGCCAAGCGCGTCGCCATGCGCATCATGCGCCGCCACTCGGGCCACATCATCACCTCGATGGAGGTCGCATCCTACCGTCCCTTCTACCGCCCGTACTACGTCGCGTTCTACGGCGAGATGGAGATGGGCAAAAAGGTGCGCTACATCGCCATCGAGGCAGACGGCTACAAGACTGACAACTCCCTGTAAGAGAGCGAAACCCACATTTCAAGAGGTACGATCCGATATGAACACTGTTACACTTGGCGGCACCGCCACCATCAACGACCTCGTCAGTGTCGCGCGCTTTGGCGCGAAGGTCGCGTTTTCCAAAGAATATGAAGAGCGCGTCAACCACTGCCGCGCCCATGTCGACCGCTTCAGCCACGAAGGCAAGGCCATCTATGGCCTGACCACGGGCCTTGGCGACAACTGGAAGAAGTTCATCCCCGAAGAGGACCGCGAAACGATCCAGCGCAACAACATCTACGCCCACACTTGCGCCGTCGGCGAGCCCATCGCCGAGGAGTGCACGCGCGCGATGATGTTTGTCATGCTCTGCCACTTCGGCTCCGGCCATACGGGCATCCGTCTTGAAACGCTCGCGCTGATCCGCGACATGCTCAACGCGGGCATCAGCCCCATCGTCCCCGGTCATGGCTCCGTCGGCTATCTGACGCTCGAGGGCCACATCGGCATGGTGATGATCGGCGAGGGCAGGGCCACCTATCAGGGTGAAACGCTTGACGGCGCAGAGGCGCTCAAGCGCGCGGGCCTCAAGCCCGTCGTGCTTTCTTCCAAAGAAGGCCTTATCCTGCTCTCCGGCACCACGTCCGTCACCGCGTTCGCGTCGCTTGCGATCTATGACGCGCAGGCGACGCTCGCTATCGAGCTCAACTCGTCCGTCGACAACCCGCTCATCTTCGATGAAGAGGACGGCGGTGCGGTCGCGCTGATGGGCTGCAATGCCGACGGCACCTATGCTGGTATGGCGTCCGACAATCTCTGCATCGCGATCACGGATCTGTGCAAAATGAGCAACAGCCGCATCGACCGCCTGCTCAACAGCTTGGTGAGCGAGCTGCCGGCGTTCCTCAACAAGAACGCCGACTTCAACAATGGCCTTATGATGATCCAGTACGCCTCCGCGGGTCTTCAGGGCGAGCTGCTCATCCTTGCGCACCCCGCCGTGGTCGACAACCTGACCACCTGCGCCAACCAGGAGGACTATGTCAACATGGGCTACAACGCCGCCAAGAAGGCCTATGACTCGATGCACCTCGCCAAGTATATCCTCGCCGCCGAGCTCATCTGCGACGGTCAGGCGCTCGACTGCTATGAGGATAAGCGCTGCGCCAAGGGCACGCAGGCTATCTACGACCTGCTCCGCAGCAAGGTGCCCGAGATGGACAACGACATGCCCCTCACGCCATATCTCGAGGCCGTCGCCCAGCAGATCATCGACCGCGCGTATATCCGAACCGTGGAAGCGAGCGTCGGCGCGCTGAAGTTCTAAAGGAGAATGCCATGATCGAGCACGAACACGTCCATGAGCACAGCCACGGGCACCCCCATGTGCACGGGCATGTCCATGACCCCGAGCAGACGAAAAAGATCAGCAACCGCCTTGCGCGCGCCATCGGGCACCTCGAATCCATCAAAAAGATGGTGGAGGACGACCGTGACTGCTCCGAGGTGCTGATCCAGCTCGCCGCGGTGGAGTCCGCCATCCGCTCAACCAGCCGCCAGATTTTGCGCAACCACATGGAGACCTGCGTCACCGCCGCCATCCAGCAAAATGACGAGGAGACGCTCTCCGAGCTTTACCGCGCGATCGACGAACTGCTAAAATGACAAGTGAAAAAACGTCCGGCTGAATATTGAAGTGACCCCAAAAAGTTAGACAATATTCTGAAGTAAAAATTGTTCAAGCAGCCGAAAGGGCTTGCTGTCTGTGAAGAGCAGGCGGCAAG
>NZ_JPJG01000053.1 GCF_000765235.1 Oscillibacter sp. ER4 | reverse complement strand
GGATAGGGGAGATAGGGGTTATAGGGGAAAGAGGGGGAAGGGGGGACAAGGGGGGAAAGACCTTTTGCTGGGCATGACAAACGCCCGGAGCTGCTGCCCCGGGCGCTGCTGCTATATCTTGTCTCTGATCGCGTCGAGGATCCACGCGTTGACGCTCTGGCCGCACTGCTCGGCGGCGTGGCGGATCTGGTCTTTCGTGATCCCGTCGCTGCCGTCCTTGTGAATCCGGAATACGACCCGTTCGAGCTTTTCCAGATGGCGCGCGTTACCCTCGCGCTTTGCATCTGTTGACATGAATGTTTCACCTCCTGCCGTCACATGATCGCGCTATTACATCTGGTTTTTATCATATCACAGGCGAAAACATGTTGCCATGAACAAAGTGCACAAAAAATTCATGGCAACATTGTTCATGCTGCCTGCTTGACATTCATGTTGCCATGAACTACAATGTGACCATGCCAAGCAACCACGACAACATCGGACAGGCCGACAGGCCGGGAAGGATAACATCATGAAGAAGATCAATATGAACTACACCACCAATGAGCAGCTCTGGAGCATCGAAGACCTCGCTGCCAACCATGGCTACACCAAGACCAATGATTGCTACTGGGCTCAGATCTTTGAGAATGAGAACGGCGATCAGATCATCACCAGCCGCGAAGACACCGCCAGCGCCGACCCCGTCGCCGATCTGGCCGCCCTGCTGGATGAGGCCGAGGCCCCCGCCGAGACCGCCGAGCAGTACACCGAGATCCGGACGATGGACGTTTTCACCCTCCGCGGCATCTGCATTAAAAATCATTGGTACACCAGAGGGACTTGCGACCAGTACGGAAAGTTATTTGATCGGCTGCTCCAGGATGGACACCCCGCCAACCTGACCACGGCAAAGCTGGCAGAGATCGCCGCCGACATCATGGCCCATTCCGACATGGAACCGGATTATGAAATGGAAGATGTGATGTTCACACTGGCTGCCGACTGTATCACCCATTTTTCCAGACGATAACCGCCACAGGGCCGGTGGCCCGGCCCCCACCAATCAGCAACCACGACAAAATTACAGGAGGTTCCCACCATGACAAACATTTTTGCAGCCTGCAAGACACTGGACGAGCTCAAGCGCGAATACAAGCGCCTTGCAAAGCTCAATCACCCCGACGTGGGCGGCGACACCGCCACCATGCAGCAGATCAACGCCGAGTTTGATCGCCTTTTCCCGATCTACAAGCTCCGCAGCAACGACAGCGGCGAAGCCCCCGTGACCCACGAGACCGCCGAGAGCGTCCGCAGCGAGTTCTACACCGCAAACGGCTGGGCGGGCTGCAATTACGATCCCGCCCGAAGCCTGAAAGACATTGCCGCGAACGTTCGCCGCTATGTCAAGGCCAATTATCCCGGCTACAAATTCAGCGTGCGCACGAAATATGCAAGCATGTGCCAAGAACTGCTTGTGACGATGAAGGAAGCCCCCGTTGAGATCTTCAAGACCTTCGACCAGCTCACCGCCGCGGACCGGGAACAGATCATCCGCCGCGCCGAGCACAACTTTGTCTGGAAGCTCACGAGCTGGAACCGTGACGAGGAACGCGCCGAGATTCTGCGCATCTGGGAAGCACATGGCGAGTGGTACAAGATTCCCGCTGACGATATCCGCGCCGTTGCCGCTGACGTTGACGATTATGTGAAGTCCTTTAACCGCGAGGACTGCGACGGGATGATCGACTATTTCGACGTGAACTTTTATTACTTCGGCTGTCTTGAGGATAACGGGCGCGGCGTGAAGTATGTTCCCCGCGAAAGCGCCCGCCGCCCGCAGATCGCCGGTGAAACGGCGCAGCCCGACAAACCGGCCTCCGCAGCGCTGCGCGTGGCATTCTGCCCCGAGCATGACGGCGTAGAGGCCTATTTCTCCGGTAAACCGTCCGCAGCGGTGCGCGAAGCCCTCAAGGCGGACGGCTGGCGCTGGCACAGCGCGAAAAAGTGTTGGTACAACCGGAACACCGAGCAGCACTTGCAGGCCCTCCGCGCTGCAACAGAAATCGACGCGCTCCCGGCCTGACCGGGGCGCGCTGACCCGCCCCCGCCCTCCTGAATAGCAAAGAGCGTCCCCAGTGGTGGGGACGCTCTTGTTTATATGACACAGTAAGGACGCAGCACGCCTATTTTTGCATTGATATTGCAAGAAAAGTATTTAGAATCTCGTTAAAAACCGTCCCTTTTACTACTGGCACGGGCGCGGGACAGGTGGTATAGTAAACAGGCATGTGTTTTTTAGGAGGATCAATATGTTTTCTGCCTTTTTTTGCAGCCTGAAGCAGGAATTTGCAGGCTACAACTCGAAAAAGCTGCTCGCCGACATGATGGCGGGCCTGACGGTCTGCGCTGTTGCGCTGCCGCTGGCATTGGCGTTCGGCGTTTCATCCGGCGCGAGCGCGGCGTCCGGGCTTGTCACGGCCATCATCGCGGGCGTGGTTATCGCCATTCTCGGCGGCGCGTCGTACCAGATCTCGGGCCCGACGGGCGCGATGAGCGCGGTGCTCGTCGGCATCGTCGCGGAATACGGCCTGCAGGGCGTGTTTTTTGCCTGCTTTGCCGCGGGCGTTCTGCTGCTGCTTGCGGGCGTCTTCAAGCTGGGTCGCTTAATTAGCTTCATCCCGATGCCCGTCATCATGGGCTTCACCTCGGGCATTGCCATCATCATTGCGATGGGCCAGATCGACAACTTCTTCGGCACGGTGTCGGAGGGCGGCTCGAATTTGGAAAAGATCGCGTCCTATGGCCGTCTTGGCTTCCATCCGAACATGCAGGCGGTGCTCATCGGCCTTCTCGTCGTGCTGGTGATGGTCTTCTGGCCGAAAAAATGGGGCGCGCGTGTGCCGGGCTCGCTTGTCGGCATCATCCTTGCGACGATCGTCGCGACAGTCGCGGGCATGGATCAGCTCGCTGTCGTCGGCGACATTCCCAAGACGCTCCTGCTCGCCGACCGCCTGTCGCTCGGCGGCCTGAGCTTCACGATGCTCGAAAACCTGATCTCTCCCATCGTGACCATTGCGGCGCTCAGCATGATCGAGAGCCTGCTTTGCGGCGCGTCGGCCTCGCGCATGAAGGGCGAAGCGTTCAACGCCGATCAGGAGCTGATCGCACAGGGCGTGGGTAATATTTTGCTGCCGCTTTTTGGCGGTGTTCCCGCGACCGCAGCCATCGCACGCACGAGCGTAGCGGTCAAGTCCGGCCAGCAGACGCGCCTTACGAGCGTGTTCCATTCGCTGTTCCTGCTTGCCTCGATGTTCCTGCTCGGCGGCGTGATGGCGCGCCTGCCGCTCTCGGCGCTCGCGGGTGTGCTGATGGTCACGGCATGGCGCATGAACGACTGGGAGGGTATTCGCTACGTCTTCCGCCGCAAGTTCAAGTCCGGCATCAGTCAGTTCCTTGTCACGATGGTTGCGACGGTCGTTTTTGATCTGACGGTCGCCATCATCCTCGGCGTGGTGTACTCCGCCATTTTGTACATGGCAAAGTCCAGTCACATCCGCATCAACTTCTCGAGCATCGACACGAACAAGCTCCGCTCGGTCGACGGCAAGCCGCCGATCCTCGAGACCTCGGGCGTGGCGTATATCACGGGGCCGCTCTTTTTCGGCGCGGTGGATGAGTTCAATCACCGCATGGCGGAGATGCCATGCTATGACCACCTTGTCATTTCCATGCGCGGTATGCCGAGCGTGGACGTCTCCGGCGCGCAGGCGATGCTCGAACTGTGCGAGTCGCTCAAGAGTCAGGGCAAGACGGTCGCCTGCTGCGGTATGACCGAGGCGGTGCGCAGCTACTTTGACCGCGCGGGCATCACCGAGCTTCTCGGCGAGGAGTCCTACTTCTGGAGCGCCGACCAGGCGATCCTTGACCTGCTGGACGCGGAGATCGTGGAATAAAAGACGTAGAAAAGCACTTCCCGCCAGCGGCGGGAAGTGCTTTTTGCTGTACATGGGCCGCGAAAGATTTTATTTGCGCCGGTCACCCTCGCGTGCGATCTTGTCGAGCGATTCCTGCCGGACAGCCTGACGAAGCGCCGTCAGGTAGGGCGAAAAGGCGACGTTCTGCTCGCCGTAGGTGAGCTGGAGGTCGTATTCGTGGTCCTCCCAGGTCGAAATGTCGGACTCGTTGTGGGAAATCACGGCCTCGAGCTTGTCGAGAGCCTTGTAGATTTGGGCCTCCTGCGTTTCAAGTGCGGCCATCTCGTCGTAGAGTGCGCGCATCTCCTCGCGGCAGGGGGAGGGAAGCGATGCGACCCACTGGTAGAGCAGCGCTTCCTCCGTCGATTCGTCCTGTGCGGTCTTGTCAAAGGCGGGGATATCGCCCGTGAAGCACTCGCCGAGGTCGTGGATGAGGCACATGCGCGTCACCTTGTCCATGTCGGCCTCGGGAAATTCATCGCGCAGGAAAAACGCCATCAGTGCGATGCGCCAGCTGTGCTCGGCAACGCTCTCGTGCCGCCCGCCGGAGGTGTAGCAGTGGCGGGTGGTGTCCTTCAATTTTTCCGCCGTGTGCAGCGCGGCGAGCAGTTCGCTTGGTCTCATGCGTCTCCTCCATTGTCGTTTTCTGGTATTTTATCAGAGGCGGAAACGACTTGCAAGGAAAAGAAAGAAGAGAGATTCCCGTTCCCAGCGGCATATGATATCATGAATGCGAGAAAATTTGGCGCCCGGTGAAACAAAACGGGCGCGGAATGCGTCTAAATAAGCAGAAGCAAGAAAATTTGAGAGAGACCCTCCCATGCGGAGGGCGGAGAGGAGAATTTATGAAGCTTGCGGCGGATTTTCGGCAGGCGGCGCGCGAGGCGCTGCGCGGCAAGTGGCCCATCGCCATTCTGATCGGCCTTGTGGCGGTGCTGCTCGGCGGCGCGGGGAGCGGCGGTCCGGAGGTCAAATTCAATTACGATGTGTCCTCGGGCGTGTCGACGACGTTTGGCTACGGCGGACAGACGATTTACTCCACAGGCTACGGTTTGGACCCGAAGTGGAGCGGACTGCTCATCGGCGGTGCGGTCTATCTCATCGTGATCGCGCTCGTGTTGGCGGCGGCGTACTTCATCCTCGGCAGCATCGTGGGCGTGGGGTATGCCAAATATAACCTCGGCCTTGTCGACCGCACGGAGCCGGGCTTTGAGGCGCTGTTCGCCTATCTTCCGAACTGGAAGACGACGACGCTGACGCGGCTTTGGGAGGGCCTCTATATTCTGCTGGGGACGATCCTGCTCGTCATTCCGGGACTGATTATGGGCTACACCTACGCGATGACGGACTACATTTTGGCCGAGCACCCGGACATGACGCCGGGCGAGGTGATGAAGGGCTCGAAGGCGATGATGGAGGGCAACCGCTGGCGGCTGTTCTGCCTGCAATTCAGTTTCATCGGCTGGATGCTCCTCAGCTCGCTGACGTTCGGCCTTGGCAACCTTGCGCTGCGCCCCTATCAGGAGGCGGCATACGCCGCGTTCTACCGCGAGGTATCGCTCGGGTAAAAAGATAGAGAGAAACAAAATACGCCCCGCGGATCATCCGCGGGGCGTATTTTTGCTGTGATGGAAAGCTTACTTTGCGCTGTCGCTCGCGAGCACCTGATCGATGATCGTCTGGAGCGTCGCCATGTTGTCCTCGTTGTCGATGCCGCCGAGCAGCGCCTCGCCGACGATGTTGCCGCTGCGGTCGACGACGTAGGTGGTCGGGAAGGCCATGATGCCGGAGGCAAACTTGCCCGCGTCGCTGTCAGAGTCAAAGTAGATGTTCTGATAGGTGGCTTCCTTTTTTTCAAGGATGCCCTTGGCCTCGCTGATCTGGTCGGCGTAGCCACCCAGCGTGTCGGTGTTGATGCCGATGACCGCGCCCCCCTGCTGCTTGAGCTTTTCATTGAGGGCGTTGAGTTCGCTCAGTTCCGTCACGCAGGGCGAGCAGCCGCTGAACCAGAAGTTCACGACCGTCACGGCATTCTTGGAGAAGAGACTGCTGTCGACATCGTTGCCGTCAAGGTCTTTGCCGGTGAAAGCGGGGAAAGCCTGCCCTTCGGTATCCGCATTGCCGTCATCCGCGGGCTGAAGCGCGGCGTACTGCTCCTGCAGCGGCTGAATCTCGTCTTCAATGTCACGGATCTTCTCCGCACCATCGGTCAGGGTCTTGATCTCATCGTCGGTGAATTGATCCTTTACCAGTTCGATGCCGTCGAGCAGATAAGTGCCATAATTCGACTCCTGCGCAAGCTCATCACGCTTTTCGTTCATAGCGGCGAAGAGCTTCTGCCACAGCTCGAGATCCTCCTCCATGATGGCGTTTTCCTTGTCGGCAAGCTCCTGGATTTTCGCGTTGAGCTCTTCGGCGGTCATGGTCTGGTCGGTGGTATCGTCCGTTTTGTCATCGCCCTTGCTGCCGCAGGCGGCGAGGGACAGCACCAACGTGAAAGCAAGTGCCAGCGTCAAAAATTTCTTCAGGTTCATGGTTTTAATCTCCTTTTCTCTCATCAATGGTGGTTTTTTGCGATAGTTTTGAATATGCGCCGCCGCGGTCGAAGCCGTAGCGGAAGCGCACAGCCTGCGTCGGACAGGCGCTCACACATTTGCCGCAGCGGATGCATTCAGTGCTGTTGGGTGTTTTGCAGACGTCCACGTCCATCCCGCAGACCCGGGCGCACTTCCCGCAGGAAATACACTTGTTATGGTCAACCTGCATCGACAGTAGCGATACGCGGTTGAAGAGCGCGTAGACCGCGCCGAGCGGGCAGATCCACTTGCAGAACGGCCGGTAGAAAACGACGCTGAGCACGACGACTGTCACGAGCACGCAGAGCTTCCACGAAAAGAGCTTGCCGAGCGCCGCGCGGATGGGGGCGTTCGTCAGCGAGAGTGGGATCGCGCCCTCGAGCACGCCCTGCGGGCAGAGGTATTTGCAGAAAAACGGGTTGCCGAGCCCCGCTTCGTTTACAACAAGCACGGGAAGCAGGAAGACCATCACCACCAAGATGACGTATTTGAGGTAGGTCAGCGGCTTTAGGCGCTTGGTGGAGAGCTTTTTGGTCGGGATCTTGTGCAACAGCTCCTGAAACCAGCCGAACGGGCAGAGGAAGCCGCAGATGAAGCGGCCCAGCAGCACGCCAAGCAGGATGAGGATGCCGGTGATGTAATAGGAAAACTGAAATTTGGACGAGCCGACGACAGCCTGAAACGCGCCGATGGGGCACGCGCCCGCCGCTCCCGGACAGGAGTAGCAGTTCAGCCCAGGCACGCAGACGGTCTTGCCCGCACCGCGGTAGAGCTCGCCTTTGAAAAAGTTCGGCAGGTGGAGATTGGTGAGCAGTGCCGCACAGGCCTGTACCAGACCGCGCCAGCGGGCGAGCAGGGGGGAAAACGGTTTCTTGCTATCCAATGCCCACACACTCCAGACACAGCTTGACGGCCTTGTTCAGCACGACGCCCGCCTCGCCGCGAGATGCGCCGTAGACGAGGAATGCCGCGCTGAGCAGCAGGAGCAGTACCTGCGCCGTGGCCTTTTTGCTCAGTTGCTTACGCAAAAAAATCACCCTTTCTGTTTGCACTGTGGCATAGCCTACATGAGGGAAGTGAATGCATTATGAACGTGGTGCTAAGAAAATCTTAAGATTTTTCCGAGAGGAATTCCACAAGGTGAGGTTCCAAAAAATCGAGGAACGTCCGCGCGGCGGGGGAGAGGTCCGGCAGCGTCGCCGCGCCGATCTCGACGATCTGCGGCGGGTCGAGCGGCAGGATGCGCACGCCGCCCGACCAAGCGCGGCCATTGAGCGCGTTGTTCATGGCGAGGGCGAGACCGGCCTCGATCATCGAGTAGGTCGCAAGGGAATCCATCGTGGAAAATTTGAGATTCGGCGTGATGCCGCAGCGCGCGAAAACGCGCGCGTTGTCGATGTCCTTGTCGGGATAGGTCTCGATGTACGGCTCTTTGTCGAACGCCGCGACCGGCAGCGCGGGCAGCCATGCCATCGGATGCGCAGTGGGAACCCAGGCCGTCAGCTCATCGTAGCCGATGGGGAGCCAGTCGTGCCCACCCTCGCGCGCGGAGATGAAGCACAGATCGAGTTGGTGCGCGTTGAGCTGTGTGATCAGCTCTGTGCTGTACCCACCGCGCAGCTGCACCTGAATGCCGCCGTAGCGCGCGTGGAAATCCAATATGATGCGCGCGAGCGGCGAATAAAACGCGCTGTATGCCGTGCCGACGGTAACCGTGCCGACATCCAGCCCGCGCAGCTGCGCGGAGAGCTGGGCGCAGCTCTCGCCCGCGTGCAGTAGGTCGCGGATGGCGGGCAGCAGCTTTTCGCACTCCTTTGTCGGGCGAACGCCGCTGTGCTCGCGCAGCAGGAGCGGAACGCCCGTCTCCTCCTCAAGCGCCGCGACCATGCGGCTCACACCGGAGGGCGTGTATTGCAGCGCCTCCGCGGCGGCGGACAGGCTTCCGGTCTCAATGGCGCAGACGAGCGCGCGGTAGCGATCGAGTTCCATGGCGTTCTCCTTTGCGAAATTGTCAAAGATGGCTTGATGGATCATCGGTTTACGCAAAGTATAGCGCGGGTGTATGCTGTAGTCAAATCCTTGGAAATGGGGGAAACTATGGCACGCTCTTACGATTTGACGAGCGGCAGCATCCCGCAGCATTTGCTGCGTCTGGCCGCGCCGCTCATCATGGGCAATATTTTGCAGCAGCTCTACAATACGGTGGACGCCTTTATCCTCGGGCGCTTTGCGGGCGATTTGGAGTTCGCCGCTGTCGGCGTTGCGGGCTCGGTGATGAACCTCTTTCTCTTCATGATCACGGGCGCGTGCACGGGTATTTCCGTCATCTTCGCCCAGCTCTACGGTGCGGGTGAGCGCGAGCGATTCCGCCGCGAGCACTGGCTGTCACTCTCGTGCGGGCTGGCAGTGACGCTTGTGTGCAGCAGCCTCGGATTTTTGCTGCTCTCGCCGCTGCTGCGGCTCATCCAGACGCCAAGCGAGCTCAAGACCTTTGCGTCAGCGTATCTGACGATCATTTTAGCGAGCCTGCCCGCGGCGTTTCTCTACAACCTCGATGGCGCGCTGCCGCGTGCCATCGAGCGGGCGAACGCGGCGCTGATGGCGCTCGCCGCGGCGGTGACGGTCAATGTCGCGCTCGACTACTGCTTTGTTGCGCGCTTTCAGTTGGGCATCGCGGGCGCGGCGTGGGCGACGGCGGCGTCGCAGGCCATTTCGGCGGTGCTGTGCATCCTCTACCTGCGGCGCAAGGCACCGGAGCTCATTTTTGCCCGCGCGGACTGCCGTATGGATGGAGAGCTAGCTATTGAAGCAGACGGCGCATTTTAGCTTCGTCACGGCGCTGCACCAGTCGAGCCTGTACATCGGAAAGCTCCTGGTGCAGGGCGCGGTCAACACCGGCGGCACGGACATGATCTCCGCCTACACGGCGACGACGCGCATCGAGGGCTTTGCCAACTCGTTTGGCGACAGCGGCAGCGCCGCGACGTCCGTGCTCGTGGCGCAGAACCGGGGTGCTGGGAAGGAAGAGCGCGTGAAAGAATCGTTTCGCAGCAGCCTTTTTCTGATGCTTGCGATGGGGCTTGCGATGTCGCTCATCATGTACGTTAGCGCGAGCACGTTGGTCGGCTTTATGCTCGGGACGCGCAGCGGCGCGGCGTTTGAGAATGCGCGCGACTATCTGAAGCTCGTGGCGCTTTTCTACACGCTCTGCTTCACCGGCAGCACATTCGTTGGCTATTTTAACGGCATCGGGAAGGTGTCCGTCCCGTTCCTCGGTGCGACGAGCCACATCGCGCTGCGAGTCGTCCTCTCGTGGCTGCTGGTCGGCAAAATGGGCCTCCCCGCCGTCGCGCTGGCAACAGGCCTCGGCTGGGTGCTGGTCAACGCGCTGTGGACCTTTGTTAAATGGAGGATGGAGAAAAAGCAGAAAGCAGCAGAACGTGATATTATGTAAACATCAAAAGCCGCGCGCCCTTAGGCGCGCGGCTTTTGATAAGTTTTGTGAGGTATCGCCGCTGATCGAAATGCGCGGCAAAGGGATGACATTTTTGAGAAAGCACGAGGTTTTTGCCCATATGGGAAAACCATGTCGAAAGAGAAAAACTTTTGTAAGAGACGCGCTTTGCTTGCTGAACTTCTGTAAAGTGAAACCATTTTACAATTCTTCAAAATGGTAGCGCGGCTTGCCGGCGCTTTTCTTGCCATATTCGATGGCTCTTGTCGGGCAATAGCAGATGCAGGCCATGCACTGTGTGCAGTTGGTTCCCCAGACGGGACGGGCGTTTTGCAGTGTGATGTTATTCAGCGGGCAGAGCTTTTCGCATTTGCCGCAGCCGATGCAGACATCGCTTGCAGTAAAGGAATTTGCCTTCACAAACAGCGGGTAGAAAACCGGGTTCACCGCGCTGCTCGCGATGCGGTCGTAGAGTTTTTTGTGCGGCGGTGAGAACATGTGTCCTGCGCGGATCGCGGCGATCGCGCGGTCGATGAACGGCTCGGCTTTGGCGACGATTCGGCGCGCCTCCTCGACGGTTGGTGCGTTGAACATGGCGATGAAATTCTCCGGCATGACGATCTGCGCCGTGCCCATGTAGACGAGACCCTTTTTGCGGCAGAGCGCGCGGTTGTACTTCGCGGCGTTGCCGATCTCGCTGCCGCAGTCCATGACGAACCACGTTTCCCTCGCGCCGCGCAGCTCTGTTCGCAGCAGATGGTCGCGCACGATGCGCGGGATGCGCCAGGCGTAGGTCGGCATGACGAGGACGAGCCGTCCGTTGACGGCGAGTGGTGTTATGTCGCCTGATTTGATGCGGTCATTCAGGCTGATGAGCGTATCGTTCAGCGCGTGTGCGATGCGCTCGGCGATGTGGCGGCTGTTGCCGGTGCCGGTGAAATAGAGTACCATGGCGACCTCCTGTGTCTTTGCTCGAGCACTGCCCGAATATTGTATTGCCTCTATTGTACCAGCCGTGGCGCGCGCAGACAAGCGCTTTGTGTAGGAAAACCGGAGGAGTAAAGGGAATTGAACCTGAGAGAAAAATCGCCGCGGCTTTTCTTTTTTAACCGAAAGGGGCGAAAGAGGCGTATTGCCTCTCGTATACTTGTGTTTTCTGCATTTTCTGCTTGCGGAATGGGGGCGGATATGGTATCCTGAACCATGTGTCCGTCGGCCGTTTTCGACCGGCGGTTCACATTCTCTAACTAAACGGCCACCGAAAGGCAGGGCTTTTTCTTATGATGATCAACAAACGGCTCATCGGCGCGGTGCCGGAGAGCAAAAAATATATCGCGGGCAACGTCGCGCTGCAATGGTGCTCGCTGTGCGCGAACATCGCGATGATGAGCGCCGTGACGGCGCTGCTCGCCGCGCTGTTCGCGGGCGAGGTGACGCAGAGTAAGATCGTCACGACCGCCGTGATCGCGCTTGCAGCTGTCGCCGTGCGATACGGCTGTACCGTCGGCGCGTCGCGCATGGGGTATCTATCGTCCAAGGCGGTCAAGAAGACTCTGCGCGGCGTGATCTATGACAAGCTCCTGTGCCTCGGCGCGTCGTATTCCGAGCAGGTCAAAACGTCGGAGGTCGTGCAGGTTGCGGTCGAGGGCGTCGACCAGCTCGAAACGTACTTCGGCGCGTATCTGCCGCAGTTTTTCTACGCGCCGCTCGCGCCGCTGACGCTTTTTGTCGTGCTGTGCTTCGTGAGCGTGCCGGCGGCGGTCGTGCTGCTCGTCTGCGTGCCGCTCATCCCCGTCGCCATCGCGGCGGTACAGACATGGGCGAAGAAGCTGCTCTCGAAATACTGGGGGCAGTACACGGCGCTCGGCGACACGTTTCTTGAAAATTTGCAGGGCTTGACGACCTTGAAAATCTATCAGGCCGACGCCTTCAAAAATGATGAGATGAACGTCGAGGCCGAAAAGTTCCGCAAGATCACGATGAAGGTTCTTACGATGCAGCTCAACTCCATCACGATCATGGACCTCATCGCCTACGGCGGCGCGGCGCTCGGCGTCGTCATGGCCGCAACGCAGCTGCGCGCGGGGAAGATCGACCTTGCGGGCGCGCTGCTCATCATCCTGCTGGCGACGGACTTTTTCATCCCCATGCGCCAGCTCGGCTCGTTTTTCCATATTGCCATGAACGGCATGGCCGCGAGCGATAAGATTTTCCGCCTGCTCGACCTGTCTGAGCCCGCACACGGCGGCGTCAGCTGTCCCGCGGGCGACATTGTCTGCCGCGGCCTGCGCTTTTCCTACGAACCGGAGCGCGAAATTCTGCACGGCGTTGATCTGACGATCCCGCAGGGCAAATTTGTCTCGCTCGTCGGCGAGTCGGGCTGCGGCAAGTCGACGATCTCCGCGCTTTTGATGGGTAGAAACAAGGGCTACACCGGCTCTGTGGCAATCGGCGGCGCGGCGTTGCGCGACATTGAAGAAGCGAGCCTGATGCGCTGCGTCACCTATGTCAGCCACCAGAGCTATCTCTTCAAGGGCACGGTGCGCGACAATTTGTTGATGGGAAAACCTGATGCAAGCGATGGCAAGCTCTGGAGCGCGCTGACACAGGTCAACCTCGCGGACTTCCTCAGAGGGGAAGCGGGGCTCGACACCTTACTTTCCGAGCGC
The DNA here is from genome assembly GCF_000765235.1 of Oscillibacter sp. ER4. Lineage (GTDB taxonomy): Bacteria > Bacillota > Clostridia > Oscillospirales > Oscillospiraceae > Hominicoprocola > Hominicoprocola fusiformis. Next base: position 16,577 of record NZ_JPJG01000053.1, on the reverse strand, counting down.
GGCGAGAACCTTTCGGGCGGTCAGCGCCAGCGCCTTGCGCTCGCCCGCGCGCTGCTGCACGACAGTCCGGTGTACATCTTCGACGAGGCTACGTCGAACATCGACGTTGAGAGCGAGAACGACATCATGGCGCAAATTCACGCGCTCGCGGAGCGCAAGACGGTGCTGCTCATTTCGCACCGTTTGGCGAACGTCACAGCGTCGGATGAAATTTACGTGCTGGAGCGCGGCAATATCGTTCAGCACGGCACGCACGAGGCGCTGCTGAAGCAGGGCGGTGCTTACGCCGCGCTGTGGTCAGCCCAGCAGGTGTTGGAGCACTACGGAGAGGAGGCGGCAAAATGAAAAAGAGAAGCGGTTTTACCGTCATGGCGCGGCTCATCAGACTCGTGAAGCCCCTGAGCGGCTACATGGTGCTCGCCATTTTGATGGGCCTTGTCGGCCACCTCTGTGCCGCGTTCATCACGATTTTCGGCGGCTTTGCCGTGTTTGACCTGCTCGGCTTCGCAACGCCCGTCGCGCTCAAGACGACGTTCGTCTGTGTGCTGCTCTTCGCGCTCGTGCGCGGCATCTTCCGCTACGCCGAGCAGTCCTGCAACCACTTCATCGCCTTCAAGCTGCTTGCGCTGATCCGCGACAAGGCCTTCCGCGCACTGCGCCGTCTCTGCCCCGCGAAGCTCGAGGGCCGCGACCGCGGCGACCTCATCTCCGTCATCACGTCGGACATTGAGCTGCTCGAGGTCTTCTACGCGCACACGATCTCGCCCGCGGCCATCGCGGCGCTGTTCACGCTCATCATATCTGGTGTAGTCCAGCTGGTATTTCTTGGCTATCCTTAAAAGATAAGTGTCAAGAGGCTGGCAGATTAGATTTGTGATGATTGGAGAGCTGGGAGCGCCCTGTGGTAAACGGCCTTGATAGCAGGTCAATTGTGCAAGCACAACAGCAACATCGTGCGGCAGTTTGAAACTGTTATTTTTTTCGAAATAGCCTTGAATACGTCCGAAGTGAAAACTGTCAAAAAAGTTTTCTAAGCAACGGTTTACAAGGGGCTACAAACGATATAAAGAAACAAGTGGGATGATAGAGTGGAAAGAGCGTCAGATTTTCCACTCTATCTTTACATAGTCGCTGGTTGCGCTGATTGATGAAATCAGGCCGTCAGCGGCTTTTCGTTTGTCCTCAAAGCTGATGTTCTCCCAATCGTCCAGATAGCCGGACAGCAATTCAATCTGCTGGGAGGATAGCGTTTCAACGGACAGGTCTGCAATCGCCTTGGACAGCGTTTTGCGGCGGTTGTCCAAGTCCTCGATTTTCTTGTTAGCGTAGGCAAGCAAGGTGGCGTTGGCCCCGGTCAGCGTATCAAGCAGTTTTTCAATCTCGGCTTCAACCTGTGCAAGCTCCACCTGATAGGCGGTGATCTTCGGGTTGGCCTTTTCTTCGCCGCCCCGGAGTAGCTTGAACTCCCGGAACTTTTCTCCCATAGCGGTGAAAATGAACTGTTCAAATTCATTCTTGCGGAGCGTACCGCACCCCGGACAGCCCTTGTGGTCGGCCCGTTTGGAACAGCGCAGATATTCATAGCCGGAGGGGTTGTGGGTCGTTTTGAGAGCGTACCCGCATTTCCCGCATTTGATTTTCCCGGCCAGCCAAGTGTTCCGGGCCTTGCGTCCGTTCTGGAAGGTGATGTTTGTCATCAGCTTCTTGCGGCACCGTAACCAAATGTCGGAGGGTACAAAGCCCTCATGGGGAGCAATCACAAGTATCTGGTCTTTCAGGCTTTTGTCCTTGTCCTCCTTCACATCCCGGCCCTGATAGAGATAGCAGCCATTTGTCCCGGCAAAGTCGGCGGCGTCATTGACTACCACCGCACCCTGACTTTTGAAGAACTCGTACAATTCCAAATCGGCCTGTGCATAGACCGGGTTTCGGAGTAGCTGGGACAAGAAGGGGCGTGTCAATGACTTCCCATAAATCTTGATACCCTGTTCCTCAAAATATCGGGTAATGTCTCCAAAGGAGGTTTCCGGCTCGGCATACATTTCAAACATCAGCCGCACATGGTTTGCGGCCACGGGGTCAGCCGCCATCATCTTTGTGCGGATACCCTCTACCACCGTAGGCTCCAATTCAAAGCCATAGGGGGCTTGGCCGCTCATGTGAAAGCCTTTCAGGCACCGGGAGTAATAAGCGTCTGTGACACGCTTCTGAATTGCGCTTCGGGATTTCAAAGGTGGTGTAATAACTATCCGGCTTTTTTACATAAAGAATGTGAGTTAGCTTGTTGCGAGGAACGCTCAAATAGTCCGCTAACTCATTTCTCGATTGGATATCACAGAATTTTTTCATAGGCACCTCCCCAGAGGGAGAGCGTGTGGCAACTCATTGCGCGAAAGGATAAGTCAACATGAGCTAACACAAGTAACATCATGGCAGGAAAGGGCAATACGCTAAAGCGCCACCCAGTTTAGTCAACACTTGCGAAACACAAGTACAAAATCTTGCCACACGCTCTTTGCAGACATAGAGCCTGCAGACAAATTATACCTGATTTCGACGCCTATTTCAATTCGAACCTGCAGCCTCTTGATACGCACACAAGTGGTCAAACTGTTTTTTCGTTCAAAAGAGGCGTTTTTTACCCCGAAATTTCCACACATTTGTCTCTAACTTTTTAAAGTGCTCCCCAAGTCAAGGACATTTTCATTTGACCCATAGCGGCAGCATACCGGCGGGGTACTCACCTGTGGTGATGTAGTGGTAATATTCGTTAGGGGATAGCTTCGCCAGATCCCACTGGCAGCGGTCGTTGTTGTAGTAATCCATCCAGCGGTCAATGGAGGCTTTGGCGGCCTCAAAAGACGTCCACCCCGGGATCTCACTGGCCAGCTCGTCCTTCATGTGCCCGAAGAAGCTCTCTTGGGGCGCGTTGTCCCAGCAGTTCCCTCTGCGGGACATGGACCGCCGCAGTGCGCTGTTCTCCACCAGCTGGATGAACTTCAAACTGGTGTAGTGGGTCCCCTGGTCGCTGTGGATCACGGTCTCCTTGCTCAGCGAGATTCCATGGTGCTTTACCAGCAGCTGGACCGTTTCCAAAACAAAATCCACTTCCAGCGATTCGCTCATCGCATAGGCCAGGACCTGCTTTGTGCAGGCGTCCAGGATCGTGGAGAGGTAGCAGAATCTGCCGCGGAGCGGGATGTATGTGATGTCCGTCAGGAGGATGGCTCTCGGCCCATGAGACTCGAATTCCCGGTTGACCAAATTCTCCGCGGCGCTGCCCATTCGGATGGATCGCTGCAATCTGCGGTAGGGATTCGGCTTTCGGATGGGGCAGGTGAGCTTGTATTTCCGCATCAGGCGGCGGATCTTCTTCACGTTCATTCGGATACCCATGTGCAAAAGCCGCATATGAATGCCGCGAACGCCCTTTACGTAGCCCCGGAACCGGTATGCCTCCAGGATCTGTTCGAATGCCGCCCGGTCCTTCGCCTCCCGAAGCTCTCTGTTTTTTTCAGAACGCACCCAGTTGTAGTAGCCGGAGCGGGAGACACCTGCCAATTCGCACAGGTCTTTCACGGTGAGGATGTTGTTCCGATCCGCCAACGCGGCGCGAATGGCCTCAAATCTCTCTCCGGCGCTGTCCATGGCTATTCTCCCGGCTTGCCGTGCAGCCGCATGACTTTTTTTAAGAACGCCATCTGCTGCTGGAGACACAAAATCTCCCGTTTCATGCGTCTGGCGGCTTCGTCAGACGGGGCGGATGCCCCCTCTGTCTGGTTGTTCTCGCCGCCTGATATACGCACACCGCCCCGGGTGCCCTCATGAAAGCCCTCCGGCGATCTGGCTTCCCGCCGGATGCGCTTTGTAGTATTGTGGATCCGCTCGAAACCCAGAACTTCCGTGTTATAGCCCAGCTTGCGGAAGGCGGCTGTGCCGGTGTAGCCCTGGAGACTGAGCGCCCAGAACGCCTCCTTGAAAGCGAGGGTGTAGGATATGCTGTCTGCCGTCACCCGCAGCGTGTAGGGGTTTGCCTGCAGATGCTTCAGTTCCTCTGGTGTGAATTTCTTCTTCGTGCCCATACAGCACCTCCGTTCGGTAGTTCTATCATAACACAGGTGCGGCGCTTCTGAACCTATGGGTCAAATGCGTGTCCGCCGAACGGGGCCATGGGTCAAAATCTCGTGTCCATTTTCTTGGGTACAGTTTAATTTCCTGTGTGGGTCAGGTTGTGGGTCAAATGAGAAAACGGCGGCAAATGGAGCTTGCCACCGTACTGCCTTTTTCGTTTTTTGACCCAGATTCTTCAGGAATTTATGGGGCCAACCCAAAACGGAAATATGAACTATTGATGCAGAAAAACCGCCGAAAACGGCGGCTTTTCCAAGAAATTTGGTCCGAGTGACAGGATTCGAACCTGCGGCATCCTGCTCCCAAACAATCCGGAAAAACTTTTTCCGGTCGTTTCTAATGGTTTTTAGTTATTTCCGCTCGGTTTTACTTACTCTTTAGGCATCTTTGGACCTGCGTTTTCCGGGTGTTCCGGCGCTGTCTGTGGTCATTTATGTGGTCAAAAACGCTTCCCGCCCCAAACCGGTGACTTTTTCACCGGCCCAGGACGGGAAGCATTTCGCGTTTCAGGTTGGTTGGATTGTAACTCTGAGCAAGGGATTATGCAAGTGGTTTCTGCCAAGAGCACAGCTCAAAGTTTGCGGGGCAATAAACAAAGAAAAGCCAGCCGATTTCCCTCTGCTGCTTATCCCCTCCAATTCGCAATGGGATAGCTTCCATTTTTCGCTTTATAGTCTGCCAAAAGCTGTTTTTCCCGTATTCTGCCATCTTCACATTCTTCATACGCCAGCAACAGTAAACCGGCATCCTCAATCTGCCAGATTGCCCGACCACCCTTATGGTTTGTCGCGTTGTTCCAACCGTAATTCATATACTGCTTTAGGCGCTGACGCAACCCTTTCTTACCATCTGCCTTTCCAATATAAAGGACTTCTTGATTTTCGCAGTTCAAGTATTTACTTGAAAGCATTTCCGCTGAATAGAGCGACGCAGAGCGATTATATATCTGCTCTGTAAAACGAATCGGCATCCCTACGGGACGAAGCACCCAGTAGACGCCTGATGTCTCAGGTATGTTTTCACATTCGCTGCGATAAAGGGTTTGCAACGTGGTGGCGAGAGATGAAGTAGGACAGACCAGTTTCAGACGTCGAAGCAGTCGCAGCATAATCCCGTCAGCAATGCTTTGATTTATAAGCGCTCCCTCGCAAAAATGATCTCTTCGAAAGTGCCAGGCAATACAGGCCAATACGCATAAATAGGGCTGTGTCTCCAGCCATACAGGGTCAGCGTCTGCAATGCTCCGCTCTTCAAGTTGCCAGCGCCGAATAACCTCTTGATAGTTTGAAATGACCAAGCCTTTTTCATATGCTCTGTCCACAAAGACATTCAAATCATGAAGCAGTTCTTCCTGTCCAGGATTGGAAGAATACACAGAATAGTGATGACACCATGCTTTCTTTTCCTGTGAGTTTTCAATTTGCTCCAACAGATCGATTGCCCAGTCCAAAAATGAGAATTCTGCCATAAAATCGCCTCCGACATTCAGTTGTCGTTCATCCAATCCCACCTTTTTGAGAATATCAGAGAAGTAGAGTATTTCCGTCACTTTTCTTCCTTTCACATATCGGTCGCTACAACAGCTGTACATAGCGGAGTTTTTCGTTTGAATTTTTCATAGCATTAAACAAGGAAGCGGGATTGTTAAGGAACGATTCACTTCGTCTCTTCCCGTTTTCTACTATGGTACTTTTTAGGAAAATACTCTTTTCCAAACTGCCATAAGTATTTATCAATTTCTTTCAGAGAAAACTGCGCTAAGCCGTAATAGGTTCGGAAGGCCATCAGTATCTCTTTGAATCTCTTGTAATCCTTTAATTCTTCTGTGCGGAAGCTAGTAAAACAGTCGCTGTTACGGAAATACCGAAGCACCTCATCTACATAGCTATCATAAATCGGGTATGCATCAGGGTTGTGGTGACTGCAGTATTTGCTGGCAAAGGAATACAGGCTCTTTTTCTTTCCATTGAACTCTACTATCCTTATATCATCAACAAGCGACTCGTCGCCTGCCTTCAAGCGCATATCAATATCTAAAGCCTTAATATGTTCGGCAACAGGATAAATAGAGAAGATGTTGGTGCTGTAAAATTGATTAAGCGTAGTCACCTTGAGGAGAATATCCGCAATATCTTTGTTCTCTGGTGCCAAATCAAAAAACAAACGATTCAGCGCACGTTCTTGCTCTCTGTAAGAATCCAGTTCTTCCCAGGATATCTGATAATGCATTACCGCCTGAACACTGGGAGTGGGAATACCAGCATATACAGTTTTTGCCTTTCCGCTCTTTTCTTTTTGGTCTGCGTGCTTCTTGGGGATTTCAGGGATCTCTCCATCCGAGTAGAGAAATCGTCTAAACCGTCGCAACTGTGCCATATAACTGTTAATGCTTGAAGCGATATTGCCTTTCGATTTCGCGCTTAAAACGGCCTGTAAATGGGAAATCGCTTCCGTTTCAAAATTTTCGGATTGAAGCATCGCCCAAAAATCCAGAGACTCATCATGGCGCAGCAAATAAAATGCATCTGACCGAGATGTTTGGACAGTGAGTGGAGATAAATCCTGTGCTTTTAAGTATTCCGTATATCGATCCCGGATTTCTTCAAAGGACATAGCTTTTATTTGATCAAAAAACACATTACCCACCTCGATTTTCAATATTTGTTTCTAAAAATCAAACTCCGGAAAAATCCAAAAAAATAAGCCAAGCAAAAAATGCAGCATACAAATACCTCCTTACAGGAAGCAGGATATTAAAATAAGTGTCCAATAAAACTTCCTGTAAAATCCTGTATCGATAGTCACTGCTTACAGAGCGGTCAGCATCTTCTGGGATACCGTGCGATGGACTTTTTCCCCTTTTTAAAGCGCCTCAAAATGATACCTGGGCTTGCCAAGGCTCTTTTTGCCGTACTCGATGGCTTCCACAGGGCAGCGGCAGATGCACGACATGCAGTGGGTGCAGTCGCCGCCCCAGACAGGCTTGCCGTTTTGGATCGTGATGTTGTTGGTTGGGCAGAGCCTGGCACACTGACCGCAGCCGGTGCAGGCATCGCCGGCCGCAAAGGCATTAGAGTTCATTTCTTGGCTACGCTTACAAGCCCCTCCCTTAAGGCCCTCATCCAGGAGGGGAAAGCAAAATATGTATATCACATGGAATGTGCTCAGACAGGCTTTAGGCAGGTACTTATTACCAACAAGATTGACGATAGTTATTTGCTCTCCAACAAGACTGTAAGTGGCAAATTGCAGATTTGTCCTTTCATTGTTGCCGTGGAAGATATTCCAGCATATACCGCTCAGGAGTTTCATGACGATTACGAAGGGCAAACCTTCAGTGTAGAGATGGGTTGCGTGATGGCTGTCGGCCGCATGGTGACCGCCGATATCAGCAAGGATATCGATGATTTGGCCAACACCCCATCGGTATTTAGCATCATACGAAACGCAGATGCCACCTGCAGACAGATGCTGGTAGATTATTCAGGCAGAAAAATTATCATTAAGCTTCCGCTTGAGGATTACTATAGCTATAAATCCTTGTGTAGCACACCGCAGGCTCAATCTATCTTGAATTCTCTGACAATCATACCCGCTCTTACTTACGTTCTTGCTGATATGAAGATGCTATCCATAGAAGAGCGAATTGAGAACCGAGACAATCTGTGGTACAAGACAATAAAGAGGGCACTTTTGTCGCAATTTGACTGTGATATTGAAAGCGCAGACTTCAACAACCAGAATACTCTCGAACTCGCTCAGAAACTTATTAATGACCCAATTTCTGATGCTTTCCATATGCTTACAAGTAGTTTTGGGATGACAGGAGGCGATGACGAATGAAGCTACAGTTTGTAAGCTATGATGGTCTCGATGCCATAAAGGCTAATCTAAACTCCTGGGCGGAGAATTTTAAGTTTGATTCCTCCGCTTGGCTTGAAAGAGAATTTGACAACGCGCTGTTTTTAAATACGAAATACGGTGAAATTCCGGACTTTGCACTTGATATGACCGCTGATAAGCCGTTTTTCACCGAGGCATCGAATGCCCAAAAAGTATATGAAAACCTAAAGTTTCTGTCCGATTCACAAGCTTCGGATGAACGCTTATGGGCAGGCCTATGCTTAGGGCCATTTTGGAAGTATGTTCAGTACAGATGGGATATTTGCAAAAAGGCAACTCCAGCAAACATTCTTCAACACTACTTCTTCGGGTATGGTCCCCGCCGTTCTTTGACGAGAAATGCGCTTTCCAGATTATGGTGGATTGGACGGCTCACCTACGATGAAACCAGGACTGATCCATATGAACTTACAAAACTGGTATGTGAGAATTCTGACTACATTATGCACATTCTTGAACGTAATACATCGAATAATCCGATGATTATCCGTTCTTTCCTGGGGGCAGTTCTCGATGCACGGAACGAAGGCTTGAACATCAATACGGACACGGTTGGCGAACTCTCAAAATATCTCAACCTGCTTGGGGGCATCTATATTCTTGATTGCCTTCCGGCTGAAAGAATCCATGATAAGATTCTGGAAAAAGCACGTGAAATTGCGAAGGCTGATACTGCCAATGTGGTGGTAGGAGCATCTGCATAATAAATGAAATGCCGAAATGGTCGCATAAACCATTCCGGCATTTCTTAGTTCTCATCTTTACAGTTGGAATCAAGTATGGGCAACAGGCTCTTAGCAATTGCTTTTGCTAGTATTGGTGGAACTGCATTACCAACTTGCTGATATTGTGAATCCTTTGTGCCTTCAAAAACGAAAGTGTCCGGAAAAGTCTGTAGCCGCGCAGCCTCTCTAATTGATATGGCACGGTCAAGTTCCGGATGAATCCACATAGATTTTCTCACATTTACCACTGTGCCAGACGGTTCGTTATAACGTAGCCTCATGTAAATTGTATTCTGCGTCCTATCAGCATTACTGTAGGTTGTTTTCAGCGAAGGATCTAGGTCATGGAAGTTTTGTCCTTCCTTCAATGCTTCAAATCTTTTCTGTGCAGTTTCCTTGGTTGCCGTACAGACATGATTATAGAGTATTTTCCCGCGTAACTGTCGACCTAGTTCTGTCAGTGCAGGACATTCACCTAGTACTATGGGTTTTGCAGCTACTTCTGTCGAAACAGGTATATCCTGTAAATCGGATATCGCATCATACACAGTCCGATAATTATCAGTAAATTCAGCTTTTGGAAGAATGTATTCTCCAGCCATTTCAGCGGAAATACCGACAATTATAAATCTCTCTCGCCGTTGCGGTGCACCATAATCGATGGCATTCAGGACCTTTGGCTCAAGTCGATAATTATAAGGAGCATTCTCAAGTATTCCCTTGATATAATCAAGAACTGCATATGACTTAACAACAGCTACCACGCTACCACGGTCAAGTTCATATCTAAACACATGAATATTGTTCTCGTTGATTTCTTGCATCCGACTTAGCATTCGTTGCAACATCAGGGCTTTTTCAATGTCTCTAATAAGGCCCGCAAAATTGTCTGTCCCATCATTCTCAATATATTTGAGGATGCTTGTTGCCATCGTAGCATCCCAAAGCTGAACAAGAGACGGATTCTCTTCTTCAGTTCCGCCTTTTAGTACGGAAAGCTTTGAAATCAGTGTTTTCTTATACTTGCCCACAGCCTTTGCAAATTTCGGTGGATTTATTCTATTGCGATATAGTAGGTTGATGATTTTATAAAATTCCTCTGTCCAGGCGTAGGAAATCACATTTTGCAGTTGTTTCGCAAATTCAAGCGCCTCAGGAAACGATGCTGATTCCGGAAGAAGTTCTATTTTATCTTCCTGCATATCAAGATCCATGACCCGTTGATCCAGGAGATCGTTTTCATCGACAATAAACCTATGCAGATGCGAACGTAGCATTGCCACATTCTCCATTACAAATGCTTTCGGTTTTAATTCACAGATGGCACGAACATACTCCTTCACAAGATGATTATTCATGCTGACGATAGTAGTATGCTGACGGTTTGCATTAGAGAACCCCTGACACGGAGGACCTCCGATGACAACGTCGATATCTCCCAAAGACTCTAATAATTCTTGATAGTCAATTGTCCTGACATCAGAATACAGTCTGGTATTTTTGTGATTTCTCAAATATGTCTTTCTGGCATTCGAATTGTTCTCCGCCGCAGCAACTATGGAAAACCGACCAGTTTGAGAAAAACCAAGGCTGAGACCGCCCGCCCCGGAGAATAGGTCCACGACCTTATAGGTATTAATAGCAATCCCTCCTTCGTAGCCGATACGCTAGTATCCGAAAATAATCGTGTTATCTATCACTCTGAATCCTGATAAAGTCAAGTCATTTTGGGGCTTCTTCGGGAGGAGTACTTTCAGATACATAAGACATGATGTCACCATAGTCGCAATGGAGAACTTCACATATACGGCCGAGAATGGATAGATTGACATTTTCGTCTCTTCGCAACTTTGTCATCGTATTTGGCGCTATAGCTGCTGCTTTTCGCAAATCAGGAGTGCTGACTTTTTTATCAATCAGTAGTTTCCAGAGTTTATTATACGAAACTGCCATGATTACGCCCTCCCTCTGATATAACTCACTGAAAGCTTAGATTAGCAGATTTTATCATAATTTTCAAGAGTCAATCGCAAGTTTTTACGATTTGACGGCATCCATAGTTCAGTCGGGTATTATGTTGCCCATCGGAATTTTGAACTTCCGGAGCTGAAACTGCTGGTGGACAGCGTCCAGTCTTCCAAGTTCATCACCCACAAGAAAACGGCCACGCTGATCAAGAAGATCGAGACGCTGGCCAGCATTCATGAGGCCCAACTCCTGAATCGTCAGGTATTCGAGAAAAACCGGATCAAGACCATGAATGAATCCATCTACTACAACGTAGATGAGATTCACAACGGCATATCGAAGAACAGGAAGATCCGTTTTCTCTACTTCGAGTACAACGTCCAGAAGGAACGCCAGTATCGCAGAAACGGAGCATACTACGTGGTCAGTCCCTTCGCTCTGACCTGGGATGATGAAAATTACTTCATGGTCGCCTACGACTCAGATGCTGCCATGATCAAGCACTACCGCGTGGATAAGATGGAGAAGATCTCCATCTTGGAGGAAGATCGCGACGGCCTGAAAGCCTATCAAGCACTGGACATGGCGATCTACGCCCGGAAAACCTTTGGCATGTTCACTGGAACGGAGGAACATGTGGTTCTCCGGTTTGAAAACCATCTGGTCGGCGCCGTTTTGGATCGGCTGGGTCGGGATGTCTTTATCGTTCCGGACGAACCGGACCACTTCACCGTCCGGACGGATGTGATCGTCAGTCCGCAATTTTTCGCCTGGATGCTAGGATTTGGAAAAAGTGCTCAAATCGTTGGACCGACAGAAGTCGTATCAGGCATGAAACGGCACATTGACTCTGTTTCCAAACTGTATTTGTCTGCTGAATCAAAAGGGTAAGAACAATGACTATTTTCAGAATTGTGCTTTGTTTTGTTTTTCTCTATGTAAACTACATCCTCATCTCCGCCGGGATCAAGGCCGGGGAATTCGCCGTATTCCTGGGATTCTTTGCAGCCCTAGTATTTGATATCGTAACCGCACCGTTCTGCTTTTCACTCGTTCGGTCTATAAAAGGAACATCGAACAATACTTCCCAAGATAAGGGTGATACCAAGAATAAGGACAAGCCGGCCAATACTTCCACATCTCAGCCTCGCACAATTCGCTGCCCAAACTGCGGAGCGCAGGCCAACGTGCGAGGTAACCAGTGGGAGTGCGGCTGGTGCGGTGATTACGGCAGGCTTCGTTAATTGTTAATCGAAGTATGTCCCTCTTCTCACAACATGCCTGCTTTACTGCAGGGGCCGTACCATTTACAATTGTATTCTCTGACTATATACTGAGCAAAAGAAACTGTACGGAGGCGATAGGATGGCGGACAGGCGAATTTACGCCGGGTACTACCAGCGGTATGACGGAAAACTGATTTACGTAGTCTCCATGGCAAAGGACGCAGACAGCGGTGAGGATATCGTAATCTGGACGCCATTCACCTACTCGGAAACTCACAAATACTTCACCATGAGCAAAAAATCCTTCTGCGAATATGTGGTAGTCGGCGGCAAGCGCCAGGCAAAATTCAAGCGTCAGACTCAAATGAAGATCCGCGATTCCACAATCGAAGATTATAGGGCGGAGGGTTTCCGTGGCCCCATACGAAAAGAATCCTTCCGCTCAAAAAATGAGTACGATAAGTGGTATCAACCACACTTCTCCACTTACTACGAATACGCAAAAAGTCTGTGTGAGCAGCATGGCTTTCTCCTGCGGAAATACCAGCTCTGTATGGCAGAGAAGGACTACATCGGAATATCCAAAGAGGACTTTCGGTCACTCAAAGAGGATCTGATTTTCTTGAAGCACTGTCTGAAAACAGTGTTGCAGGATTATGAAGGCTACTTTGAGGAACGGTTTGTGACAGGCTTGTCCATCCGCAAATACGCACAAGCTCACGGCCTCAACCGCGGCAGCGTCGACTATTTGCAAAAGAAATTTTTCACCGCATTAGCCCACGAACTGAAAGAACGGGATGAAGCACAAGGTAAAAAACGGATTCGCACGACATAATGTTTAACTAAATAACAGGCACCTAGGAGCCTGCCGAATACGGCAGGCTCCCTTTTTTATGTCGAAATTATGTCAAATAGGAGTAATTTCCTTTGAGGGTATGAGGGGAGAAATACTGGCGGAATGGCATCTATAGGACGGTCAATTCCTGCGACGCTGTAAACAAAGAAACGCTCAAAATCTCGGATATAGTTGGCACTGGAGGTGTTCAATTTGAAATTCATACCGCGATTTTTATAAAGCTACCCGTACAAATCGCAAGTTTCTATCGGCTGAAATGAGTTGAAATTAATTTGGTCACCAACCTTTTATCAAGGAGGTTAAAAACATGAGAAGATCCATGTACAAGAATTTTGAAGAGCTTCCGCTGTTCCTCAACGCGGAAATCGTAGCCAAAACATTAGGTGTGTCACCTTCCACTGCCTACGAGCTGATGCACGAAAAAGGCTTCCCTTCTCTGCGCATCGGCAACCGCATCGTAGTTCCTAAAGAAAAGTTCCAGCAGTGGGTGGAGGAGCAGATGAGAGGTGCCAAATGAAGAAAAAGAACTGGACAACGTGTGATCCTATCAAGAATTATTTCCCTTTGCCCAATGAAATTTATCAGCTGGGCCTGTCCCCGGGAGCCATCGCAGTCTACGGATACCTGCTCCGCATTGAGGACCGTACCACCTACCAGTGCTATCCCAGCTACGGTACCATTGGCAGTGCGGTGGGGATGAGCAAGAACACGGTTCGAAAATATGTGGCAGAGCTGGAGGAGCGAAGGCTCATCCAAACGGAACCGACCTCCATCACCACAGTAGATGGGCGCAAACGCAACGGAAGCCTCCGCTACACGATCCTCCCTATCCAGTTCTCCATTGAGCAGTTTTATGAGCGTCAATTCAATGCCGCAGAGCGGGCTCAAGAACGGCAGCGAGCGGAAAAGCGTAAGGAACAGAATGCGCAGAAGGGGGGTGCGGAATGATGTGGGCGTCAATCATGGATGAGATTATTTCACAGGAACCCACGCTGTCAGTCCGGCGCACACTGGATGCCAAGCACTACATTCTCAACCGTTGGAACGAGACCCACGACACGCCAATAGATAAATCGGCGGTGATGCTTTTCCTCTGCGATGAACGGTGTGGCAGCCTCACTGACGAGCAGCGATCCTTCGCAAAAGATGGGAGGGCAACTATCTATGCCAAATATCGTTCCGCCGTGTTCCGCCTCTTCCTGTATCGGGAAATGCTGCAAACACATCAGGTATCCGGACTGGAAGATTTCTTCCGGGTACTCTCTCCGCCGGACATCCTGCAATCAGCGGGCTGAACGCCCCGCGTTTGCCCCTGTGAGCCGCTGTGTGGCCTCGCAAGGGGCCAGGCGGCATCCGTGGACACCCGAAGGGCGAGCGACCAGCACAGGCGGTTTGTCGGGGAATCGTCGCCTGAACAGAGGGCGGTTTTTAGGCGAAAAAACAAAGCAGGAGAAAGCGCGTGGGTCGTAATGACCCCCGCGCAGCCACAAACGCCCGCAGTGCGGGCGTTTGTTCAGTACCAAAAGTGGGTTGCGGCGAGGCTTTAAATGGCCAAATTGTGTCGTGTAGGCCACAAAATCCCGAAACAGCAAGGAAAAACAGTGTGTTATGACCACTGAAACAGGATGTTATGAATGTTGAAAAGGGAAAAATCCACCCTGCGCTGTGAATCGACAAGGAGGCCCTGAAGCAGATACAAAAATATTGTATCGGTTCCCGGCAGGAACAATTGCTGTTCCGGCTGGTGGTGGAGGTCAGCATGATGGGCCGCATCATCGCAGCCGATACTGCAATGGACAACGAAACGATTGAGCGGCTCCGTGCCAAATGCGTCCAGGATACCAAGAAGACCAACGGCCAAATCTCCTTCCGGGATGCGCTTCGATTCTGTGACCTGATTTCCTGAACCGTCAGTTCTTCGCCTTTGGATTTGGTACTTATAGAACTAGCTATTCAAAATACTTTGCGGTATTGTGTGTGGCTAAAGAAGGAGGCGGCAGACCATGAAAAAAGAAATCATGCTGATGACAACAGGAATTTTTGTGGGAACACTGCTCTGCCATGGCGGCGGAGCGGCGGCAGCCGGGACGGTCGCGGAACCGTCCTGGCAACCCATCTTCGTAAACGGAGTGCAGGTGCAGATGGAGGCTTACAACATCCATGGCAACAACTTCGTCAAGCTCCGGGACATCGGGCAGGCAGTGGGCTTCAACGTGTATTGGCAAGACGGCGTTCGGGTGGACAGCGCTTCTCCGTATACCGGCACGGCACCTTTACAAGAAACATCCGTCTCTCCTACAAACCAGGAACTCCGCGAGGAGATGGTACGGCTCATCAATCAGGTACGCAAAGAGCATGGCGCAGCGGCATTGGTAACCGCCCAGGCTCTGATGGATGCCGCGCAGGATTGCTCCACGCAAATGTTCACTTCGCACCATAACCGGGCGGAATGTGAAGCCGTGGCGGCATCCGGATACCCCCACGGCTTCGGTTCCAACCTGACGGTGTTCACTGTCACGAGTCTTGAAAAAATTCCTGAAAAGGCTGTGGCAAACTGGGAGAACTCCCCCGGCCACCTGGCAACAATGATCGACCCGGACTGCGATACCGTCGGCGTCGGCATCACCGTGAGCAACGGAAAAGCATTCTGCTATATGTTCGTGGGCAAGCCCGGAACGCACAACCCCTATGTGTGAATTGATAACTTTCTGATAACACTTGCCCCGACACATAGCTATTGCTTCGTAATTGCGGTATGGTGTGTCGCTGACAGGAGGCGATTTGATGTACGAATACATGAGAGGACTGCAGCGGCAATTCTTCAAAGAACCGGACTTCCCGGAACTGCGGCAGGAACTTAATGAGCTCCACCGGGAACTGACGGAGGACAGGCCCAAAGATGAGCGGCGTAAGCTGCTAAAGCTGGTAGACCTGGAAGCAGAGCTGCGGGACGAGATCTCTCTCGCCAGCTTTACGGCAGGCTTCCGTCTGGCGTGGGGCATTATCAGTGAATTGAACATAGAGCCGCCCTACTCCTTCGCTGAGGAAGAAGAGCGCAGAATGGGGCAGCTTGCAGACTTAAGGAGGGATGACTAATGGCAAAGCGCAGGCCGTCCGGTGACGGCATGGTGCGCAAACGCGATGACGGTCGCTGGGAAGGCCGCATCGTGGTGGGCCACAAGAAAAACGGTGACCCCATCTTCCATCACGATTACGCAAACACCCAAAAGGAGCTGACGGACAAGCTCCATCAGAGTATTGAGCGCTACCAGGATGTGGAACTGACCGAGGACAGCCGCATGACGCTGGGCGAATGGCTGGATATCTGGCTGGAGGAGTACAAGGAAGGCACTATCCGTCCCAGCACCATGAAATCCTACCGTCAGTTTATCGACTGTTACATCAAGCCACAGCTGGGCCACAAGCAGATGTCCCTCATCACCGGTCAGGACATCCAGCGGATGTACCGCCGTCTGAAAAAAGAGGGGCGTATCCATGAGCATACCGAGGATGGAAATGAGCTCTCCGACGCCACCGTCAACCACATCCACACCATGCTCCATGGTGCCATGAAGGACGCGGTGCAGGCGCATATCATTCCGAAGAATCCCACTGAGGGGCCGACGGCCCCCAGGCCAAACTACAAGCCCAAGCGCATCCTGAACGAGCAGGAGCTGGACACCTTCATGGGGACGATTCGACAGGACGAGGTCTGGTATGAGTTCTTCTACACCGAGCTTATGACTGGACTGCGGCGGGGTGAGATTT